>JAKAJS010000077.1 GCA_021813685.1 Deltaproteobacteria bacterium | reverse complement strand
GTCTTGCCGGAATCCGCGGCATCTCCGTGCCCTGCGGGTTTACCGCGCAAAACCTGCCCGTCGGCCTCCAGATCCTCGGTCCCCACTTCCGGGAGGAACTGGTTCTTCGAATTGCCCATCAGTTCGAACAGGCAACCCCGTTTCACCTCCGGGAACCGGAGGTGAAAGGCGAAGGCAAAAGGCAAATCTAAAAAGGAATAAGAAAATTGTCTCCTGGAGCAGTACCGATTTCTCCAATGCATATTGAAATAGTAAAATGGAATATTCCTTTGGTTCCGATTCCATTGGGACAATGGCCGCACGCATGACGCGAGCCGAATGTGAAGCGCAGTTGGGTTCCAAATGAGCGCGACGTGTCCGCGCGCGGATCGTTGCGAAGCGCTCTTTGTCACCGGGCGCATTTGGAAAGGAGGTACGAAATGGAATGGCGTGAGGTGGTCGAGCATCCAAGTCTACAGGATCTGCCTTTCAAAATCGAAACGAATGCGGAAGGATACATTATGATGACCCCGTCCGGCGGTGAACATTCCGGGTACCAGGGTCACATAATCGAGTGGCTTCTCCGGCGCGGACAATGGGGCCTGGTCCGTCCCGAATTTCCGATTCAAACTACTGACGGAATCAAGGTCGCCGATGTGGCAGGGGGAAGCAAAGAATTCTTCAAGCGGAACGCTGTCGACGGCCGAGCACCCCTGGTATACAAAGAATCTCCCGAAGTCGTGGTGGAAGTAAAATCGCCGTCAAACAGCATCCGGGCAATGGAAGGTAACATCGACTTCATGTGAACAGGAGCCATTCGAGTCTTTTCCTTGGTTTTTGCCCTTTTTACTTTTTGCTCATTTTGTTTTGCCCCTCCAGCAGGGTTCCCATACCAAGATAGGGTTTTACCACCGCCTTTAGCTCCTGCCTGCGTTCAAGAAATCTTCCCTTCATTCCCCTGAGCCATTCCAGATGGCGGTCAACGCTCCCGCGATCAAGAAAAAGCGGGTGGTCCCCCGGATCGATCTGGAACTCGAGAGACCCGTTTTCATCCTTCCAGTGCCCCGAACCCGAGCAGAGCATGCATTTGGCCCTGCCCTCCGGCAGAAACCGGAAGGTATCCCCCCCGCAGAGCGGACACACCGGACCTTCGGGCTTTAGCCTCATGGCTGGATCGAGGAGCGCCCGCGCGAGCCTTTCGGCGATTTCACCGTTCGCCTCGCTTAGCAGCACTTCTCCCGGAAGCGCCCCGTAAACCACCGCAGACCCGCGCAGGTCTCCCATCGAAAGCTTTACAAAACTCTCCACATCGCGCTTGCCGCTTCCCTCCATCCCGTCTATCCCCGCTATTGCCACCCCCACCCCGGGTTTTGCCCACAGACGATCGACAAAACCATAGAATTGAAGCCCCCGGTCCAGGAAACCTTTAAGACTCCCGTTTGCCGAAAGAAGATAGACCGGGGCGGCAACCACATAGGCATCCGCTTCGGCGAGCAAAGTTAGCGTAGCGAGAAAATCGTCCTCCTGCGGACACCGCATCTGGTCGAAAAGGCAGTGGTAGCACGCTTTGCACGGTCTTATGTCCAGTTCGGGAAGCCGCACCATCCGAAGCTCCCACCCCTCTCCCATCCGTTTCAAAATGTCTTTGATAAAAAGCTCGCTGTTTCCATTCTTTCTGGGTGAAGCGGATATTCCAAGAAGAGTCTTGCCCATTGCGACATTCTCCCGAGTGGTGGTTTCTACAAAAAAAAAGCTAACCGGAGGGGCTAGAACCGGTTAGCTTATGAGGAGGAAAGAGTTGGTTTCTCTTTGCCGTTTAACAAAAGCAACATGCATGCCATATCCCCAAAATAGCTCGTTTCCCAGGAAGTTCAATATGTTGCCAAAAACAGGAGAGTTTCAGTATCGCGCCTTAATCGCGCCAGTTTCGCGCTAAATCACGCCATCATCACGCCAGGGAGCGCTCCCGGCTCTGCAGAAGCGTCGTCAGCTCCGAAACGCTTCTGACGGGATTTTGACAACGAAAGCTCTCGCACACGTAGGCGGCCGGCTCTTTTGCCTCCGGCCTTACCGAAGCCGTAAAGGGCGCGATTTTGGCCAGTTCCTCACCCGATTCCCCACTTTCTTTGAGCATCAGCACCCGGTTGGGAGCATAGACCTTGTGCACGCTTTCTATCATTTGCCTCGTCGCCGCAGAGGAAGAGTCTCCTGCGATGAGCACCTCCCGGGTAGGGCCGTGGGCGAAATCAAGTGCCTGGAGAAGCTGCGTGTAGGCGGCGGGATACACGGAGACCTCGGCGGCAAACGATCTCAGGAGCAAATCCGCCTGTTTTTCAAATTCGGGATTTCCCGTCATCCGGCCAAGCAGCAGCAGGTTCATCGCCGCAATGGAATTACTGGAGGGAAGCGCTCCATCGTTTAGCGGCTTTTCCTTTACAATCATTTGCTCGCCGTCCTTTCCCGCATAGTGGAACCCGCCGTCCGGGGCGCCGAAGATTTTCGACATCTCTTCCTGCAACCGCACGGCTTCGGCAAGGTAGCGCACGTCCAAAACGGTTTCGTAGAGTTCAACGAGCCCCCGGATAAGGAAGGCGTAATCGTCCGCATATCCCGGGATTGCCGCCTCCCCCTGCCTGTAGCGCCGGTACAGCCGCCCCGCTTGGTTTTGCATCTTATGCAATACGAAATCCGCCGCCCGGACGGCAGCCCGGGCGTAGGAATCATCCCCCAGGGCCTGCGCGCCCCTGGCAAGGGCGGCAATCATGAGCCCGTTCCAGGCGGCAAGAATCTTATCGTCCCGCAGGGGGTGAATCCGCCTTTCACGGGCGTCGAAAAGGCGCCGGCGTCCGTCTTCGAGCGCCGCCTCAAGATCCGGGAGGCCCATTCCGAGACTGGAGGCAAGTCTATCGAATGGCTCCGGGATATGCAGTATGCTCGCTCCCCCTTCGAAATTTCCATGGCTGGTGATTCCGTAGGCGCGACAGAAGAGCTCGGCCGCATCTTTTCCCAGGGCCTGAGCCACCTGCTCCGGTGTCCAGGTGTAGAACGCCCCCTCCCTCCCCTCGCTGTCGGCATCCCGGGCGGAGTAGAAGCCGCCCTCCGGGCTGAGCATATCGCGCAGTACGTATTCGAATATCTCCCGGGTCACTTTCCCGTAGCGCGCATCGCCCGTTGCGAGAAAAGCCTCCGTGTAGGCGAGCGCGAGCATCGCCTGGTCGTAGAGCATTTTCTCAAAATGAGATTCGATCCATTTTTCGTCGACTGAATAACGGTGAAAGCCAAACCCGATCTGGTCGAAGATGCCTCCGGCGCGCATGGACAAAAGGGTCTTTTCGACCATGTGCAACGCATCCGAACCGGGACTGCGCCTGTTCCGGCGGAGAAGAAAGATGAGGCTGTGAGCATTGGGAAACTTGGGTGCCGTTCCAAAACCTCCCCAGACATGATCGAACGATTCGCAAAGACCTCTATAGGCACTCTCGGACAAATCCCCGTTCGGCAATTCGCCCGAGAGTTGAGGGATGGGCGGCTCGATGGCGCGCGTTATCCTTTCGCTGATCCCTGCGAGCTGCCCCCGCTCCTCTCTCCAAAGCCCGGCGATTCTTTGCGCGATTTCCAGAAGGCCCGGCATCCCCAGCCGGCTTCTTTCGGGAAAATAGGTCCCGGCGAAAAAAGGCCTCTTGTCCGGGTCCATGAAAATTGAAAGCGGCCACCCTCCACGGCCGGTCGCCGTCTGGCAAACGTTCATGTACACCTGGTCGATATCGGGGCGCTCTTCACGATCGACCTTGATGGAGACGAAATCGCGGTTGAGCACCTCGGCGACTTGCGTATCCTCGAACGATTCGCG
>JAKAJS010000075.1 GCA_021813685.1 Deltaproteobacteria bacterium | reverse complement strand
GATTGAAACCGACCTCGGGCCTGACACCTTTCCCGATGCACACCATCCGGCAACCGATTTCACGGCCGTCGCCAAGGAGCACTCCGCTAACACCGCTACGGTCAGTAAGTATTTTGCGAGCGGAGGCGCCTGTCACAATTTTCAGGCCCGCCTTGTTCAGGGCGTCTCGAATCAGGAAGGCGTCGCCGGGCTCCATCAGTTGCGAAAGGACCTGGGGAGACTGAACGACCATGGTGACCTCGAGGCCGCGCTCCAAAAGCGCGAAGGCGACTTTGAGGTTGAGCATTCCGCCGCCGAGCATAACGGCATGGCGCGCATTTCCCGCACGCTCCGCGGCGGCTCTTGCCGCAGCAAGCGTCCGCAGGGCGAATACGCCTTCCGCACCCGTCTCTTCGATCTCAGGCGGTATGTAGGAACGGCTGCCGGTAGCGATCAGCAGCTTATCGTAGAGGACCCTTTCCCCACCGGCAAGGGTGATCGATTGCCCCCGGCTGTCGATTCGCTTCACACGGCAGTTCAACCGAATATCGATTCCGGCGGCGGTGTAGGGTCCCTCGCCCGACATGGCCATATCCGAAGCACCCTTCCTGCCGCTTATCAAAAAGGGGATCAACGGTCTGAAGTAGGGGGCGTCGGGTTCGTCGGAAAAAACGGTGATCGTTCCGTGCGCATCGAGCGATCGGATGGCCCGGGCAGCCGCCATGCCGGCGGCGCTTGCTCCTGCAATGACATAGCGTTTCCCACAGGGTGCCATCTCTACCCTCCCTGGCCTCCCACCATCGCCTCCGAGGCGGTTCGGCGGGTATCGCGGGAAAAATCGGCCACGCTGGAATAAACCAGCGCCTTTGTCGGACACGCTTCGACGCAGGCGGGTGTCGCCCTGTCCGGACACCGGTCGCACCGGTAGGCCTTGTGCTCTTCCAGATTCCGCCCGATCACTCCGTACGGGCATACCATCACACAGGTCCAGCACCCGATGCACTTGTCGCTCACCGTGAGCACCACGCCCTCTTCGGTGCGCTTTATGGCGCCCGCGATACAGGCGTGCATGCAGGGCGCCTCCTCGCAATGGCGACACAGTACGGGCACTGGGATCGCAGGGCTTACGGACTCCACATACACGCGGCGCTTCGGGCGCGGCCGCTCCGCAAGGGCTCCGTACAAAGAGCGGCTCTCCGAGTGGGCCACCGCGCAGGCAAGCTCACATGAATGGCACCCCATGCACCGATCCAGACGTACCAGTATTTCCTTTGGCTCCGTCATGACACGCTCCTTTTCGTTACAGCCCAAGGCCCGCACGGCGCTCATCGATGGCCGCAAGCAGTTTGTCGGCGGAAGTCTCCGGGTCCAGATCGACGATGAAGTAGCCGCCGGTAATCCCCTTTACCTTTTCGGTCAGCACCTCGGTAACAAGAGGCCCGCCCAGAACCGGAATCATTACGCCCACGTGGGTCGGAAGTCCTGCTGCCACCGCGTAGGCCCCGATGGAGACGGCCTTCTCCGAAACCGCCTCGGCGGCCGAAGCCACCACCGGGAGCTTGTCGGTATCCACCCCGAGATACTGCGCCAGAGCGACCGTAAGAGCCACCGGGCGGGAGTTGTCGACACACGAGCCCATGTGCAGAACCGGGGGCAGAGGGCCTCCCAGGCCGTTGGCTTCGCCTATGGCCCGCAGCACCGCCGCGAGCCCTTTCCCGCACAACGCATCCGTGTTGGCCGGATCCATGAACCCGTGGCGCATGAGCGCCCCCGCCCCGCATCCGGTCGCAACAACGAGCACGTTGGCCGCGAGCAGCTTTTTCGCCATAACGACAAAGTTATTATCCTGGGGAACCTTCACATTGTTGCAGCCGGCAAAGAGGCAGACTCCCCGGATATTTCCGGATTTGATGTTCTCGACGACGGGTTTCAGGGGCTCTTTTTCGTCCAGTCGGGAGAGGGCCGAAACAATCGCCTCGACCGAAAAACCGGCTACAACCGGCGTTTTCACCTGCGGAATATTCACCGGCTTTGCCTTGCGGCGCACAAAATTAGCTATGGCGATATCGAAGATCTCGTCGGCCCTTCTTTCGGCTTCTTCCTCGCTAAACTCGATGTGTTTTGCGCCCGGGATCTTGCCGATATCCATGGTGGTTATGAGAGTTGTGCCCATGCATTCTGCGACCGTCGCCACCGAAGGCATGATGCACTGGTAGTCGACAACCATCGCGTCGAGCGCACCCGTTACGATCGCCATCTCCTGGCTGACCGAATGGGTGCACGAAGGAATTCCGTGACGCATCATGATTTCGTTTCCGGTGCAGCAGATGCCGACAATATTTATTCCGGAAGCCCCCGCAGCCACGGCTGCCCCGTTTTTGGACCCGGCTCTTGAGACGATCACGTCGGACAAAACGGGGTTATGACCGTGGAGAGCGATATTTACGGCCTCGGCCTTGATCGTCCCGAGATTTGCCTCGGTCGCCGCAGGCTTGGGAATGCCAAAAAGAATGTCGGCAAGATCGGTCGCCATGTAACACCCGGCAAGGTCTGCGACCGCGCAGCGCAAGCCCCCCAGAAGCAGGTTCACGGGATCGGCGTCCACCCCGTAGAGCGTACGATGCATTATCTCCGAAACCTCATGATCGATTCCCCGGGGCACAAGATCATGAGCGGCCAGGACCTTCGCGCGCTCCGGGTTTACCACCGTAGCCGCCCAAAGAACCGGAGTCTCCTTTTCATGAAAATCCGCCATGGCCGCCTCGGCCAGATCCAGGGCGATGTCATTATCGGATCTACCCTCCACCGCGATGTTCATCCGCGCGGCAACGGCCCTCAACTTCCCCGCCTCCCGGATCGAATAGCTTTTCGTCTTGCCCCTGGCCATCTTCAGCAGGGTGTGGGCGAGGTGCTTCGCATGGCCCGAATGGGCCGCGGTTCCGGCCGCAATGGCACGGTCGAGCCCCCTTGCCACCATCGTATCGGCCGTCGCGCCGCAAATTCCAACCGAGGGACCATTGCCGAAAGGATCGATCCTGCAGGGACCCTGCAGACAGTGGCGGCAGCACAATCCCGTATCGCCGAACCCGCACTGCGGCTTCATGGCTTCGTAGCGGTCCCACACGGTGCTTATTTCCATCCCTTCCGCTTTGCCGATCATTTCCCGTACCGCAGGATCGGTGCTCCTGATCTGAAAAGCCTTCGTATCGCTCATTAGCCTTTTCTCCTTATCGTTTGGGTCGGTATCGAAGAAGCCAAAGGAAAGAGGCGCGGGACGCCGTAGGACTTTGCGCCTGAGGCGGCAAAACCCGGTCTCACACGCTGAGAGTCTGCTCCCTGCAGAAACGCAGGCAAGGAGCAAACGTGAACAGTGTAGAACACTTATGCCGCAATTGCCAAAATTTTCCTGCCGGCCGTGACAAAAAAACGTGACAGGATTAGCAGGATTTACAGGATTGGAATTTCTGACCAGGATTGCTCTTGAAAACCTCTCCGAGTCTTTCGCCCTTGCCGCCGGGAGGAACAAAACTTTGGACAGGATTACAGGATTTACAGGATCGGGTTTTTTCGATGGGACTCGGCTCTCCGACAAGCATTCGGTTTTAATCCTGTCAATCCTGTAATCCTGTCCGAGTCTTTCGCCCTTCCCGCCGGGAGGAACAAAACTTTGGACAGGATTACAGGATTTACAGGATCGGGTTTTTTCGATGGGACACGGCTCTCCGGCAAGGATTCGGTTTTAATCCTGTCAATCCTGTAATCCTGTCCGAGTCTTTCGCCCTTGCCGCCGGGAGGAACAAAACTTTGGACAGGATTACAGGATTTACAGGATCGGGTTTCTTCGATGGGATCGGGC
>JAKAJS010000185.1 GCA_021813685.1 Deltaproteobacteria bacterium | reverse complement strand
TCTCCAGGAGGGGTGCGAAAAATGGTTGTTTGATAAATGATTACGATGTAGTGCCACTGGCAGATTCTTTAAGGCCTAACTCATTGGTATTGCTTTTCATTTTTTCATGCTTGTTAAACTTGGGCTACGATCTTCTCGGTAAGACCGGCCTTCGTTATCCCCTTGTCCGTACAGATGAAGGGCTTTTTGCCTCCAAGGGCCTTGATCTGATTTCCGAGTTCCTTGTGCGAACCAATGCCCATGAGGGTAACCGTGGGAATGAAAAATCCGAATACTTGTTCTCCAACAGCCATGATGTTTGCTCCTCTGATGCTTCCATTTTGTTCGTTGCATGACCAGGTGGCCGAGCCCCTCCCGGGGGGCCACCGATCTTCCCGGTTCGACCATTGTATTGAGCAACATGCGTGCCACACCTACTATTGTAACTATATCGCAATGTTACAGCTAAATAAGCCAACCGCATGCGGGCGGATTCGGGACCGGGGCGCTCGCGAGCGCCGCGGGGTTTGTGCGAGAAGGGCGTGCAGGATATTATTTCATTTGAAATATTGATGACTTAGGTCACTGAGTCAAAATGATACGCGCGCGGAGCTCCCCGTGGGTCATTAGGAGCCATGAGCGGGTTGAGTGGCGTTATTCGATTCCGTATTCCTTGAGCTTGCGGTAGAGGGTCTTGCGCCCTATTCCCAGCATCGCGGCAGCCTGAGAGCGGTTGCCCCGGGCGGCCAGAAGCATTTGCCGGATGTGGCGTTTTTCCACCTCGACAAGGGAGAAGGGAGACCCGCCCGAGTCGACGGCCGGTCCGCTCCGCTCGACCAGTTCCCGCGGAAGGGCCTGCTCGGAGATAATTCCGCCCTCAGCCAGGATCATGCCGCGTTCGATGACGTTTCGGAGTTCCCGCACATTGCCCGGCCAATCGTAGGCGAGCAGGTACTGCATCGCGCTTTTGGAAACACGGCAGGTGGTAAGCCCCGAAGAGAGGCTTCCGAGAAAATATTCCACCAGCAGCGGGATGTCCTCCTTGCGCTCGCGAAGCGACGGCAGATCGATTTGGAAGACGTTGATCCGATGGTAGAGCGCCTCGTGGAAATTGCCCGCTTTCACTTCCTCGGCGAGGTTGCGGTTGGTGGCAAACAGAAAGCGAACGTCCACCTTGCGCTCCTGTTTATCTCCCACACGGCGGAAGGTCTGGCTTTCGAGCAATCGAAGCAGCGAAGCCTGCAGTTCCAGTGGAAGCTCTCCGATTTCATCGAGAAACAGGGTGCCTTCGTGCGCAAGCGCCACCAATCCCTCCTGGGTTTCCGCGGCGCCCGTGAACGCGCCCTTGCAGTGACCGAAGAGCTCGCTGCGCATGAGCTCTTTTTGCAGGGTGCCGCAGTTTTTGACGATGAGGGGCTGGGCGGCCCTGTTGCTTCCCAGATGAATGGCCCTGGCGACGACATCCTTTCCGGCGCCGCTCTCCCCGGTGATCAGCACGGGGACCCTGGTTGCGGCAACTTTTTCGATAAGATAGTGAATTTTCTGAATGGCCGTCGAATGTCCGATGAACCGAGGCGGCGGCTGGTAGCTCTGCGTGTGTTTCAGCAGGCGGTTCTCCCTTTGGAGATACACCCGCTGGCAGGCCTTCTCGATTACCAGCTCGACGCGATCCAGCGCGAAGGGCTTTGTAATGTAGTCATAGGCGCCGCGCTTCATGGCCTCCACAGCGCTGTCGATATCGCCGTGGCCGGTAATGAGAATTACCTCGACATCCGCAAAGGCTTCGCGGAACTTTTCCAGCAAATCGAGCCCGTCGCCGTCCGGCAAACGGATATCCAGGATAATGACGTCGAACTGCTGCTGCCCCAAGAGCTCGAAGGCATCCTTTGCGCATCCGGCGGTGTGCACGATGCGCCGTCCATTGGCGATCTCCTTTTCCGCCAGTCTGCGGATGGACTCTTCATCGTCGACCACCAGCACCCGGATAGTGTCGTAGTCAATCATCGCCGCACCTCACGGCCAGTTTCACCCGAAAGGTCGAGCCGCGGCCTTCTTCGCTGCATGCCATGATTTCCCCACCATGAGCATTGACGATGTTATAGCAGGTGGAAAGACCGATGCCGATGCCCTTTCCCACGGGTTTGGTCGTAAAGAAGGGCTCGAAGAGCTTGCTCAGATGTTCCGAAGAGATCCCGCAGCCGGTATCGATTACCTCGAGCACAACCCAGCCGTTGTCGGCAAACGTCCGCACAGTGATCTTTCCGCTTTCTCGCGTAGCGTCCAGGGCATTGAGCAGAAGATTCAAAAGCACCTGTTTGAGCTGGGATTCCACACCGCTAATGCGACAAAGCCGCTCCTCGAGCTCCAGGCGAATGAGATCCTGCGGGCAGCCCTTGAGGTGGCCTCTTAGCAGCTTGAGCGTATCTGTCACCACGCTGTTCAGGTCCACGGGAGAAAAATCGTTTTGCTTCTGGCGACTGAAGGTGAGCAGATTCTGCACAATTTCCCGGCAGCGATTGCATTCCTTGAGGATGATTCCGATATATTCGTTGAAATCTTCCACAAGCTCGGTCTCCGCCTGTGTGGAAAGTTTGGGCAAGCGCCGCTTCAGACCTTCGGCGAACCCGGAGATGGCTGCGAGCGGATTATTGATTTCATGAGCCACACCGGCTGCCAGCACTCCCATGGTAGCCATGGTTTCCGCCTGATAGTACTTGGCCTGGTACTCCTTTTCCAGGGTGACGTCGCGCCGCAAAATCAGGATATGCGAGGGCTTCCCGTCAGAATCGCGAAGCGGGGACGCGGTGATTTCGAAATGGCGGTTACGGCCGTTTACGGGAAAGATGAGAAGCCGGCGCGACACCTGGTCCGTATCCCGGGCAACCAGGGCCGGGCACCCCGGGCAGGGCTGGTCCTGCTGGTGCATCACCCGGTAGCAGAACTTTCCAAGAGGCTCCTCTTCATGAAATACCTCCTGAAACACTCCATTGACCGAAGTCAGCCTGAAATCAAGGGAGAGCACCACCATGACATCGGTGATGCCGTCCAGAATCGCCTGGATGTGCCTTTGCTTATCGGCAAGCTCCCGGTTCGACGCCCGCAGTTCGGCGATCATGTCCTGAGCTTCGCGAAAGAAGCCCAATTTGGCGTATTCCAGACCGATGAGGTCCTGAATAGTGGCTTTTTTTTCCATAACGGTCGTCACCGGTTGGGGGGGGCGCAAGTCACAGGGTACGGGGAAAGCCCGTGTCCGCCCTCCTACCACGCCTTTTCGCAAATCCCCAGAAGGTCCTCCAGGCTAACAGGCCGGGGATTGGTGAGGAGGCAAATATCGTTAAGTGCCATTCGGCACAGTTCGGGCAGCTCCGACCGGTCGGGCACGAGGTCCCGAAGCCTTACCGGGCCGCCAAAGGAGTGGCAAAACTCCTCGATACGTTCGATCCCGGCCTCCGCCGCAGCCTTCTGCGAGCGTCTGCGCCTGCCCGGCAGGCTATCCCCGATGGCTGCAAGCCGCTCGGGGCAACTCTGCAAATTGTAGCGCATCACCGGCGGAAGCAAAACCGGGTGCACCAGTCCATGAAGCACATCGAACATCCCGCCCAGGGAGTGGGCAAGAGCATGCACGGCCCCCAGGCTCGCATTGCTGAAAGCCATGGCGGAGGAGGCGCTCGCAATGCTCAGCTTCTCGAAGTGATCCGGGGAGCGGGTTTCGATGGCCGGCCTCAGATGCTCCAGGATGAGCGTAATGGCCTGCAGCGACCGCACCTCGGTAAAAGGAGAGGCTATTGTCGATACGTATGCTTCGATGGCGTGACAGAGTGCATCTATGGCTGCTGCGATAATGAGCTTCTCGCTCTTGGTTTCGAGAATCAACGGATCGATAATGG
>JAKAJS010000019.1 GCA_021813685.1 Deltaproteobacteria bacterium | reverse complement strand
AAAGCGGCGACGATCCTTCTCGAGGTGCGGGGATCGGGCGCTGAGTTTGCCCAGGCGCTCGAAAATATGTCCGGGGTACAGAAGGTCTCCGTCGTGAGCAATGGAACGAGCAAGTTTACGATAGAAACGGACCCCGCCGTCGATATGCGTCCCCAGATTGCGGCTCTGGCGGTGCAAAAAGGGTGCGGCCTGCTCGAGTTAAAAACCGTGCAGCTTAGCCTCGAAGATATCTTCATGCAGCTTGTAACCGAAGAGAGCAATCCGGAGGGAGCCGAATCATGAAAGGTTTTTGGCCCATTTATAAAAAAGAACTCTACGCGATGTTCCTGTCGCCCATCTTCTACGTTGTGGCTTTCTTTTTTCTTTTGATCGCGGGAATCTTTTTCAACTACATCCTGAGACAGATCATCATGGTGAGCTACCAGATCGCGCAAAACCCCGAGATCGCCCACAATGTGAGCCTGACGGGGTTGTTCATGCGCTCTTTCCTGTGGAACGTCGGGGTCGTCATGCTCTTTGTGGCCCCCCTTCTGACGATGCGCCTCTATGCCGAAGAGCTAAAGAGCGGCACGATCGAACTGCTCTACACCTACCCCGTAAGCGATCTTGCCACCGTTGTCGGAAAATTCGCGGCCTGTCTCACAACCTTCGCCATCCTCATCGCAGCCACACTTCCCGGCGTCATCATGTTGCACTCGATAGCGGGCACTTCCTGGAAGCCGATCATTTGCGGCTACGGGGGGCTTTTCCTGATGGGGTGCTCTTTTCTGGCCCTTGGCACCTTCGCCTCTTCGCTCACCCGCAACCAGATCGTTGCCGCCATCATCACCTTCGGCGTCCTGCTCGTACTCTGGTTCATAGGGGAAGCCAAATCGGCGGTGAGTCCGGCAGTGGGAAGCATCCTCAAATACCTTTCGGTCTCCGATCATTTCGAAGGGTTGGCCAAAGGGCTGCTCGATTCCAGGGATATACTGTTTTATATAGCTTTTTCGGTTTTCTTCCTTTTCCTGACGCTCAGGCAGATGAGTTCGTATCGCTGGAGAGGGTAGCCGGGCGACCGGGGAACGTTCCGGGTCCTGCAGGCCCTGCTCTCCCCCACTCCCCCCTGGCCGAAGCATAGAAACCAAAGAACGACGGAGTAACCAAAATGCCGGCAAAAAACGGCCGCAAACTCAAATGGGCTTACGGCACAAACACCATAGTTTCGACTCTGATTTTCTTCTTCATCCTGGTTTTCATCATTCTTATCGCGCAAGAAAAGCCGCTGCGGGTGGATATGACCGGTACGGGGGCTTTCACTCTATCGCAGCAGACCCGAAAGATCCTCAAAACGATACACTCGCCGATAGCCATCAAGGTTTTCATCTCGTCGAGCGGTCCGGGCGCCCAGGGCAGAGACAAGATAAAAGATCTTTTGAATACCTACTGCTACTACAGCAAAAACATCAAATACCAGATGATCGACCCGGATACGCATCCGCAGCTGACCCGAAGCTACGGTGTAAAAACTTATGGGACCATTATACTGGAGGGCTACGGCAAAAAGCAGACGGTTCAAACGGCCGATGAGCAGGTCATTACGAACGCGCTTCTGAAGCTTCAAAGCAACGTCAGTGAGAAGATCTATTTTCTGAACGGCCATGGGGAGCGCTCCATTACCGACAGCGGGCGCGAGGGCTTTTCCATCGCCAAAGCCGCCCTCGTAAAAGACAACTACAAGGTCGCCGACTTCAACCTCCTGCAGCAAAACGAGGTCCCCGCCGATGCCGCCGCCGTAGTCATCGCAGGCCCCCAGAAGCCCATTCCCCAGCGGGAGCAGCAGATTCTTTCGGCCTATCTGGCGCGTGGCGGAAGAGTGTTCCTTATGCTCGATCCGCTCGTACAAACCGGCATGACGAATTTTCTCGAAGGCTACGGCCTTCAGATCGAACAGGATGTGGTGATCGACCAGCTAAGCCGCCTTTTCGGGGCAAGCCCCACGGTCCCCGTGGTGATGCAATACGGAACGAGCCCGATCACACGGGATTTTACCGAGCCCACTTTCTATCCGTACGCGAGGTCGGTTGTCCCGATGAAAAACCCGCCCAAGGGCATCGAACTGCAAACTCTCGCCTCCACTTCCTCCAGCGCATGGGCGGACCGCAATCTCGACCAACTCAAAGAGGGTAAGGCGTCATTCGATAAGACCAAAGACATGCCCGGACCTGTTCCGCTGGTATCGATGGCCTCCATTCCGGTAACGCAGCCCCAGCCGGCGGTAAAACAAACTCCTGCCGCACCGGACCGAAAAATGGGCGAACTCGTCGTTTCCGGCAACTCGCTTTTCGCCACCAATTCGTACTTCAATCAGTACGGCAACGGCGACTTTTTCTTAAACACCATCAATTATCTTGCCAATGAAACGAAACTGATAACCATCCAAAGGCCCGGGGTGAACAAACCCCTGATGCTCACCAATTCCCAGGGGATGTCCATTTTCTGGGTGGTGCTCATACTGATGCCGCTTGCCGTCCTGGTTTCCGGTATAGCCGTCTACAGAATCAGGAGGTCTCAGAGATGAAATTTCGCACCACTGCCGTCTACTTTCTCGTCCTGCTCGCTATCGGTGCGACTTACGGCGTGCTGAGGATGGAAAAGGAAAAGGCGGCCACAAAGGCAAAAGAGTCGCGGCTCGTTTTCTCCTTCGCCCCCAAAACCGTCAGCCAACTCGACATCCAGTCGGGACAAGACAAAACCATCAGTCTCAAAAAGACCGGCAAATGGGCAATTACCAGCCCTATCGTCTCCGAAGTGGACAATATGCAGCTTACCGGTCTTCTTTCCACCCTCCGGCATGTCTCGATGGTGCGTAAAATCGGCAAATCCGCCGGGAACCTCAAAGCGTTCGGGCTCGATAAACCCTCCCTCGTGGTCCGATTTCTCGCCGGGGGCAAGTGGCTCGAGCTGGAGGCGGGAGCCAAGAATCCCGCACAGACGGGCTTTTATGCAAGAGCCGGAAAAGAGGGCGAGGTCTTCCTGATATCCAGTCAGTCTTATGACGACCTGAACAAGAATCTCACGGACCTTCGCAGAAAAGAACTGTTTTCGTGGGAGCCTCACCAGGTGAAAGCCTTTGAGATCAAGTGGCGAAACGGTGACCAACTCGACCTCCAACGGCAGGGAGATACGAGTATCTGGAAATCAAAGACCCAGCCCGCCCTCAAAATCAGCACCGACAAGGTCGACAGGCTTCTGCAGGGGCTGCACTGGCTGCGCGCCTCAAATTTTCTTGAAAATGGCGCCATGCCTTCTGCACCCGACATCGACATCACCTTCCAGCTAAAAGACGGTAAGTCTCGGGAGCTGAAAGTGGCACTCCCGCAGCCCGGCCAAAAGCAGGCTGTCGCCACTTCCTCCGAGCTCCAGTGCCCCGTGCTTCTTTCCACCTATTTTGTTTCCTCCATCCCGCACTCTGCCGACTCGCTTGTCGACCGCTCTCTTTGCTCCCGGCCTTCGGACATAAAGAAGATTGCGTGGAAGACTTCCACCGGCAGCGGGGATCTTGTGCTGATGAATGGCGGTAAATGGGGAAAAGTCGCGGGAACTGCGGCCCCGAAAGCCATGAAGAATTCGTGGGCGGTCCAAAGTTTTCTGGCCTTCATGCATAACGCCGCATATATCAGCGGGTCCGCCCACCCGGCGGGAAAACCACCGCAGGACGCGGCCAACTCAATCAAATTGGTTGACAGGTTCGGCAAAATGAGCTCACTTGCCTGGAACACGCCCGCCCCCAAGGACACCGGTCCCGTAACCGGCTGGCTGGATAGGGACGGCACCCTCCAGCAGGTGCAGCTGGAAAGCAAGGACATTCGGAGCATGACCGACTCGCTTGCGCAATTGAGCGGAGAACAGTAAAC
>JAKAJS010000230.1 GCA_021813685.1 Deltaproteobacteria bacterium | reverse complement strand
GAATTTTAACCGGCATTAACTCTAGACCTCCTGTTTTCCTCCACACGCCGGGTGCGGGAACTGCTGCGCCCTGGAGGCGCTATTTGTCTGGGAAATCACCACCATGCCCAGAGTGTGCGGACTCACGACGCACGACTCGCCATTTACCGGCACGGTAAAATTCACCTATATAATGCATAATCGCCAGATTAAAAAGGGAAAAATGAACCCTTCCGCCGCACCTTCCCCTTCTTTTTCTTCCCCCCGCCGAGTCCGCCCATCATCTGCCGCATCATCCTGCGCGAATCCTCGTAGCCCTTGAGCAACCGGTTGACGTCCTGAACGCTCGTCCCGCTCCCGGAGGCGATCCTTCGCCTGCGGCTCGCGTTCAAAACATCGACGTTTCTGCGCTCCTCCCGGGTCATCGACCGGATGATGGCTTCCATCCGCACGAATTCTTTTTCATCAACCTTGAGCTTTTTGAGCTCTTTAAGCGCCCCCATACCCGGGAGCATGCTCATGATCTGTTCGAAGGACCCCATTTTTCTCACCTGCTGGAGCTGAGCGAGAAAATCCTCCAGAGTGAAGGCATCCTGGCGGAATTTTCGCGCGATCTCCTCGGCCTCTTTTTCGTCAAAGGCCTCCTGGGCCTTTTCGATCATGGTGAGAACATCTCCCATGCCAAGGATTCGCGAGCTCATCCGGTCGGGGTAAAACACTTCGAGGGCGTCCATTTTTTCGCCCACCCCGACAAATTTTATCGGGCAACTGGTGACCGAGCGAATGGAAAGGGCCGCCCCGCCGCGCGCATCGCCGTCGAGCTTGGTGAGGATGACCCCGGTAAGGCCCAGCTTTTCGTTAAACGCCCCGGCAATCTGCACCGCGTCCTGGCCGGTCATCGAATCGGCCACCAGGAGCACTTCTGCGGGAGACAGAATGGTCTTTAACCGCGAGAGCTCCTCCATGAGTTCGGAGTCGATATGCAACCGCCCGGCCGTATCGACCAGGAGAGTGTCGCAATTTTCCTGACGGGCGAAATTGAGCGCCTCTTCGGCAATCCGCTCCGGGGTCTGGCTGGATTTGGACGCATAGACAGGGAGCTTCAATTGCCCGGCAAGGGTGACGAGCTGCTCGATGGCGGCGGGTCGATACACATCGGCCGGGACAAGACAGGGTCTTCGACCGTCGCTTGCGAGCTTACGGGCAAGCTTTCCGGTAGTGGTCGTTTTCCCCGAGCCTTGAAGCCCAACCATCATGACCGCGACCGGAGGCCGCCCGGAGAGTTTGAGCGGCTCGGCGCTCCCCCCCATGAGGGCGGCCAGCTCCTCGTGGACGATCTTTATGACCTGCTGGCCGGGGGTAAGGCTCTGCATCACCTCCTGCCCCACGGCCCGCTCACCGATGCCCGCGACGAAATCCTTGGCCACCTTGTAGTGGACGTCGGCTTCGAGCAGCGCCATTCGCACTTCTCGCAAGGCCTCCTTGATGTTGGACTCGGAGAGCTTCCCCAGGCCGCGCAAATTCTTGAAGACCTTTTCCAGCTTTCCCGACAGGGTGTCGAACATATCTTTTGCCTCTCCGCTTCACGCTTCAGGATATATCCATCCGGAGACCTCCCGGTGGGCAACGCTCCGATCCGCATGGGCGCAGGATTCGTAGGTTGGGGGGAGCGCAGCGAACCCCAACATTCCCACGCATTGTCCCAAAGTGGGCACAGTCAACACCGTACCCGCCACCTTCATGGCCCGGGGTTCCGGATGGAGACCAACTATATGCCCTAGCTTTCAGTATAGCATCTTATTTCAAAACGATCTCCCGGAAATCCTCGGGCGAAGTGATCGCCCCCACCTCGGGATTCCCGGCCCACGCCATGGTAAATTCCCGAAAATAGCTGATCATTCCAATGTTTGCCTGAAAGCGCATCCCAGCCTTCAAGGCATCGACCCCGAACCATTTGGCCGGAAAAAACGCCTCTATGGCGATGTGGGGGAGGGATTCATCAATCCTTTGCACGTGGCCGGCGGTGGCAAGCTTTTGCACGCAGACGGAGTTTTCGAGCCGAAAAAGCTGCGGGGCGATTTCAAAGCCGTCGGGGGCCGAAGGGTTGTTGTGGGGTACCAGGTAAATGGCCAGGTGCTTTCGCACTCCCTTATTTTCCACGGTGAAATGGAGCTGAAAGGCTTCGGACTTGGGGAATTGCCCCCCGTAGGCCAGAAAATCAGGATGTACGTAGACATCGGAGAGGCTGAAGAGGTAGAAGCCCTCGGGCCTCCAGGTGAGGTGGACTTCGGCGAAGGGCACATGGGGCGACAGGGCCGTAAAGCCGGTAAGAAGCGTTTTTTCCTTGTCCCATTCGACAAGGGACTGGTCGCTGACATCGATCCGGTAACGGGCTTGGGGCACCGCAATCGGGCCGGGCGCACCAGAGCGCTTCCGGGCAATCTCCCGGCTCTCTTCGTGCGTCTTGTCGAGAACCGGGTTGATTTTGCGAAACTGTTCGGTCAGCCTCCGGTAAGGCCTGTTGGACGTGTCGATAAGCCCCATGTCGTAGTCTTCCCCGTCCTCGCGTCCCCCGAGCGGTTCGTCGCAGTATTGAAACCACTGGGCGCCGACGACGTTCGGGAACCGGGCAAAGTTTAGTACCGCCCGGCCCGCTCCCCACGCCCTCTCTGCCTGGGTGGGGACCGTCATGAGGTGGCCCGGGTTCGGATTGAGGCTGCCGAAATCCTCGTTGAGATTGCCGCTCCGGTTTTCCATGGAGGAAAAGAAGAACTCGCTTATCAAAACGGGCTTTTTACTGAGTTTTCGCAGCCCGTCGAAGTAGTAGGGCGCAACCCAGCCGTCGGGAGTATCGACGTTATAGTTGGTCGAAATCACATCGACGTTGTTTCCCATCGCCCGTATGACATCCTGGTGATAATAGAGCGGCAGCCGGTCTCCCAGCACGAGCGCCCGGGGGTCTGCGGCCTTGATCGCGCGGTACATCAGCTTGTAGTAGCGTCCGGCGACCGAGCTCATGAACCGGTCGACCAGCCGGATGCCGTTTCCGCCCGGCCTCAATTTCATTGCGGCCCCGGTCTTTTTGAGGTCCTCGAAACTTTTGGCCCCATTCTGCGGGGACCAGTCGGCAAGAAGCGCCTTCCAGCTGCCTCCATAGGTGTTGTAGATCATTTGCCACAAAAACCGCTTGGTGTGGTTATCCCACGGGGCCTT
The DNA here is from genome assembly GCA_021813685.1 of Deltaproteobacteria bacterium. Taxonomy (GTDB): domain Bacteria; phylum Desulfobacterota; class Syntrophobacteria; order Syntrophobacterales; family Syntrophobacteraceae; genus SbD1. The sequence continues at coordinate 722 of JAKAJS010000230.1, read as the reverse complement.
CAGATACCAGATGAAAAGGGCCGAATTCCACCACCCGACTTCATTGTCGCTAAAGTATCCTATGAGTTGGGGCAGGTTCCGATACGGGGCGGTGAGTTCCCGGGCCTTCTCCATGGTAATCTTTCCCATCTCGGGATCGAAGGGATCGAACCAGTGGTAGTGGGAGTTGCGGCCCAGCTCCAGATCCACCATGAGGGGCAGCCCGATTTTGGGGGAACTGTCCGACCAGCCCCCGAGAGTATTGAACCCCCATTTCCGGAGTCTTTCTCCGACTTCGGTGCGCCAACGATCCAGCGTCGGGCAAAAATTGGCCCAGAAAAATGCGTGGCCGGCCAGGCTCTTTTCGCACTTGATTCCGGGGGAGACGATATCAACGCCCTTCGAATAAAAAGGCTTTCCCTGCGGATCGATCAGCCATTCGACCCCGTTTATATCCGCCGTGCTCCATCCTTTGAGCTCTGCTCCAGTCCGGTGCGTATGCAACGGGCCGGCAAAAGCCGCCCCGGCGAGCAAAACCGCGACAAAAACAAAAAGCATACCCCGAAACCGACAACGCAAAGGGCCTCCAGTCACTATTTACCGGTCACTGTTCACTGCTCACTATTCACTGAATTGATATTGATAGAGCGCGGCAAAAGGCCCCTCCCCCCGTATCAGTTCGCTGAAACTTCCCTGCTCGATGATCTCGCCTTTGCCGAGCACGATGATCCGATCGGCTTTAC
>JAKAJS010000195.1 GCA_021813685.1 Deltaproteobacteria bacterium | reverse complement strand
GAAAAAGCATCGGGCCGGAAGAAAAGAGCAGTGAAAAGGAATGTGTGGGAAGTGAGCGAAAGGGCGTTTTGCCCCTGCTCGATCCGCACCGTACTCGTCACTGCGTTTGCGCTTCCCGCAACCTGGAGAGAATATGCCTACTGCACTGACCCATGAATACAGGGTACGCAAAAACTTCGGGAAAATCCACAAGATTGTGGAGATACCAAACCTTATCCAGATGCAAAAGGAGAGCTACGAGCTGTTCCTGCAAAAGGATGTTCCCCCCGAGGCCCGGGTGGAAAGAGGCCTCCAGGAGGTCTTTAAATCCGTTTTCCCCATCGAGGATTTCAGCGGGACGGCCTCCCTCGAGTTTGTCCAGTACAGTTTTGGCGAGGTCAAATATGAAGTCGACGAATGCCTTGCGAGGGGAATGACCTACGAGGCGCCCGTGAAAATAGTTGTGCGGCTTGTCGTCTATGATGTGGACAAGGAAGCCGGCACACGCTCCATTCGAGACATCAAGGAACAGGAAATCTACTTCGGCACTCTGCCGCTCATGACCGACAACGGGACATTCATCGTCAACGGGACCGAGCGGGTCATAGTGAGCCAGCTGCACCGCTCCCCCGGCATTTTTTTCGACCACGATCGGGGAAAGACCCATTCGAGCGGCAAAATCCTTTATTCGGCCCGAATCATTCCGCTTCGCGGCTCCTGGCTCGACCTGGAATTCGATCCCAAAGACATTTTGTATATACGCATCGATAGAAGGCGCAAATTTCCGGTCACCGTGCTGCTAAAGGCCCTGGGCTACTCGACCGAGGAGTTGCTCAATTACTTCTATCCGAGCGAAAAGGTCTTCCTTACCGCCGACAACCTGATGGAAAAGGAGCTAAACCCGGAGATCCTGCTGGGAAGTCGTGCGACCGACGATATCGTGCATCCGGAAACCGGCGAGATTCTGATCAAAAAGAATCGAAAGCTTGGCAAGCAGGCTCTCAAACGGCTTCAGGAAATCGGGATAAGCCGGCTGCCCGTAAAATCCGCAGAGCTCATCGGCGAGGTCCTGGCCCAGGACGTGATCGATTTTTCGACCGGTGAGATCATCGCCGAGTGCAACGATTCGATCAACGAGGAGATGCTGAGCGATTTCCGCGAGCGCGGGATAGGCGACATCGAGCTTTTGCACCTCGAAGGGGTCGATATCAGCCCCTCCTTTCGAAACACCTTGCTCATGGACAAGGTGAACACTATGGAGGATGCGCTCATCGAAATCTACCGGAGGCTGCGCCCGAGCAACCCTCCAACACTCGATGTGGCCAATGAATTTTTCAAAAATCTCTTTTTCAACCCCGACCATTACGACCTCTCCGAGGTCGGAAGACTCAAGCTCAATTTGCAGCTCGATCTCGATGTGCCGCTCGACTACCGGGTGCTTCGAAAAGACGACATCCTCACCTCCGTTCGCCAGCTGATCAAGCTCAAGGACTCGCAGGGGCCCGTAGACGATATCGATAACCTTGGCAACAGGCGTGTTCGTGCGGTGGGCGAGCTTCTGGAAAACCAGTACCGTATCGGTTTGGTGCGCATGGAGAGGGCCATCAAGGAAAGAATGACCCTCCAGGAAGTCGAGGCGCTCATGCCCCACGATCTCATCAACGCAAAACCCGTTTCTGCGGTGGTGAAGGAGTTTTTCGGCACGAGCCAGCTCTCCCAGTTCATGGACCAGACGAACCCGCTGTCTGAAATCACGCACAAAAGGCGCCTCAGTGCCCTTGGCCCCGGGGGCTTGACCCGGGAGCGCGCGGGTTTCGAGGTGCGGGACGTCCACCCCACCCACTATGGCAGGATCTGCCCGATCGAGACGCCGGAAGGCCCCAATATCGGACTCATCGTGTCGCTTTCGACCTACGCGCGGGTAAACCCCTACGGGTTCATCGAAACCCCCTACCGCAAGGTTGAGGGGTCGACCGCCCGCGGGGATGTGAGCTACCTCACGGCCATGGACGAGAAGGAATATCCGATCGCCCAGGCCAACGCGGTGCTCGACGAGAGCGGCACTCTCAAGGCCGAGGGCATTTCGGCCCGGAAGGCGGGGGAATTCGTGATCGTTCCGCCGGCCGAGATCAAATATATGGACGTCTCTCCAAACCAGTTGGTGAGCGTTTCGGCCTCGCTCATTCCTTTTCTGGAGCACGACGACGCTAACCGCGCCCTCATGGGCTCCAACATGCAGCGCCAGGCCGTGCCGCTCATCCAGACCCGCGCCCCGCTCGTCGGCACCGGGATCGAGCGCATCGTCGCCAAGGACTCCGGGGTCACGATCGTTGCCAAGCGTGAGGGCATTGTCGAATACGTCGATGCGACCCGCATCGTCGTGCGTGCGACCAACAGCATTGATGTCGGCCATGGTGTTGACATCTACAAGCTCATCAAGTTCCAGCGCTCCAACCAGAACACCTGTATCAATCAGAAGCCCCTGATAAAGCAGGGAGATTTCGTTAAAAAGGGGCAGATCCTGGCTGACGGTCCTTCCACCGACCATGGAGAGCTCGCTCTCGGGCGAAATGTGATGGTGGCCTTTATGAGCTGGGGGGGCTACAACTTCGAAGACTCGATTCTGGTAAGCGAACGCATCGTAAAAGAAGACGTCTTTACCTCGATTCACATTGAGGAATTCGAGGTGGTGGCAAGAGACACCAAGCTCGGGAAAGAAGAAATCACCAAGGACATCCCCAATATCGGGGAGGAGGCGCTGCGAAACCTCGATGAAAGCGGAATCATCCGGATCGGCGCCTACATCAAGCCAAACGATATCCTGGTGGGTAAGGTTACGCCCAAGGGCGAATCCCAGCTCACACCGGAAGAAAAGCTTTTGCGGGCCATTTTCGGTGAGAAGGCGAGTGACGTAAAAGACACCTCTTTGCGCGTTCCTCCCGGGGTCGAGGGAATTGTCATCGACGCCAAGGTGTTTTCGCGAAAAGGGGTGGAAAAAGACGAGCGCACCCGCCAGATCGAAGAACAGGAAATCGGTCGGCTGATGAAGGACCAGCGGGACGAACTCGACATCATCCGCAAGACCGCGGTGCGGCAGATGGCGCAGGTGCTCGAGGGCAAATCGAGTGACGGGACCGTAAAGGACGGCAAGAGGGTGTACCTCAAGAAGGGGGATATTTTCTCCGAGGAGGCGCTGCTGCAGGTCCCGAGCGGCATCTGGGACCAGATCAGTGCGACCCGCGACCCCGGGGCCTCCATGGAGGTCGAAACGATTGCCTCCAATTATCGGCAGCAGGTCCAGGCGGTCAAGGATCTTTTTGAAGAAAAGATCAACAAGCTGAGAAGAGGCGATGAGCTTCCGCCGGGCGTCATCAAGATGGTGAAAGTCTACATCGCTGTCAAAAGAAAGCTCCAGGTGGGAGACAAGATGGCCGGGCGGCACGGCAACAAGGGTGTCGTCTCGCGGATCCTTCCGCCTGAGGATATGCCCTATTTCCCCGACGGCACTCCGATGGACATCGTGCTGAATCCTCTGGGCGTTCCTTCCCGTATGAACGTGGGGCAGGTGCTGGAGACCCATCTCGGGTGGGCGGCCGCTGGTATCGGGCGCCAACTCGCGGCGATGCTCGAAGAGCACCTGCAGACGATGAAGGAGCGCGAGACGATCGAGGAGAAGCTCAAGCGCATCTACAACAAGCTCGAATATTCCGCGTTTTTCGAGAACGCCTCGGAAGATGAGCTGCGGGCGCTTCAGGCAGATCTCAAGGAAGGCATCCATGTGGCCACCCCTGTTTTCGATGGTGCCGAAGAGCCCGAGATCGAAAAATTTCTCGAAGAATCCGGGGTGTCCGGTGACGGCCGCACCGTGCTCTATGACGGCCGTACGGGGTTGCCCTTCGATCAGCGGGTAACTGTGGGGATCATGTACATCCTCAAGCTCCACCAC
>JAKAJS010000193.1 GCA_021813685.1 Deltaproteobacteria bacterium | reverse complement strand
GGGAAATCCCAGAACGTGGTCCCGGACGGTTATTTTGAGTTTGGAGTCGTGTTGCGTCACGGTGGGCTTTTCGTCCGGGTTGTAGCGGATGAAGAGAACTCCGAGACCTCTCGCTTCCGTATAGAGATCCTCCCGCTGTCCGTAGGTGCGGATGTCGCGGTAGAGCACGTAGACGTTCAGGTCGGGCTTTTTTTGCTTGAGTTCGATCGCCTGCCGCATGGTTGCCGTGCAGCAGATTTTCGAGCAGTAGGGGCGGCCCGGTTCCCGGGAGCCCACGCACTGGATGAAGGCGACGCCTTCGGCGGCGTCAAGGAGAGATGGATCGTCCCGGAAGCGTTTTTCGAGGTCGTGCCAGCGGGTCACCCGGTCGCTTTGGCCGAAGAGGTATTCGTTTGGCGAAAGCGGCTCGGCCCCTGTGGCAAGAACTACGGCGCCGTGGGAGATTTCCCGGTCGCTGCCGTTTGTCCTGACCGTGCTCGTAAACTGGCCGACAAACCCTCCGGCCTCCACCAGCTTGGTTCCGGTCAGGACCTCGATGTTCGGATCGGCGAGCACCTTGTTTTTGAGATCATCAATGTAGGAGGCGATGTCTTCGCCCTTCCAGGTGCGGCCGACGGCGAGGGCATGGCCGCCAAGCTCTTCCTTCTGTTCGATGAGGAAGGTCTTGAAGCCCTGCGCGGAAAGATTTACGGCCGCGTTCATCCCCGATACGCCGCCGCCGATAACGAGGGCCGTTTGTACGAGCGGGGCCTGGAGCTTTTCGATGGGTTCGAGCAAGGCCGCCTTGGCCACCGCCATTCGGACGAGGTCTTTCGCCTTTGCCGTCGCCTTTTCCGGCTCGCCCTGGTGCACCCAGGAATCCTGGTCGCGGATATTGGCGAATTCGAAAAGGTAGGGGTTGAGGCCCGCCTCTCGGATGGTTTCCTGGAAAAGGGGCTCGTGGGTGCGCGGGGTGCATGCCGCAACCACGATCCGGTTAAGCTTGTGCTCCTTTATGGCGTCTATTATGAGCTTCTGGGTGTCCTGGCTGCAGGTGAACATGTTTTCGGCCACATAGGCGACGTTTGGAAGCCCGCGCGCATAGTCGCGCACCTGCGGGACATCGACGACGCTTGCGATGTTCACCCCGCAGCGGCACACGAATACCCCGACCCTCGGCTCGGCGTGCACGCTCGGATCTTCGGGCGGATAGGTCTTGGACCGGGTAAGGGAGTTGCGCGACCCGGATAGAAGGGCGGAAGAGGCGGCCGAGGCGGCGGAGGCCTCCATTACCGAACCCGGAATGTCTTTGGGGCCGCTAAAGGCGCCGCACACAAAAATTCCGGGGCGCGAGGCGCAAACCGGCGAAAAACTGTTCGTACCGGCAAAACCGCTCGCATCGAGTTCGATCCCGACCCTTTGTGCGAGCGCTTTGGCGCTTTCTGAGACCTCGAGACCCGTCGAGAGGACCACCAGGTCGAACACCTCAGCCTCGACTTTTCCGGACTCGTCTGCATACAGGATCGAAAGATCGTCGGAGCCGGGGGCCGCAGGCGTTATCGAGTGGACCCGGGAGCGGATGAACCGCACGCCGTTTTCCCCTTTTGCACGGTCGTAGTAGCGCTCGAAATCTTTTCCGTAGGTGCGCATGTCCATGTAGAAAATCGCGGTGTCAAGCGGCTCCTTGGCGTGCTCCTTGGCGATCACCGCCTCTTTTATGGCGTACATGCAGCAGACGCCCGAGCAGTACTTGTGGGCGAATTCGTGGGAATCACGCGAGCCCACGCACTGGAGCCAGGCGATCTTTCGGGGCGCTCTCCTGTCGGAGGGCCGCTCCAGATGGCCCTCGAAGGGGCCCGAGGCGCTTAAGATCCGCTCGAATTCGAGGCTGCTGATAACGTTCGGGTATTTGCCGTAGCCGTAGGTATCGAAAGGCGCGGGATCAAAGGAGTGAAACCCGGGCGCAAGAACCACCGCGCCCACCTCTATCCGGTGCATCTTTTCCTTCTGGGTGAAATCGATCGCCCCGGTCGGGCAGAACTTTTCGCAGGCCCGGCACTTGCCGTTCTTAAAAAAGATGCAGTTTGCATCGTCGATCGCGTATTTGAGGGGCACCGCCTGGGGGTACTTCACGTAGGCCGCCTTGCGCGAGCCCAGCCCCTCGTTAAAGGAGTCCTCCACCTTTTTGGGGCATTTTTCCGCGCAGATACCGCACGCCACGCACTTTTCCGCATCCACAAAGCGCGGCTTCTCGCGAACGCTCACCGTGAAATTGCCCGCCTCCCCTTCGACCTTTTCCACCTCCGACATCGTCATGAGCCGGATGTTCAGATGCCTGCCGCACTCGACCAGCTTGGGGGATAGAATACACATCGAGCAGTCATTGGTGGGAAACGTCTTGTCCAGCTGCGCCATGACGCCGCCGATGGTGGGAGAACTCTCCACCACGTAGACAAAGAAGCCCGATTCGGCGAGATCGAGGGCCGCCTGGGTTCCGGCGATGCCCCCGCCCACTACCATGACCGCCCCCGTAGAGGACTTTACCTGACTGTTTTCGCTCATCTCGATTCGCTTCCTGAAAAAAGCTTGAGACCAGACCATGACCCCGTTTCCCGATTCCTCTGCGTCAGCGATGGATCCGAGCTCTTCGTCATGTGAATTGCGAGGAATTCGCGGCGGGATCGCATTGCTGCCTGCCGCATGTTTAAATCTATCTCGGCAGGCAGTTTATCATTAAGCGGTGGCAGGAGCAATATTTAAGGAAAACAACTGTTAAGAATTTAACACTCTGCTAAAATGCCGCAGCATGTTTGGCCGCCTGTTGCGGAGCAGGCGCGCATCCTGTGGAGGGAAGGCTTTTGAGTCCCTCCCGGTGCCCAACCCTTTAGAGAGAGAGGAGAAGATTATGGCTGCAAAAAAGATCCTGATGCTGGTCGGAGACTACGTGGAAGATTATGAGGTCATGGTTCCCTTTCAAGCGCTTCAAATGGTGGGACATAGCGTGCATGCCGTCTGCCCCGGGAAAAAATCCGGCGATCAGGTGAGAACCGCAGTGCATGACTTCGAAGGCGATCAGACGTACAGCGAAAAAAGGGGGCACAACTTTACGCTCAACGCAAGTTTCGACGATATAGAGCCGGCAGAATACGACGCGCTGGTGATCCCCGGCGGGAGGGCGCCGGAGTATATCCGGCTCAATGAAAAAGTCCTGAGCGTAGTGAAACACTTCGCCGAAGCGCAAAAACCGATAGCCGCCGTCTGCCACGGGGCGCAGGTGCTTGCCGCCGCCGGAGTTTTGCAGGGAAAAAGCTGCAGCGCCTACCCCGCGGTCGGCCCCGATGTCAACCGAGCCGGGGGGAAATATGTCGATATACCTGTCGACCGGGCGCACGTGGACGGCAACCTCGTGACTGCGCCCGCCTGGCCTGCGCATCCTGAGTGGCTGGCGAAATTTCTCGAGGTTTTGGGGACGAGGATCACCCTGTAGTGCCTGATCTTTCCGAGCGCGGGGGACCGCGAGGACTCGCCGCCCCGCGCTCTTTTGCCCTTCGCTGTTTCGAGCGCTCGGCTACTGACCTCTTCGTAAAACGATCAGGGTCACTTCGCCTTTGCAGTTGAATCGGACCGGAACGCCTGAAACACCTACCCCGAACGAGGTGTAGCCCGGCATGCCTTTATAGTTCCACCTGCCCTGGCAAAAGGCACGAGGGGCCTTGCTGTGGGTGAAGATCGGGCCAAAGGGCGGGATCAATATCTGGCCGCCGTGGGTGTGGCCGCACAAATAAAGCTTGGGCCGGTAGCCAAACGCCTCCTTATAGACCTCGTTGGAATGAGACACGAAGATCGAGAAAATCTCCGGCGGCAATCCATTGAACGCGGCCTTGACATCGTGGGCCTTGAAATAGTGGCAGTCATCGGTTCCAACGATCCAGACGAGTTCCCCGCCCCGTTCGACGGGCAGGGAGCCGTTTACCAGGAATTTTACCCCCATTTGTTTCAGGGTTTCGACGATTTCCGGGCAGTCGTGATTTCCGAGCACCCCCAGGATGCCGTCCTTTGCCTGGATCTCGGGCAAAAGAAGACTCATCTGCCTGAGCGCCGGAGTAAAAGGACCGTAGGTGTTCATCCGAAAATCGCCGCCGAGAATGCACAGATCGGATGGGGTCTCGCGGAGAATTTGAACGGCCCTTTCGGTCAAACCCGGCAGACCGTCCAGGTGCAGGTCGGAGAGAAACAAAATCCGGTAGCCGTCAAAGGCTGCGGGCAGGTCATGGAAATGGAAGGTCACCTCCCGCTTTTCCACGACCAGGGCGTTTCGTTCGCCGCGCTCGTAAATGCCGATGGTCTTTAGAACGAATTTCATGAACACGTGGTAGTACACGGCATCTTCAAAATTTAGAATCTGGCTGAAAGGCCTGGCCGTAATCCGACACGAGACCAGTTCGCGAAATCGCGTAAGAGCCTTGATTTTTCGCGGATAGGCTTCGAAGGGCTTGCGAAGCAGTACCCTGTGCAGGAAAATCGACCCCAGGTAGGCGCCGATCCCGAAGGTTATTCCGAAAAACAAAACATACCCGAGGCTCAGGTTGTAATAGGGGCCAAGGAGACAAAAGGGGAGCAGCCCCTCGGGGACCTGATCCAGTCCGGGAACGGTGTCGCCGCTTTTAAACGAAAAGCGCCTCTTGAGAAAGCTTGAAAAAAGATCTCCAACCATACTGAGGATTGCTGCGCTGAGGCTGAGCCAGAAAGGAAACCCCAGAAGGGGACCGATCGCGCCCCCCGTGAGTATCGCCGACACGACCCCCCTTGTGGTTTTATGTTTCCCCAAAAGCGGCCTTCCGTCGCGCCACAGGCAGCCGGCGTCGCAGGGGGCGTTGCATTTGTCTTCCATGATCGCGGCAACGATAGGCGGAGCGAAGTTGACGAGCCACAGCAACACGAGAAGTCTGATCCAAAGCTCCATTGGCGTATTTATCCTCCGTCAGGCCGCCGAGAGATCGCTGGTGAGGTTTTCTGCAATCGGATAGCGCAACATGAGAGTCAAAAAAAAGGCCGCGACGGGAAGCGCCCAGATGCATTTCATGGCCGAGGGGACCCCGAAATGGTCCGCGAAAAGCCCCAGGACCGTAACGCCGATCCCCCCCGCCCCGATCGCAAACCCCGACATAAAACCGGAAGCGACTCCCGTACTCCGGGGGAACAGGTTTTGCCCCATTACAATAGTAATCGGAAAAGTGGAAACTAGCATGAACCCGAACAAGGCGACAAGAACGAACAGGAGCACCCCCTGCGCCCACAGGATTGGCGGAAACAGCACCACATCGCAAAACATGGAAAATCTGAGCCAGAAGCGATGGCCGAGTCTGTCGGCCAGAGGAGAGCCCACGAGGGTCCCTGCCGCACCGCCCAGCAGAAAAAGACTGACCAGTTTTCCGGCGAACACCGGATTGTCCCTGAGATAGTTGATATAGTAAAAAGGAATGTAGGTCATCAGGCAATACATCGTCCAGGTTCGCAGCATAATGAAACCGATTATGACGATGAGCGCCCGGCGAGCGGATTTTGATCCGATTTTGTTCTCTTTGCACGTAGAGGGCGGCGTTTGAGGCGGCAAAGCGACCGTGCTGCGAAAGATGACGATGGAGGAAACGAACAGGAAAGTGATTGCCGACATCCACCATAGAGAGGAAAAGCCTCTGTAATGAATGATGGAGAGGGCGAGAAACGGTCCCAGAGCCATTCCCGCGTTTCCGCCCACAGAAAAGATCGACATTCCGGACGCCATTTTCTCGCCGGTAAACAAGCGTGCCGTCTTAAAACCCGCCGGGTGAAAGGCGGAGATGCCTATGCCGCTTGTGACCGCAAGGAGTGCGACCATCAGAAAGTTTGACGCCAGGGGCAGGGCGCAGAATCCCGCTCCGGCCAGCACGGCCCCGAGAGGAAGCAGGTAGTAAGTGTTTTTCCGGTCGGAGAGGCTTCCGAAAAGGGGCTGAATGACCGAGGAGGAAATGTTTGCAAGGATGAGAATGGCGCCAGCCATGGTATACGAGAGGCCGAGGTTTTCCTTGAGAAACGGAAGTACGGCGGGAAGGGCTCCTTGAAAGGTATCTACGGCCACATGACCGCAGGAGAGCAAAAGAAGCGCTTTTAGATTGAACTTGCGCATCAGGGGTCCTTGTATACAATGGCGGTGAAGACTCAGAGCCGGGAGCTTAATCCATTTTTCCCAAAATGAGAACCGGATAGCGAAGGCGTTGGAAAAAGACAGGGTAAAAAATCAGTGGGCAATCCTGCTCTGCTCTATTGGCCTCTTCGTGCTTTTTTCCGCCGTGGAGTGCGCCCAAACGGATTCGCAGAAGACCCACACGCGACCGGCGGTGGCGGTGGAGGTCAAAGGAGAAGTTGCAAGGCCGGGGATCTACCTGCTGGACCCGGCTGCTGCCACGGTTGGCGTCGCTGCGGCAAAGGCAGGCGCACGTGTAGAGATTCCAAAGGGGGAAGTGGACAGAAAACTCCTCTCAGGACAGTCGATCGAGATAACTGACAAAAAAAGGGGGGTGGCTATAAAACTCGGGCGCATGCCCGGGGCGGCCCTTCTGGCTTTGGGACTGAAACTCGATCTCAATTCGGCTTCCTCTGGCGAGCTTCTTCTGGTTCCTCGCATGCGCCCGGCGATTGCTGCGCAAGTCGTTGCCGGGAGAAGCCGAAAACCGTGGGCAAATGTCGACGAGTTGCGAGCAATTCGGGGCGTTGGCCCCAAAACCGTTCAAACATTTCAAGAATACCTGGAGGTACCGGCCGTCCCCGACAGGAATGAGGATCGGCAAAAATGAAGCCGCTCCTATTTTATACCTCATAAGTACTTGCCTAATGTGAATAATTTTGCGATACATCCTCTGCTCATTAATCTTAAAAAAAGAATTGGAGACGGTTTTGACTTTCCCCGGACTCAGAATCGGTGATCTGGTGGCCAGAGTCCCTATCATTCAGGGTGGTATGGGTATAGGCATCTCTCTTTCCGGCTTGGCCTCGGCAGTAGCGGACCAGGGCGGTGTGGGCGTGATCGCAACGGCCGCACTGGGTGTATTGTGTCCCGATAACGAGCTTGGCTACCTGGAATCCAGCGTCAAAGCCTTGCGCGAAGAGATCCGAAAAGCCAGGGAAGCGACCAAAGGCATCCTGGGGGTCAACATTATGGTTGCCCTCACCAATTTTGCCGACATGGTAAAAACCTCGATCGCCGAGGGGATCGATATCATTTTGTCCGGCGCCGGTCTTCCGCTCGATCTCCCCAAGTACCGCAAAGAGGGAAGCTCGACCAAACTGGTTCCCATCATCTCTTCGGCCAAAGCGGCGCGAATCATCTGCAAACGATGGCTCACCCGCTACGGCATGCTTCCCGACGCCTTCGTGGTCGAAGGCCCGCTGGCGGGCGGTCACCTCGGGTTTAGCCGCGAAGAACTCCGCGACCCGAATTGTTCTCTTGAAAGGATCATTCCGGAAGTCGTTGCGGCAGTCGAAGTTTTTGAACGGGAAAACGGGGTGAAAATTCCGGTGATCGCCGCCGGGGGAATTTACACGGGAGCCGACATCCTGGAGTTTCTAAAGCTTGGCGCAGCCGGTGTTCAGATGGGAACACGGTTCGTTGCCACCCATGAATGCGACGCAGACGAGGAATTCAAAAAGGCCTATATAGAAGCCAAAGAAGAGGATCTGGTAATCATAGAAAGCCCGGTCGGGCTTCCGGGAAGAGCCATAAAGAACGACTTTATCACGAGCATCGAGAAGGGGCTCAAGAAACCCTTCAAATGCCCCTACCACTGCATTACTTCGTGCAACTGCTCGGAAAGCCCCTATTGCATATCCATGGCCCTGGCCAACGCCCGAAAGGGAAAGCTCAAGGGCGGGTTCGCCTTCGCCGGGCAAAATGCATGGCGCATAGACCGGATCCTTTCGGTTAAGGAATTGATGGAATCGCTTGAGCAGGAATACGACAAAGCGGTCGAGGAGTCGGGCACATCATAGATAGTAGCCCTGCTTTTTTCTTTTCCCCAACCTGGTGGAACTCCATCCCATAAGCCAGCCTAAAAGAAGCACAAGCCCGCCCGCCAGGAACCACTGGAGGTTGTGGTAGAGCTTGAGCTTCTCATTTTCCCGGGTGAGGGTCTGGACGGTTTGCCGGGCGCTCTCCAGCCCCGACTTTGCCGAGGTGTACTCGGCTTTGAGCTTCAGGTAGTCTTTCGAACCGGATTTCAGTTCCTCGTAGGCCGCCTTCACCGTATTCAGTTGGTCCGTGAGCTCTTTTTCTTTCTGGGAAGACGCGGAAGTATCGTTTTGGAGTTGGGCAACCTGCGTCTGGAGCGTCTGATTTTGCGTGGTGAGCGCCTGGGTCGCATCGGCAGGAACCGCGCTGAGAAATCGCGAGGAAATCCAGCCTGCCACCGATTTCCCATCGGGGGTCTGGTAAATCACCCGGGTGTAGGAGTGCGCCTGGGCGCGTTCCACGGTGGAGGCGGGGGGCACCATGGTCAAGGTTTTCGCCCTCTCCGCGGGCCAGGCCCGAAGGGGAATCGGCTGCGTGTTGATCGTGTATGCTTTTTCAGCCGCCGCAGCGCCTGCGGGCGCCATGGTAAAAAGAACAGCAGCCACCGCCAAAAGGAAAGAGAATCTACTCATATCAATTTGCCTCGCAACCTGATAATTATATTTGATGGTGATGGGGATTCATTATAGGTTTGTCTCCTGCGGTCGGCAAGAAAAAAGCCTGCCGGACCGCATCAACCGTTTCTGCCTGGAAGGTTTGATTGCATGATGATGGCTGAATTTGCCGAATTGATCGACAGCCACGCCCATCTGGATTTCCCTGAATTTGCAGATCTTTCCGCCGTTCTCGAACGGGCACGGCAAGCCGGGGTGAGTCAGATCGTGACCATTGGAATCGATTTTGAGACAAGCCGCAAAGCGGTGCGGATTGCCGAAGAAAACGAGTCGATTTTTGCGGCGGTAGGAATTCATCCCCACGACTCTTTTGCGGTCACGGCCGAGGATCTGCGCGAGCTCGAAACAATCGCTGCGGCAAAAAAAGTGGTCGCTCTGGGGGAAATCGGCCTGGACTATTACCGTGACAGGAAACCGAGGCAAATCCAGCAGGAGTGCCTTATACGGCAACTGGAAACGGCGGTGAAAATAGGAAAGCCTGTCATTTTCCATATCCGCGACGCCTGGGGGGATTTTTTCGAGATCGCCTCACAATTTCAGGCCACCCTTCCCCCTTCGGTCATGCACTGTTTTTCCGGAGATTGGGAAATCGCGCGCAGGTGCCTGGACATGGGATTCTATCTCTCCATCCCCGGGGTGGTGACCTTCCCCAAAACCGACCCCCTCCAGGAGGTGGCGAAGCGTGCGCCCCTGGACAGACTGCTCGTTGAGACCGACTGTCCCTACCTCGCCCCCGTCCCCTACCGGGGCAAAACCAACGAACCCGCCTTCGTCGTCCACACGGCCCGAAAAGTCGCCCAATGCCGAAAAGAATCCCTGGAAAAAGTGGCTGTCCACACCACGGAAAATGCACGGCGTGTCTTCGCGATACAGGCGTCTGTAAAAGTATGAAAAGAGCAAAAAGAGTTCTCTTCGCCTATATGATTATTCTTCTTTGTATTGGCGCCGATCAGCTTACAAAGCAGATAGTCAGAGTGGATATGCCAAAGACAAAATCCATAGTGCTGATTACCGGGGTGCTAAAACTTGACTACGCAGACAATAGAGGCGGTGTCTTCGCTTTCGAGCTACTGCTTCCCCGGAAATGGCGCGGAAAAACCGTCAGTGGTGCAGCGGCCCTATTACTCGGCCTGTGTATCCTATTTTTAACCGGTTCCGAAAGACTTCCATTTCTGTGTTTTTCTGGTATAGCTCTTTTCTGCGGGGGGAGTCTTTCCAACCTCATTGACCGAGTCGCATTCGGAAGAGTCATCGATTTCGTAAATTTCAGCGCACCCGGCTTGCAACCATACATTTTCAATCTGGCCGATGTGGCAATAGCGACTGGGATAACTCTTGCCTTGTTGAGCGTGGTAATACAGCTTTTGAGAATGGTGTTGCTTTAGCCGCAACGCATAATTTATAATAAGCGGGATCAAAAAGTGTCGTGTTGGTAGAATCCAATAAACTCGGTATGGAATGAACATTCATGAACTCCGAGATGGAGGTTGTTTACATGAGCAGGAAAATCATCGAGATCGCATCAGAGATAGTACAGACGCAGGTTTCTTTAGCTCCTATGTCCGCGGGCGAAATCACATCGTCGCTCAGGCAAGTCTTTGCGACTTTGCTGGATCTGCAAAAAGCCGAATCCGGTGAAATCGATCTGCTTCAGGTGCAGGAAGCGGCCGCCGCGCAGGAAAAAACTCCTGGAGCGATCTCTGCGGAGAACTCCATTCAGAATGACAGGGTAATCTGCCTGGAATGCGGTGCAGAGATGAAGCAGCTGACGCAGAAACATCTGATCTCCCACGGGATCAGTTCCAAGGAGTACAAGAAAAAATATGGCTTCCCGATGCGAACCCCCCTGGCCGCTAAAGCATTGACCAAGGCGAGAAGCAAGGCGGCCAAGAAGAGGGGGTTGCCCGAAAACCTGGTGAAAGCAATAGAGGCGAGAAGACAGGGTCGGGCGCAAAGCGCCGAGCCG
Organism: Deltaproteobacteria bacterium; assembly: GCA_021813685.1. Lineage (GTDB taxonomy): Bacteria > Desulfobacterota > Syntrophobacteria > Syntrophobacterales > Syntrophobacteraceae > SbD1. Next base: position 10,111 of record JAKAJS010000193.1, on the reverse strand, counting down.
GCGGAAGAACAAAAGCCGTCCACGGTACGAAGGCGCCGCAGGCAGCCCGGGGAATGAGGATTTCAGGCCCGGGGGCGGGGGGCGACCATACGATGCAACATGGGAAGCCCCCTGCGGGCGAGCATGTCGGCGAGCATTCCAACACATACGCCGGCCGCAATATCGCTTAGAAAGTGGTACTGCGTTATCAGTAAAGCCAGTGCAAGGATAAGGAGCGCTCCCATGCAAAGCGGGCGCAACTTCGGGAAATTGCGGCCTATTCCAAGCATCAACACAGTAAAAATCACCATGTGCCCCGAGGGGAAACTCGCATCGTTTCCTCCGCCCTGAAACCAGTGAAACGCCAGTTGATGGGGATGAAGGAGCCAGAAGCGCGTGTTGGTTCTCCCGAAGATCCATTTTAAGATGGACTTGAGAAGAAAGGCCAAAGGCAGGGCAGAGCCCATATATTCGAAAAAACCCACGAGGCTCCCCTGAACCGATTTTCGCCTCATATACAACAGTGCCGCCCAGCTTGTGCCCGTAATGATGCATACCAGTGGGAGAATAAGGTCGGGCATGTTGGAAATGGGTTCGGAGAGAAGAAAGGCCGTTCCGACCTGCTCGGAAATGAACCTGGCGAGCCTCATATCGAGAGAAAACAAGCCGGATACCATCAAGACGGTGCAAATTGCAAAGATCCCCGAAAGCGCTTTGGATTTGCCGTCTGATCTCATCAGAATACCCTTCCATATCAGCCACGTCCAAAAATCTCGAAAGGCGAGTCACCCATTCTTGACCGGTTCCCCGAGGAACCAAGGCAGGGCAGGATAACTTCTTTTGTATTCGGAGTCAAAACGGTCTTTTGCCTCACTGCCCGCTGTACGGAAAGACACCTCTGCGGTCCCTCAGTCTGGTTCTGGTGTCAATGGGAGCGGCTCTGGCGGTTCTATGGGCCGTGGAGGCGGGCCGCGCTCCCCGGGATGTGCAGGCACTGCTGCGCCTCCCCGGGGAGGGAAACTCGAGGCCCGGCGATTTGAGTCCACTGGCACAACCGCAGCATCCGCCAAGGTCGATCGGATAGGAAATAAAAGACCGAGCATACCGAATTAGCTAACGACCGATAAGAGTTATTCCGATTAATCCATTGCAACGCCGAGTCCCGCGAGGCTATCTCGCCGGCAATGCAGCCAATACGCCAACGGCCGAAGCAGGCGGGCAGGGAAACTCTCAGGGGCGCTCTATTCGACAATTGTAACGTTAACCGGGCAACCACCCGGAGTTGCGAACTACCCTCGGTAACATTAGGAAAGGGCTACCATTGGAGATTATAAGAAGAGATTTTTTAAAATTTTGTTTTGGCTCAGCGGCGACTCTCGGGGTCAACCTTTCTTCACTCGGGACAATGGACAAGGTGCTTGCCGCGGTATCCAAAAGTGCGCCGACCTATCCAATTTCCCAAACGGTGCTAACCACACTCGACAGGACGGTGATCCCTTATGGCGACCCGCAGGGTTTATATCCACAGCCTCCATTCGCCACGATTTTTCCCTGTGACATAGCTTCATACAACATAAAAGGTTATGGGCTGTGGAAATTCGGGAGCGCCTTCCCTTATTCTGCCATTGACATCCAGACGGCCAAGGTCACTTCTCCATCGGTTCCAGACCCGAAAGCTGTTGAGCTGGTGTCTTTTTTTGCCATGAGCGACGTGCATCTGGTGGACAAGGAGAGCCCTGCGCAGATTATATCGCTGGGGTACCAATATCCCTACCCCACCCTGCCGCCGAGCCCGACGCCGATCGATCCTCCCGGTCACATATCCAAACCGCCGTCAGGCAACTCTTCGTGTTATTCGGGCATTATTCTATACACGACCCAGGTCCTGGACGCCGCGGTCCAGACAATCAATGCATTGCATCAGATAAAACCGTTTCATTTCGGCATTTGCCTGGGCGATGTCGCCGATTGCACCCAGTACAATGAAACCAGATGGTTTGTGGACGTGCTTGACGGCAAATGGATCCAACCCAGCTCCGGCGCTCACCTGGGAGCCGCCACCATCGATTACCAGAAGCCCTACCAGGCGGCGGGGCTTGACAAGTCGATTCCCTGGTACCAGGCCGTCGGCAACCACGATCAGTTTTGGAAGGGCTCGACCCTGATGACCGACTATATCCGCAATTCCCTCGTCGGATCGAGCGTTATGAAAGTGGGGGTGCCAAACGGCAATCCCCCCAATTGGCAGCAATTCTTTGCCGGTCGCGATGAGTATGTGGGTGTAGTCGATGGGTCCACGCCCTATGGAACGGTTAAATATGCAGGGCCGGTCAATAACTACCCAAGACCGCCGAAGGTCGCCGCCGATCAGAACCGTCGTTCACTTTCTCTCAACGAGTGGATGGCCCAGTTTTTTTTCACCGCGTCCAAGCCGATAGGCCACGGCTTCACACAGGCAGGCGTCATCAACGGGCTTGCCTGCTACTCCTTTAAACCCGTGGCCGGCGTGCCGCTAAAAATGATCGTTTTGGACGATACCGACAAAACCCTGGGCGATGCGGCAGGAGAACTTGACCAAAAGCGGTTCGACTGGCTCATAAATGAACTGGGAGCGGGTCAGGAGGCCAACGAACTCATGATCGTCTGTGCGCATATCCCCGTATGCCCCTATGGCTATCCTACAATGTGGACCAAATACTCCATAATATCCGATGTAGACCTGGTAAAGAAAATCAACGCCCAATACGGCAATGTCATCATGTGGGTTTCAGGACATCTCCACCGCAACACCATTACCCCGAAACCGGCTAACACCAATGCTCGCCCCGGGGATTCCGATTACGGGCACGGTTTCTGGATGGTCGAAACACCGTCTTTAAGAGACTACCCGCAGCAGTTTCGCCGCATCGAGGTCGTCGCCAACAGTGACAAAAAGACTCTTTCTATTCTTGTCCATAGCGTCGACCATGCGTCAACCAATCTAAAAAACGGGACGCCGTCTCCATCACTAAAGTCGCGCACCTGTGCTGTCGCCGCCCAACAAATATTCGGCAACCCGTGGCAGCAGGGGCCGGGCATGGCCCCTTATCCTTCCTCGAGCGTTTTAAATGCGGAACTTAAAATCCCGTTGAGCCAACTGACTCCCCGGCTGCAGAAAGCGCTGATGAATATTTAACGATTTGGGCAAAACTTTGTAGTGTATACAGAAGGGACGGGAAACATGAAATTAGCGAGGGTTTCCAGTGTGCTTTTACTTAGCTGTATTTTGCTGTCCGGCCAAATTGTGCTTGCCGCCGGCGACGCGCCTTCAGGTAATTGGACCGGTTTTTATGCAGGTCTTCATATCGGGAACGGGTGGGGAAATTCGGATACGAACTTCTATCCGCTGCCGGACGCCGCAACGTTCGGGATATCGCAGGCCAAGGTTGACCTGAGTCCGAGTGGAGCCGTTGGCGGGTTGCAGGTAGGCTACAGTTACCAGATGGGCTGTTGGGTCGCGGGAATCGAAGCCGATTTTTCCGGTTCCGGAATAAGCTCGAGCAAAACCGTCTCGCCTATTCTGGACTCAACCGGGGACCCTATTCCCGACGGTGGGGCCTTAACAACCCATCACGATATTAACTGGTTTGGAACACTACGCCCGCGACTGGGCTACACGATAATCCCGACCGTGCTCGTCTATGGGACGGCAGGTTTTGCCTACGGCAACGTGTCTTCCTCGGCGAATACCGATTTGGGACCGCTCTTACCCGTGTTCTACGCGGCATCTTCAAATACCACGGCGACGGGTTGGACCGCCGGCGGCGGCATTGAATGGGCCTTTTCGAAGTGTTGGACGCTCAAAGCGGAATATTTGTATATCGATCTGGGAAGCCAATCCACGATCGCCAATCCGAATCTGGCACTGTTGCCGGCGACCCGGGTCAGGTATACATGGCAGACAACGGCCGGCATTCTCAACTTTGGAGTAAACTACCGGTTTTAGTTTTTTAAAAGGGAATTCGAGCTTCGCTCTCTTCAGGGGTTCAGGCCACTCTTTTCCCGAATCCGACGCACGCGCTCTCGCACCTCGTGCATTTGGCGCGCGCCGACCGGCCTCAAACAGGCAGGCATAAAGATCCCCTATCCCCAACGCGACGTTCATTTCGACCCCCCTCAGGTTCTGCATGCCGGCTCGGGAACCGGAGACAAGGGCGGCACGAAGTCGGGGCGCCGGACCAACGTTTCTATTGAAGCCCGGAATAATCTTACTTATAATGCGCACCGTTTCGGCGAGGGGCGATTTTTTTTTGCGGGAATTTGCGCTCGTCGAAAGGATCTTTTGTAATTCGGCTCAGGTGAATCGTGCAGGGAGTTTTGCCTTCATGGAAGACTCCCTTTTTTCTTGGGACACAGGATGGTAGCGCCAATGAGTTGCTCAGCCGCCAAAAAAATACTTTTGTCCTGCTTGGGGGGTCTGGTTTTTCTGGGAGGGGTTGCCTGTACAGCGTGCCTGGCCCGGGCGAGCGGCGTCGCCTCTTCGGACGGTGCGCCGGTGGTTACGGCTCCGCTTCCTCCTGCGCCGCAGGCGGTCGCAAATCCCCGCCCCGCGATAGCCGTTACGCAGCCGCAGCCGCAAGCTTTGCCGGTCCAGCCTGAAAGGCGAACGGCCCTTGTCATCGGCAACGCAAGCTATGCTTCCGGGGCGCTGCGAAACCCGGTAAACGATGCCGCTGCTATGGCCAGAACACTCGGTGCTCTCTCCTTCGATGTTACCCTGAGGGAGAACCTGGACCAGAAACAGATGTTGCGCGCGATCGACGCTTTTGGGGAAAAGCTGCGGCGCGGGGGGGGCGTCGGGCTCTTCTATTTCGCCGGCCACGGGGTGCAGCTAAACGGGCACAACTACCTCATCCCCGTCGACGCCTCCATCCAGAACGAAAGCCAGGTCCAATACCAGGCAGTGGACATGGGGGAAGTGCTCAGCCAGATGGCGTGGGCAAAAAACCGTATGAATATCGTCATAATGGATGCCTGCCGCGATAATCCCTTTGCCCAGAGTTTTCGTTCCCTGTCGTTGGGGCTTGCCCAGGTAGTCGCCCCGGCCGGCACGATCATCGCCTATTCGACGGCGCCCGGCTCGGTAGCCAATGACGGGACAGGGGATCACGGTGTCTATACGGGTGCGCTCATCAAAACCATGGTCCAGCCGGGGCTCCAGATAGAAGACGTCTTCAAGCGTGTGCGACTGGCGGTAAGCGAGGAGACCGATGGAAAACAGGTGCCCTGGGAATCCTCCTCCCTTATCGGCAACTTCTATTTTGTGCCCCTGAAGCATCAGCCGACCCGGGTGGCCTCGATTCCTCCTCAGGCCCCACCGGCCGCTCCGGCGATCGTTCCTCCGATCGCCTCCCCCATGCAGTCGGCCTCCCGGGGCGAAAACCGGATGACCATTCTCAAGACGTGGAAAGAACCGATCACGGGGATCGAGTTTGTCTGGATTCCTCCCGGATGCTACCTCATGGGCAGCCCGCAAAAGGAAAAGGGCCGCTCGGAAGACGAAGGGCCGGTGCACCAGGTGTGTGTCGATGGTTTCTGGATGAGCAGAACGGATGTCACCAATGCCCAGTTCCGAAAATTTCAAAAAGATCACGACAGTGGGAAATTCAAGGGAATTTCCCTGAATGGAGACGACCAACCGGTGGTAGAGGTAAGCTGGCATGACGCCACCAATTTTTGCCAGTGGCTTACCGGGCAAAACGGCGGACAGTATCATTTTCGGCTGCCCACCGAAGCCGAGTGGGAATACGCTGCCCGGGCGGGCACCGAAACCGCGCGCTACTGGGGCAACGACAGCACCAAGGCGTGTGTGCACGAAAATGTGGCCGACTATACGGCCCAAAAACAACTGGGTCTCAAAGCCATCAGCCAGTGCGACGACGGCTATGCCACGACTGCTCCGGTCGGAACCTTCCGGCCAAATCCCTTCGGCCTCTACGACATGCTGGGAAACGTGATGCAGTGGTGCGAGGACGTCTACAGCGTGGACGCCTACGTCCAGCTTGAGAAAAACAACCCGGAGTATACCGACGAGAGCAAGGGGCAGAGCCGGGTCGTTCGGGGCGCCTGCTGGCACGACCCTCCGAGCGCGGTGCGTTGTGCCATGCGCAGAAACGGCCTGCCCGACCAGAGAAGTGACGATCTGGGATTTCGGATCGTGCGCTCTGCCCAGTAGAGAGGAAGAAAACAAAATGAAATTGAAAACAGGTACGATTGCATTGGTTTTGTCCGGGCTGTTTTTTCTCCAGCCTTCGTTTAAATCGGGGCGGGTTTCGGTTATGCCCCGGGCGCTCGCCGACTCTTCCCCGGTGCAGGCCTGCTACCCCTCGCTCCATCCCGACGTGGACTTTCGGTGGGCCTTTGTCGTGGAGTCCATAAAAGACGGAAAGCGCATCACCAGGCCTGTCAGGCAGGATATGGTCCTCACCTCCGGAGACCGGCTCAAAATGATGGTCGATCTTCAAAAAAGGTGTTACGTGTATCTGTTTCACGAAGACGCGCGCAACGGCATGACACTTCTTTTTCCCTACACGCTGGAGCAGTTCGCCGATTATTACAAACCCGGGCGCAAGTACGACATCCCCCGTGCGGGCTGGTTCCAGCTCGACAACCACACCGGCCGGGAAATGTTTTACCTGGTGGCATCGGCAAGACGGCTCAAGGGGTTGGAAAAAGCCTGGGTGCACTATGAGTCGGCGAAAGGGGATGCCAAACCAGAGGCGCAAAAAACCCTTCAGGCTCTCATAGAAAAACTCGGCACGAAGGGGCCCCAGCTGTGTTCGCCGGCCGAGCGGCCGGTCACTATCGGGGGGGCGCTAAGGAGCGTCAAAGACGTTCGGGACCCCAACCGGATGCACATCGCGACATTTGCCGACGAGATCGTATCGAGCGGCCTGACGACCAGGACATACACGATTGAGCACCAATAAACCGGGGTGGAGGCGCACATGCCTTCTTGCGGCACTCGCCTCCCTCTGCTTTGCCCAACTGATTTTTCAGCTTTCCGGCCGACTCCTCGGGACCTGGAATGCGCAGGTCTTCGACAGGTTCTTCGTGTTGCGCTCCTCGGTTCCCGCCCTCCGGCCCGCCTACGATGGGACCGTCATCCATATAGACCTGAACGATACGAGCATTCGGCAGCTCAATACCTATTATCCCACCCGGGCTCAATACGCCCGGGTGATCCGCAATCTGGCCGAAATGGGGGTCTCTGCCCAGGCCTACGACCTGATTTTCGCCGCCGAGACCGACAAAGCCGATGACCGGGCACTGATTGATGCGACCCGCAAGGCGGGAAACGTCTATTTTGGCATGTCCTTCGGGCTGGCGCACGGCAAAGCTTCGCCCGGCCGGGCCTCCCCGCGTATCGGTGAATATATAGAGCGCACCCGGTGGGCACTCAAAGTGGAGGGAAGCGCCGACCGGTTTTTTACGGGAATCGATCCCATCATCACCTTTCCGACCCTGGCGACTGTGTCGGGAGGTCTCGGATTCATCAGCCTCAAAACCGATCCGGACGGTGTGATCCGCCGTGTGCCTTTGCTCGTGAAGTGCCCCGGCGGATTTTATCCCAGCCTGCCCTTCCGCCTCGTTTGCAACTATCTCGGAGTCGGACCCGCGAAAATCACGGTAAAACCCGGCCGCTACATTCTCCTGAAGGACGCACGCCTCCCGGGCCGCCCGCCGCACGACCTCAGGATCCCGATCGACAGGCGCGGCCGCATGATCATCAATTTCATCGGCCCCTGGGGAACGATGCTTCACTACAACTTCGCAGACGTCCTCGCCGCCTCCGACGACCCGACCACCTTCGCCCTGTGGGAAAAGGAACTCTCGGGCAAAATCGCCGTCGTCTCCGATGTCTCAACGGGGGCAACCGATATCGGCGCCGTGCCGGTCGATGTCAATTTTCCGTTGAGCGGCCTGCATGCCAACGTGATCCAGACGATTCTTTCCGGGAACTTTTTGACCCAAACGGGACCCGACGAAACGGCAGCGCTCGAAGCGGCGCTTGTGGCCGCCGTTTTCCTGTTCTCCATCTGCTTTTCTCCGCTTTTCTTCGCAGGCTCGACCGCTTTGCTCCTGGCGTGCTACGTGGCCGCCGCTTTTGCCGTTTTCCTCAAATTCGGTCTGATGATCGATGTCTTGCGGCCGATGATCTGCGCGGCTGCTGCGGCAGTAGGCATCGGAGGGTTGCGCTACATGCGCGATGCCAAAGAAAAAGAGGCCATGAGGAGGTCCTTCGAATCCTACTTCGCCCCGCAGATTGTCGAAAAAATCCTTGTCGATCCGGAGCGGTTGAACAAAGGGCAGAGAAAAGAGCTGACCATCCTTTTTAGCGATATCAAGGATTTTACCGCCTACTCCTCTTCCTACTCCCCCGACAGGATCCGGGGCTTTTTAAACGAATATTTCGAAACCATGGTGGAGGTTGTGTTCGCCCACACGGGCACGGTCGATAAATACATCGGGGACGGACTCATGGTCTTTTTCGGAGACCCCGAGCCCACACCCGACCATGCCCTGCGGTCGGTGCGAGCGGCCATGGAGATGCAGAAAAAAGCGCGTGAACTCTCCGCAAAATGGACGAGCGAGGGGGGATTTCCCCTGCAGGTGCGCATAGGGATAAATACGGGCGAGGTGGTTGTCGGAAACATGGGCTCATCGCGGCGCCTCTCCTACACCGTGCTGGGCTCGGAGGTCAATCTGGCCAAAAGACTGGAATCGAGCGCCCCGGTTGACGGCATACTCGTCTCCCAGAGGACCCGCGACCTGATCGAGCCTGCCATTCCCACCCGGCCTTTCGGTCATATCCGGGTAAAGGGTTTGGAGACGCCGGTAGAAGCGTATACAGTGAACAGTGAGCAGTGATCAGTGAACAGAGAGGGCCGGCGGTAAGCGGAAGGTTGTTCTGCTCACCGTTCACTGTTCACTGCTCACTGTGTTTCTTACTGCTCCCTGAGTATTCTTTTCAAAATTTTGCCCGTGGGGCTCTTGGGGAGCTGATCGGTAAAGAGCACCTTCCTGGGTGTTTTGTAGACAGCCATATTGGCCCGGCAAAACTCGATGACCGACTCTTCGGTGGCGGACATCCCCTCTTTTAAAATGATGCTGGCATAGACCGTTTCGCCCCGCACCGGGTCTGCGACCCCGTAGACCGCCACCTCCTGGACCGCGGGGATCTGGTAGATGACCTGCTCCACTTCATTGGGATAGACGTTGAACCCGGCCGCGTTGATCATGTCCTTTACCCGGTCGGTTATGAAAAAATAGCCTTCGTCGTCCATCGTACCGACATCGCCCGAACGCAGCCAGCCGTTGCGAATGGCCTCTTCGGTCGCCTCGGGCTTTCCCCAGTAGCCCTTCATCACGTTGGGTCCCCGGATGACGATCTCTCCCTGTTCGCCAAGGGGAACCTCGTTTCCTTCCGCATCGACGATCATGACGTCGACGTTTTCGATCGGGGTACCGATGCTGCCGTGCTTATGCCGGTAGTAATGATTGTAGGTGGCAAAGGGGGAGCTTTCGGTGAGGCCGTAGCCCTCGTGGGCGAGCATTCCGAACTTTTCTTTCCACTGCAGGGCGGTTTCCCGGGGCATGGTGGCCGCGGCGGTAAAGCAGTAGCGCAGACTCGACAGATCGTGCCCGGAGGTATCCATGTTGAGAAAATGGATGTAGACGGTAGGAACGGCGAAGAGCATCGTGACATGTTCGCGCGCCAGGAGATCGAGCACCGGTTCGGGTTCGAAGCGTCGGTGCAGGACGACGGTTGCGCATTTGCTGAACGCCCCGTTGAGGATGTAGTTTTGTCCGAAACAGTGGAAAAGAGGCAGAAATAGCAGCAATCGGTCCTCGGGGGTCACCCGCGAGCAGTTGCCCGCCGAGGCCGAATTGGAGACGATGTTTCTCTGGGTGAGGACCGCGCCCTTGGGAGATCCCGTTGTCCCCGAGGTATAGAGGATTACCGCCGGGTCGTCGGGCGCCATGTCGGTCGCGCGAAAATCCCCGCTCCCTTTGGCGATCAGCTGCTCCAGGTCGAGATCGTTTCCGGCTTCGCCTTCTGCGATTATTACCTTTTCGAGAGCAGGCAACC
>JAKAJS010000083.1 GCA_021813685.1 Deltaproteobacteria bacterium | reverse complement strand
CTCCTTTAGCGCCGGGGCGGGAGGCATATCCTTTATGCGATCGAGGATGAAGAGCACCATTCCTATCCCGGCCGACGCTTTTTGGAGACCTATCTTTTTTTGAATCGCAAGGGGGCTTTTCTCCATCAGGGAGGCGCCGGGAATATCCATATCCCTGATTTTCTCAATGGATTTTTTCCCGATGCCCCGTTTGGGCGCATTCAAAATGCGTTCGAAGGCCACGTCATCCTTGGGGTTTACGGCGCAGGCAAGATAGCTCGTGAGGTCCTTGATTTCCCGCCGCTCGAAAAAGGAAACTCCGCCCACCAGTTTGTAGGGAACCCCGAGTTCGTTGAAGGCCGTCTCCAGGATCCGGCTGATGAAAGTCGTCCGGTAGAGAACGGCCATCTGCTCGAAGGGAAGTCCGTCGCGGCGGCAGGACCTGCATTTTTCGGCCACCCATCGCGCCTCGAGATAGGAGTTCTCGAAGCCCCGGAGCGACGGGGGATTTCCGGGCCTCGTGCTGAAACACTTCTTTTTGAGCTCTTCGTTGTTGAAACTGATGATTTCATTTCCCAGTTCGACAATAGGCGTGGTGGAGCGGAAATTTCGCTCGAGCAGAAAGATTCTGGTACCTTCATACTCCGAGGGAAATCGAGCGAAATAGCCCGGATCGGCGCCTCGAAATCCATAGATCGACTGGGAAAAATCCCCTACGACAGTGATGTTTCCGTTGTTTACAAGAAGTTTTACGATCGCGTTCTGTATCGAATTGGAATCCTGGTGCTCGTCGAGCAGAATGTATTGGAAGAGGTTCTGGTACATCGTTCGAATCGTCGAATCGGTTTCGAGCAGTTTGAGGGCGTAGACGAGAATGTCGTCGAAATCCATGGCATTGGATTCCCTGAGCCGCCGGTTGTATTTTTCGAAAATCAGGTCGAGCTTTCTGAATTCCTTTACGGAGTGAATATAGGCATCCGGAGCGGTGGTGTTTTTGGCCCTTCCGATGTGACCCCTGATCGCCCTCGCGTACTTGCCGTCGATATTGAAGCTGTATTCGAGGATATTTTTTACGAGCCCCAGCTGATCGCTGCCATCGTAGATGGTGATAGGATTTTTGAAGCCGATGACGGGCGCATGCGCCTTAAGGATCTGGAGCATCGAGGAATGAAAGGTCCTCACCCAGGGGAAATCGGAAGCCTTTCGCCCCGCCGATGCCGTAAGTCTTTCCTTTAGCTCGTTGGCCGCCTTGTTGGTGAAGGTGATGCACAGAATCCGTCCCGGGTCGCAGCCCTTTTCCAGCAGGTATTCGAATTTGGCAACGATGGTCGATGTCTTGCCCGCACCCGCGCCCGAACTGATGAGCGCAGGCCCTCCGAGGTACTCGACTGCGGCTGCCTGTTCCTGTGATAGCGATCGCAATGGTTGGTCTCCTGAAACAAAGTCATTGAGTAAATTGGAGCACAGATAGCTCGCAGGGGCAACTCCCCCGCACGCGGAAAATCTTTTATCCCGGATCGGCCCAATTTTCCAGTGCTAGAAAGCTTGGCGCTTGCCCAACAGGGGATAACCCTGCATAATGTTATCATGGCACGATCGCTTTTCGCACCCAATCTTGAGGAGGAGGAGTAACCATGGAGAACGGAAAACCTACGTCTCGACGCCGTTTTTTGTGCCTTACCGGCGGTTTGGCCGCTGGTGTGGTTCTGCCCGCACTTTCATCGACGGCTCGGGGCGCTCAAACGGAAGCAGCCGGGGGTAACCCCGTGGAAGATCTGATGCGCGAGCACGGCGTCCTTCGCCGCGTACTGCTTATCTACGAGGAGACGGCAAACCGCCTCGACAGGAAAGAAGCGCTGCCCCCTGACACCATCGAGGCTTCCGCGCACATCATCCGCCGCTTCATCCATGACTACCATGAAAAGCTCGAAGAAGAAGAGGTTTTCCCGCGCCTTCAAAACGCCGGAAAATTAAACGACCTGATCGCCATATTGACCGCCCAGCACCAGGCCGGGCGGCGCCTTACAGACACCATTCTGCAATACTATCAACCCGCCCAGGAACCCGAGCCTCCCAAACACAAAGAAAAGATGCCCGCCGCCATGGATCAAATCTATGGCGGAACACCTCTTATTTTCAAACCGAAAAAAAGAAAACCCTCCGGGCCCAAATACGAGGTCGGCTCGGCCATGCGGCAATTCGTTCGCATGTACCGGCCCCACGCCGCAAGGGAAGATACGGTGCTCTTCCCTGCTTTGCACTCGATAGCGTCGCCCCGTGAATTCCAGGCATTGGGCGAAAAATTCGAAGACAGGGAAAGACAGCTTTTCGGCGCCGGGGGGTTTGGAAAAATTGTGGACTCGGTAGCCGATATCGAGAAAAAGCTCGGTATATACGATCTGTCGCAATATACGTAAGGCAGTGAACAGTGAGCAGTGAACGGTGAACAGTCGTCGGGCAGGAAATGCAGACTTTTTCCGTTCACTGGTCACATCCTGCACCCAAGGCAAATTGCGTTATTTCTGCAAATTCAACTCAAACCTTTCAAAATACCCGATCAGGTCTCCATTCTCATTACGGACCGGATTGATATAGATCCGTTGATTGTTGACGCCGACCGCAAGAAATATCTCCTGACCATGATTTCTTAATTTTTCTACAGCTTCCCGTATTTTCTCCTGAGATCGCGGGCTGTGACACTCGAATACAGACTTTCCGATCAACTGGTTGTAACCTCGTTGAGAGTAGTAATGATACTCGGCCGCTTTGTTCATATACCTGATCGTGTGATCACCATCCACAAATACAATGGGATAGGGCAAGGCGTCCAAGATATAGGCCAACATCTTTTCTCTTTCCACAGTTCCCCCTGAGCACCATTCGAGGTGAATTTGCCTCCTCCCGACAGATCACTCCACGATAACAATGGCTCCAGGCGCACATTCCCTGGCTGCCTGCCTGACTTTATCCTCCAACTGAGGGGGCACGGTGTCGACGCGGACACTCGACTGCAACTTGTCCTGATCGAAATCGAAGACTTCGGGACACACCTTGTGGCAATTTTCGTCCCCCATGCAAAGATCATAGTCAATCTTCACCTTCATTGCTTCGTCCTCCTCACAACTGGTTTGAAAGGCAAATAACCGGGCATCCTGCGGCACATGGCCCGGCCCGAAAACAAATCCAATGCAAGGTAATCACCCGGCGTCGAAAAACTACCCGTTTGATTGCGGGTCACCAGCGCTTTGGAAATTTCCCTTCTCAACGCAATGTCCCTGCTTGGAGATCGCGGCGATCGAGCTTATAATGGTGTCGCGTTTCTTCCAGCAGTTTTTCATGTCTCTTCGGAACACTCTGAAATCATGAAAAGGGACGAGACGGTTTTCTTCCCGCTTCATGCTTCCTGCTTCCTTTCGAGGCAGGGGGCCGTTTTGCGCCCACGGGTGCCGGCGGGCCGGAATTTCGCAGAATAGTTACGCAACTCCCCGGTGAGGATCGCATTCCCCGGGTACTACAGTCCTCGTGCGGGGGAAAAATCATGGATTTGGCACAGGCAAGCCGTCCGTGCGCGATAAACGGCGCGGTCGAATCGGGGAAAAGGATTGCGAAAAATCTTTTTCTTCTTACAACGGGAAATCTCATCTATGCTGTCGGAATAAACAGCATCATCATACCCCAGCATTTCCTGAGCGGGGGGGTAATGGGCATCGCCCTGATCGGCCATTATCTGCTTCCCCGGATCAATGCCGGGTATGCTTACTTTGTGCTGAACATTCCCTTTTTCCTGCTTGGATGGTTCACCATCAGCAGAAGGTTTGTCCTTTATTCCGCCTATGGCATGGTGTCGCTCTCCGCGGCTACGGCCTTCGTCAACCTCGGGACGCTTACGATAGTCAACCCGATACTCGCAGCCATACTGGGAGGGCTGGTGTGCGGGGTAGGCGCCGGCATAGTCCTGAGGTCCCAGGGATCGGGCGGGGGGCTGGATATTCTGGCGGTCTACGTCCATAAAAGATTCGGCCAGCGGATCGGAAACACCTCTACGTTCGTGAGCGCAATGGTGCTGGCGGCAGGAGCGCTTGTCCTCAACCTGGAATCGGCCCTTTATTCGCTCATTTTCGTTTTCACCAACGGCAAAGTGGTCGATGCGGTGCTCAGCGGGTTCAATCAGCGAAAATCGGTGATGATCATCTCGGACTGCCACGAAAGTATCGCGTCCGTGATCCTTTCCCGGCTGCACCGGGGTGTGACTTATCTGGACGGCAGCGGAGGCTATTCGGGCCGGGAAAAGAAGGTCATCCTGAGCATCATCACCACGGCCGAACTTTCCAAACTCAAGCAGCTGGTCTTCGATATCGATCCTCAGGCTTTTGTGATAGTCAATCACACAATGGAGGTGCTCGGGCACCGGCACGGCGAGCCGAACGCCTACTGAAAATCCAGCCCGATATCCAGCGCCGGGGCACTGTGGGTGAGATAGCCTGCCGAGACGATATCGACGCCTGTAGCCGCGATGGAAGGCACCGTGGCGGGTGTGATGCCGCCCGAGGCCTCGGTGATAAAGCGCCCGCCGACTAACTTCACTGCCTCGGCCAGCGTCTTCGGCTCCATGTTGTCGAGCAGAACCGCATCGATGGGAAGCTCCAAGGCCTCGCGCAACTGATCGAGCGTATCCACCTCCAGCTCGATCTTCACCAGATGACCAACCGCCGCACGGGCTCTTTCGACCGCTATGCGCACACCTCCGGCCATCGCGATGTGATTGTCCTTGATGAGTACGGCATCATCGAGGCCGAAGCGATGGTTGACTCCACCTCCTGCCCGCACGGCGTATTTTTCAACCGCACGCAGCCCCGGCGTCGTTTTGCGCGTGCAGCAGATGCGCGCCTTGTGCGGCCGGGCGGCCTTTACGAGGATGTGCGTCGCAGTGGCGATGCCGCTCAGGTGGCAAAGGAAGTTGAGGGCCGTGCGCTCGGCGGTGAGCAGCCCACGGGCCGATCCCTCGACCGTAGCGATGACTTCAGCGGGTTTGACCTCACTGCCGTCGGGCCTTGCGACATCAAAACGGGTGACCGTATCCAGGGCTCGAAAAGCCAGGCGGGCGAGATCGAGTCCTGCCACAACACCAGCCTGTCGCGCCACCAGGGCCGCGCGACCTACCTGGCCTTCCGCTACGACGGCCTCCGTCGTCACGTCGGCCGCGCGGCCGAGGTCTTCGACGAGGGCGGCGCGCACCAGAGGTTCGAGCAATATATCAGGCAGATGGGCCAAAGGCATATTTGGGCTCACAATGTATCTCCGGAAAATCGGTGCGGCAGTGTGCGCCGAGGCTCTCTTCACGCGCCAGGGCGGCCCTGGCGATCAGCAGCGCGGCTAAAGCCATATCGCAGCGTACAGCCAGAGGCGAGAGGGCTTCAACAGCCGTCTCCAGTCCTGCTTTATCGCGTTGCACGCCAACATGGCGCATCATGAGGGAGCGGATGCGGTCACGCTCCTCCGGTGTGGCGATGGGAGGCGCCTCGGGAAAAGCGACGGCTGTCGCCGGCGCTCGCGCCGCCGCACCCAGGATACCCTGCGCGATACGACGGCCAAAAACGACCGCTTCGAGCAGCGAATTGCTCGCCAGCCGATTCGCGCCGTGCAGACCCGTAGCCGCCGCTTCTCCACCGGCCCACAGGCCGTCGACATTCGTTCGGCCCTGCATGTCCACAGCTATGCCGCCCATGTGATAATGCGCGGCGGGGCGCACGGGAATCGGCTGACGTACCGGGTCGATCCCCGCGGTCCGGCACAAGTCATAAATGGTAGGGAATCTGGTCGCAAACGATGCAATGCGGTGCACATCGAGGAAGACACGCCGCCCGTCCTGAAGCTGCGCCCAGATGGCGCGGGAGACGACATCGCGTGGGGAAAGATCGCCCATCGGCTCGCACGCCATGAACCGTTCGCCCAAATCGTTGATCAGGATCGCGCCCTCGCCGCGCAGCGATTCGCTGGCGAGGGGCAGGGGGTCCTGTCCGCTATCTATGGCCGTTGGGTGAAACTGCACGAATTCGAGGTCGCGAAGCGCAGCGCCCGCCCGGGAGGCCAGCACCAAACCGTGTCCCCAGGAGCCTAAAGGATTTGTTGTATACTGCCATAACGCGCCGCTGCCTCCCGTAGCCAAAACAACGTTATCGGTCGCTATGGTTCGGGCCTTGCCGTGGTGCGTGAAGGCAACGCCCGTGATGCCGTTGTCTCCGGCTGCAAGGCCCACCACATTGGCATCTTCGACAATCGTGATGGAGGGCGTGGAGCGAGCACGGTCCATAAGCGTCCTCACAACAGCCGCACCCGTGCCGTCGCCGCCCGCGTGGACGACGCGCCGGCGGCAGTGCGCTCCTTCGAGTGTCAGGTCGAGCCTGCCCTGCCCGTCGCGGTCGAAGGCCACACCCCACGCGGCGAGTTGTCGAATGGCTTGCGGCCCCGCACGCGTGACGAGATGGATAATCGCAGGATCACCGTGGAAGGCGCCTGCGGCCATTGTGTCCTGTGCGTGAAGCTCGGGGCTGTCGTCAGCGCCCATGGCAGCGGCGATGCCGCCCTGCGCGAGGTTGCTGCTCGTCTCCAGGCCCGGGACTTTTCGCGCCAGTATGATCGCCGGGCGCGGCGCGAGAGTAAGCGCAACGGTCAACCCGGCAATTCCACAACCGACGATTACGGGAGGGGATTGCTTCATACTCACCTCACTGCTATCATACGCTCGACAGCCTGCCGGGCGCGAGAGGCGATGGCTTCGGCCACCGTGACCTCGTGGGTGAGTGTCTCCAACGCCTCGCGGATGTTCTTGAGCGTAATACGCTTCATGTGCGGGCACACTCGGCACGGGCCGACAAACGTGGTGCCGGGATGTTGCGCGGCAATGTTTTCACTCATGGAGTGCTCGGTCAGGAGCATCGCCTTCTCGGGCTTGTGCGTGCCGATCCAGTCGATCATCCCTGCGGTCGAGCCGGTAAAATCCGCTTCGGCCACTACGCCGCCCGGACATTCGAGATGGGCGAGAACGGCCAGCCCCTTATGTTTTGCACGCCACAAACGGATATCCTCGGGCGTAAAGAGCTCATGAACTTCGCAGCTGCCGTCCCAGGTGATGATCTTCACCTCTGTCCGGGCCGCGACGTTTTGCGCAAGATATTTGTCGGGCAGCAGAATGACCTCCGACGCCCCCAGGGACTCCACGATTTTCCTCACATTGCCCGACGTGCAGCAGATATCGGATTCGGCCTTCACGGCGGCAGAGGTGTTCACGTAGGTGACCACAGGCGCGCCGGGATGCTTTTGTCGCAGAGCACGTACATCTTCGGC
Source organism: Deltaproteobacteria bacterium (assembly GCA_021813685.1). Classification (GTDB taxonomy): domain Bacteria; phylum Desulfobacterota; class Syntrophobacteria; order Syntrophobacterales; family Syntrophobacteraceae; genus SbD1. Next base: position 74,590 of record JAKAJS010000083.1, on the reverse strand, counting down.
CGTGATGGAATCCGCCAGAGAGCATCCGGCGGCAGGATCGGGAGTCAGCACCATGCGCGACGGATTCAAAAGCTTGGCCGTTTCGGCCATGAAATGCACGCCCGCTACCACGATGACCGAGGCGTTCGTTTGGGCCGCCTCACGAGCCAATGCCAGCGAATCGCCCGTCAAATCGGCCACACCGTGAAAAATTTCGGGCGTCATATAGTTGTGCGCGAGGATAATGGCATTGCGTTCACGCTTGAGGCGCAGGATATCCAGCACGTCGCCCGCAAAGCCCGCCCATTCCTCGGGCGTGATAACGCTTTTCACACGCTCGTAAATCGCTGCGGTGGCCTGAACCGCCTCGCGCAGGAGGCCAAAGGAACCTTCCATAATTATACTCCACTTGAGCATTAAAATGTGCTAAAAATAGGCCGCTATACAGCAGCTTGAAACCATATTCTCACATGGAGCACAATATGTCAAATACAACCGACCCCGCGGTGAGCCAAAACGTCTCGATCGACTTGAGCGCGGTGATCGTCACCGTGGAGCAAAACGAGCCGCAGGTGATGGTGTTGCCCGATAAGGCTCTTCCCTCCGGTCCGTTCGGCACCGAGCACCGCACGCTCGAGCAGGGCCTGCGCGCGTGGGTGGCGGCGCAAAGCGGTCTCAGGCTCGGCTATGTCGAGCAGCTCTACACGTTCGCCGACCAGGACCGCACGGCGCACGGGCATCGGATGGTTTCCATCGGCTATCTGGCTTTGGTGCATGCGCCGCTTTCCGAACTCGGCCCGCAGAAGACCGCGTGTTGGTACTCCCATTTCCCGTGGGAGGACCTGCGCGGCGGCATCTCTCCAAAGGTTATGGAGCCGATCAGAAACGGCCTCGACCGCTGGAGTGCGGAGGTGCGCGGTGCAACCGAGCGCAGGGCACGGGAGATGCGCATCGCCATAAATTTTCCACGCGACCCGCGAGCGTGGAATGACGAGTTGGTGCTGCAACGCTACGAACTATTGTGGGAGGCGGGCTTGATCGAAGAAGCGCGCCGTGCGCAAACCCGAACGGCCGAAAGGGAGACAGGGAGCTTTTTGAAAGGCGATATCGTTGTACCCGGCGTGCCGATGCCGCACGATCATCGCCGCATTCTGGCCACGGCGATCGCGCGGCTGCGCGCCAAGATCAAATACCGGCCCGTCGTGTTCGAACTGATGCCGGAAAAGTTCACGCTCTTGGAGTTGCAGAACACGGTCGAGGCTCTGGCCGGCTTGCGGCTGCACAAACAGAACTTCCGCCGCCTCGTGCAGGGCCAGGGGTTGGTGGAGGAGGCCAGCGGCACCAGCTGCGACACGCGCGGCCGCCCAGCCCGGCTCTATACCTTCCGCCGCCAGGTTTTGCGCGAACGCGCTGTTGCAGGGACAAAGCTGGCGAGATCGAGTTAGTCTCCACCCGGAAAACGCCCTCCCCGCGTCGTCACATCACACGATACTTCGGGCGCCGGGCACGACGTGTCAAACACCTGCAAAGAGACGCAAACGCGCTGTGGCGCTAGCCGTCGACGGGATGGGCAGGCGTGTTCAGAAGCAATTGATAGAAAGCCAGATCAAGCCAGCGGCCAAACTTGAACCCGACCTGGGGCAGCGTGCCGACATGCTTGAAGCCAAGCTGCTCATGCAGCGCAATGCTCGCGATATTGGTCGCATCGATTCCGCCGATCATTGCATGCAAGTCGTTCTGTTTCGCCGCCTCGATCAACTCCCGCATCACCGCACGGCCAAGCCCTCGACCACGATGGTCCTTGTGCACATACACGGAGTGTTCCACCGTGTACTTGTAGGCGGGCCAGGCCCGAAACGGGCCGTAGCTTCCAAAGGCCAGCAGCGTTCCGCCGCCATCTTCAACTCCGATTACCGGGGCCCCCCCCGGCTCGCCTGGAATCGAACCAGCAAACCATGCTCTCCGGCGATCGAGGCTTGTAGTCGTATAGCACGGTGGAATTCAAGATCGCGTCGTTGAATATCTCCAGGATCGCCTCGGCGTGGTGCTCGAAGCTACAGTGCACGATGGTTTGTTCGCTCATCACGATTTCCTCGAAGTGGATGAAAGCCCGAGCACCCCGGAAGCCGAATCGGTTTTTTTCACGCAAATGATTTCGAAGAGGTTTTTCGGCTTCTCGTACTGCAGGGTGTGATAGTTTTTGAGCGAGATGATGGACCAATCGTGGAAAAATTTCCCGATCATCGACTCATCAAAAAAACGCTTGCAGCGGCCGTTTACTTCAAACAGGCCCGGTTCGACCTCCAACCCGACTCCCGCGCCAAAGTGGAAGTCCCGAGAAGAATTGACCCTGGCGCAAAGCAGCCCCTGCGGCCGAAGAATTCTGCGCGTTTCCGCCAGAATCAACTCAGTGGTCCTGGAATCGAAGTAGTGCAAACAGAGGTCTGCGACCGCGACCTCGAAGGATTCATCGGGAAACGGGAGAGGGAGTTGCATATCGATCACACGCGTGGCTATGCCGGGCGCTCGTTCGCAAAGCGCCCGCAACGCAGCAGGTGCAAAGTCGGTGGCAAGGATGTTGTATCCCCTGGTGAAGAGGAGTTCGCTCAAATACCCGAATCCGCAGCCAAACTCAATAATCGGAGAGCTAAGAGGAATGCGGGCCAGATGGGGCGTCAGCCAATCCGCGTATCCGGCAGGATCGAATACGGCGGTCGAGTAATAGTCGTTCCATCGCGTTTTCCCACTTTCGTTCGTCATCTCCGATCGGCTCCGCTTTAAAAACCAACTGGACAAGTTCCGCCTTTGGCCAATTGTATAACGATTTCCGAAAAGAGAAATCGCAAATTACTCACGAAATGACCTCGACGCCGATTGCACAAACCGGGGAAGTATTCTATACTCTTCCCATCGCAATTCGCAGAGCTGTCCGAGCTCTGCCGCAAAGCATTCCAGTTATCGGTTGCCTGCTATTTCTTTTGACTTTATCCAGTATTAGATTGAAGTGCGAAGTGGTTTACGGAATTCATCGGCTCGCCCGCTTGATCAGGCAAGCTTTTCAATCACAGCGCACAAAGAGAGGAAAGACGATGATTTCAAAATTTGCGCGTTGGCTGGTGTTGTGCACAGTGATCCTGGCGGCCTGCCCCCTCTATTTTCCGGGACAGTCCCTGTTCGAACCAGTGGGCCCCATCACCTATTACGGCGCGGAACCGATGGCTTCGAGCCCCCAATATAAGCCCAATCAGCCTCGGATAGTGACCCAGTCGACAGTCGATACGCAGATCTACGGATCGAGGGTCGGGCCGACGGGGGGCGCCGGTGTGCAGTGGTTATGGCACTTTTAGTGCAACAGTTTTACAAGCGCAGGGGGCTGTCGCCCCCTGCACTCCCCTCGCCGCTACGCGGCTCATTGTGAGCAGCCCTAGCCTTTGAGTTTCATCAGGTACTGCCCCAGGGCCATAAGAGGAAAGCAGTTTCTGTAATTGTGGTATCGAATGTAGAAGTGGCCGGGGAATCCGGTACCGGTAAACCAGGTCTCTTCCCACGTCCCGTCGGGTTTTTGGTTGCGCAGCAGGTACTGCACACCCTTGCTCACTTCAGGAGATCTTTCTTCCCCGCCGGTAAGAAGGCCCATGATCGCCCAGGCGGTCTGAGAGGGGGTGCTTGGACCCTGGCCGCAAAGCTCCGGCCGCTTATAGGAATCGCAGCTCTCCCCCCAGCCCCCGTCCGGGTTCTGGTGGTCCTTCAGCCAGTGCATGGCCGCCCGTACAGCGGGCGACCTGGGATTTTCTCCCATGGAGACCAGGCCCCGCAAGACCGACCAGGTGCCGTAAATATAGTTGACCCCCCAGCGCCCCCACCAACTGCCGTCCTTTTCCTGGATGCGCCGCAGAAAAGTCATTCCGCGCCTGGCCGCGCGGTGAGAGGGCTCATATCCGTAAGCGCCCATCACCTCCATCACCCTTCCGGTGACATCGGCCGTCGGGGGGTCGACCATCGCCTCGGTATCCGCAAAAGGAATGCGGTTGAGGATGTCCATGTCGTTATCTCTGTCGAAGGCCGCCCAGCCCCCGTTGGAGCTTTGCATCGAAAGGAGCCATTCCATTCCCCTGGATTTGGAGAATTCGAGCCCCTTCACTTTCTCGGGATCGAAGCGGTTGAGCACGTTCAAAACGACGGCCGAATCGTCGACGTCGGGATAGCGGGAGTTGAAAAACTCGAACGCCCAGCCGCCCGGGCGGGCGTTGTTTTTAACCTGCCAGTCCCCTCCGGTAAAGATCTGCTGCCTCACCAGCCAGTCGGCCGATTTTTCCAGGGCCGGCGAGTCGGTCGCAACACCCGCATCGGTAAGAGCCATCAGCGTCAGCGCGGTATCCCACACCGGGGATATGCAGGACTGCATCCGGAACCCTTCCCAGTCCTCGATGCAGAAATCTTCAATCGCCTTGAGGCCCTTTTTCATCACCTCGTGCGAGAGGGGAAACCCCAGGTAATGCAGGGCAAGCATCGAATAGACCATCGGGGGTTGAATACCGCCCCAGTCCCCGCTCTCCTCCTGGTGATCGACGATCCAGTCGCGAGCAGCCTCGAGGGCTTTTCTCCGCAGTTTCCTGACAGGCCTCTTTTCCAGCCTCTTGGCAAGTCGATCGAGGACAAAAAAGAGTTTGTTGATGCGGCTGTCGAGCCTTGTGTGCTCCCCCGTGCACAACTCCCGGACCCCGAGGGAATCGGGAAGCGTCATTTTGGGCCGGAAACAGAGCACCACGGACAGCGGCACAGCGGTGCCCCTGGCCCAGCTGGAAAACTCATAGATGCTGAAAGTAAAATGGGGCGAAAGAAGCACGAGTTCGACCGGCATCGATGGAATCCGTTTCCATTCATACTGATCGAACTGAGCGAGCCAGATCTTGGTGAAAACGCGCGAGGCTTTGATACCTCCGCGTTGCAGAATGTAGGCCCTTGCTCTAGAAAGGGGTTCGGACGCCGGGTCCTGGCCCAGGAGTTTGAGGGCGAAATAGGCCTCGATGGTCGTACTGATCTCCCCGCCATCACCGTGATAGAGACCCCAGGCCCCGTTTTCATCCTGACGGCCGAGAAAATACCTGACTATACTCTCCTTTTTGCCATCGAGCGAAATACCCAGAAGGCGGGCCAGCATAACGTATTCGGCAGTAATCGTGACGTTCGATTCGAGCTCGGACCACCAATAGCCTTCCGGGTGCTGAGCCCGCATGAAGTATTCGCACGATCTGCGGATCGATTCCTCTACCTGCGGGACCCAGGAACTGCGAATGACCGCCGGTTGCCTGGATCGATGAGAACTTCGCTCGTCAAACAGCTTTACGGGCGCAGGATACATTGCCCGCTTCCCGCCAGCCTCACTGTCCACGACCGTAGAAGCCTCTTCCTCCCCGGATGACTCAGCCGTGGCGCCCACATTTTTAAAATGTTCCATACTATTCCTCAAAGCCCCTTTTTTTCCCAATCCGCTGCCCCTGCCGGATGGCGCAAACATATCCAATCGACAAAAAGGCTATAAGGCCAAAGAGTCCATTTTGCAAGTGGTAAAAGGGCTTTCGGCCACAGCAGAGGGGGCTGTGGGTGCGAATGGCCGTGCACCCCCTCATCAACGCGGCGCACGATGCGCTCGCCAAGCTGAGGTCGGGCGCAAGGCAGCAGGGTACTGGGGATAGGATGAGTGAACAGTGATGGATGAACGGTGAAAAGAAAAAAGACCCTTCCGGCAATCCACTCCCGCTCTGCCGGGTATCCATCCGAAAACCTCTTGGTGGGCGACGCTGCGCTTTTGCCCAAGGGCTTTCCGGATGAAAACTACCTTGTTACGGCCAACGGATTTATATGGCGTATTCCGGCAAATCGCTTGAAATCGTTGTCCGTGGAGTAAACGGTGCAGCCATATTCAATGGCGAGAGCGGCGATATGGGCATCGGTTGCCAGATTTCCTCCCGTTCCGGAGTCGAGCAGCAGATTTCGCAGAATCATCCAGTGGCCCTGACCGGGAGCAATCGTTGCCACCACCGGCTGTGCCAGCCATTCCTCAACATAAGCGAGGGCATGCTCGACGGGAAGAGGACGTTGAAAAACACGCGAACTGGTAGTGAGACGCAAAAAGGCGAGGGTAACCACCCATGGCAACCCCACGGATTCACTGCCCGACAGCACATCTTCGAGCCAGGCGCGTGAGCGGGCATGCTGCGGTAGATCCTGGTTCACCGCGTAGAGCAGCAGATTTACATCCACCAGGATCACTTCCGCAGCTCCAGTTTCACTGCGATTGCCGCATCTTCCAACTCGCCCGCCAAACGCAGCGCCTTGTCCAGATCGAGATTCGAACGGACATCCCCCAGTGAGGCAGGCGACAATCTGTAAGGCTTTCCATCGGGATTTTCGAGCGCGTTCAAACCCTTTCGCAAGGCGTCGTTTACGACATGCCGAAACGGCCTGCCGCTGCGATGCGCCAAATCCCTCAACGACTTTGCGATTTCGTCGTCAATGGTCAATGTAGTACGCATAATGATGTCCTTTGGTTAAGCATCATGATGCTACTATAACTGGAACCGGGACGGAATCAAGCAGCTGCCGAGGTAAATTTGTCCTATGGCCGAACAGGCAAAAGATCCATCGGGAAATCCCCCTTGAATCTTTGAACCTATATGTATATACTGAATCATCTTTTCAATACGAAGAACCGGAGAGGTTCCATGGCGCTCAGTATCAGGAATCCAAAAGCAGAAAAACTTGCCCGCGAGGTGGCGGCGGAAAGTGGGGAAAATCTCACGCAGGCTATTATACACGCTCTGGAGGAGCGACTCGTTCGCCTTAAGGGACGGAACTCGGCCACCGAAATTGCCGAGGAAATAATGAAAATATCGTTGCGGTGCAGGACGCTGCCGGATAAGGACCGGCGTGGGGCAGACGAGATTCTTGGCTATGATGAGACGGGAGCCCCCAGGTAATGGTCATCGATACTTCCGCCCTGATCGCTATCCTGCTTGGAGAACCGGAAGCCGAACTTTTTGCTCTGGCGATAGCCAAGGCCCCCAGAAAACTCATCAGCACCTTCACGGCATTAGAAACGGCAATTGTGATAGAAGCGCGGAAGGGCGATCATGGGGGGCGCGAACTCGATCTTCTTATGTCCCGGGCAAAAATCGAAATCGTTCCCCTGACAAATGAGCAACTGGAAATTGCAAGGTCTGCATGGAGAAAATACGGTAAAGGCCGACACCCGGCGGGGCTGAATATTGGCGACTGCTGTTCCTATGCTCTTGCAAAGTGTGTCGGCGAAACACTTCTCTATAAAGGCGGCGACTTTTCTCAGACAGACATCGAAGCCTCCCATTAGAAGCTCCGAATTTTCATTTCGTCCGTGATTTCCTGGCGCACGGGAAAATAGCCCTCCCAGGGGTCTTCAGCGAGGCTTTCCAATCTGCGTCGAATATTGTGGAGAGTGAAGCTATCCGACCGCAGACCGCCGGAGATCAATTCCTCCCACGATACCGGGACGGCTACGGGTGCGTTCTGCCTTTTTCGGGTGGAATAGGGGGCTATGCTCGTGGCACCGCGGCCGTTTCTGAGATAGTCGATGAAAATTTTTCCCTTCCGCTTCTCCCGGGACATGGTTGCGATATATTTTTCGGGCGCATCCCGCACGATCCGGTCGGCGAGCGCCTTTGAAAAGGCTTTGACCGTGGTCCAGTCGGCTGCCGGCAAAAGAGGAACGACTATGTGCAGGCCCTTGCCGCCGGTCGTTTTGACAAAGCTTGCAAGACCCGTCTCCGCAAGCCGGTCGCGCACCGTGAGGGCGGCCTCGATCATCCGCTCCCATGCGACATCGGGCGCCGGGTCGAGGTCGAAGATCATCATGTCGGGCTGCTCCAACGCCTGCTCCCGACTTCCCCAGACGTGTATTTCGAGGACGCCGATCTGCGCCAGTGCGGTCAAGCCGGCGGCATCGTCCAGTACGCTGTAATATTCCCGGCCGTCTTTTTCCTTGATTTGCAGAGACTTAAGATCACGCGGAGCGGAATCCCCGAGGTGTTTCTGGAAAAAGCACTCTTTTCCCCTCCCCTCCGGGCAGCGGACAAGAGAGAGCGGACGCCCCCGGAGATGGGGCAGAATCCGATCGGCGATATCTGCATAATAGTCGGCGAGGTCCTGCTTGGTGATCCCGATTTCCGGATAGAAGACCCGATCGGGGTTGGTGAGATAGGGGCCGGAAGACGCGGCTGCCGGTCGGGCGGGCGGAAGGGAGGGCGTTTTTGCGGATAGAGACTCTTCCCGGACGATCTCCGCCGGGTCCTTGTCTTCTCGTATTCCTTTAAAGGAAGGGTGACGGAGGATTCCATCACTGGTCCAGTCGGAAAATTCCACTTCGACCACGAGTTCCGGCCGGATATAGTGGACGCCCCTGGCCTCATAGCCCGTGGGGGGGTTGACGAAAGGAGAGCGGCTCACCTGCATGGGGAAAAGCATGGCGGAAAGCTTCCGGAGCATCCGGTCGTCGAAGCCGGTCCCGACCCTGCCCGCATAGAGGAGGTTGCCGCCTGGATCGTGGCAGCCAAGCAGGAGCGCCCCGAACCCCTCGCGCGCACCACCCGGGTCGGTAAAGCCGCCCACTACGAATTCCTGGCGCCGAAAGCATTTGACCTTGCCCCATCGGCGCGATCTTTTCTGCTCGTAGGGGCTATTCGCCTGCTTGGACACGATCCCCTCCAGGCCCAGACGGCAGGCGCTATTAAAGACGCTCCCCCCCTGCCCCCGGATGTGTTCGGCAAAAAGAACCCGGGAGTTGTGCCCAAGGGGCTCCAGGAGTTGTTTTAGAAGCGTTTTGCGCTCGAGAAGCGGAGTTCGGGTAAGATCGTATCCGGCGCACCAGGGAAGGTCGAAGACAAAATAAGCGAGGCTTCCCGCCGCAATCCCCTGCAAGAGGTTCTGCAGAGCCTGAAAATCGGTCCGCCCCTTTTCATCGACAACTACGACCTCCCCGTCCAGAATGCAGCTCTCGACCGGAAGTGCGGAAAGGGCCGTGGCGATTTCCCGGAAACGATCGGTCCACTCCCGCCCGTTTCGGGAAAGAAGGCGAACCCGTCCGCCCGCAAGAAGGCTCAGAATGCGATAGCCATCGTACTTGATCTCGTGAACCCAGTCGTCGCCTTCCGGGGGATCGCTCCTCGAAACCGCGAGCTGGGGCCGAAAGGAGACGGGCTGAGGGGCTTTGCGAGCGCCCGGCAAATTGGCGGGCACCACCGGGGAGGGTCGGACCAAATTCCCCTCCTCCCGGATCTCCTCCATGGTGCGACCGGTAGAAACACTCCGGTTGCGTGTTTCGACCGGTTCGGGCTCGGTACCCGAGATAGCGGCGCCGTCCCGCTTCTTGATCAGGAGCCAGTTTTTATCCTCCTCGCCCGCTTTCCCCTTCATTCGGGCAAGCACCCAGCTACCCCTCAGCTTTTGGCCGTGGAGTTCGAACTTGAGGTCTCCTTTTAAAAATCCTTCCCGCGGGTCTCCAATAGGGGCCCATGTGCCCCGGTCCCAGAGCATGACCGTCCCGCCGCCGTATTCGCCCTCGGGGATCACTCCCTCGAAGGCGCCGTACTCGACAGGATGGTCTTCGACATGAACGGCAAGCCTTTTTTCCCCGGCTCGCAGGCTGGGCCCTTTGGGAACGGCCCAGCTTTTCAAAACCCCGTCCAGTTCCAGGCGCAGATCGTAGTGGAGACGACTCGCGGCGTGTTTCTGAATAACATATAGATTGCCGGCAAGGCTCGGCCCTACCCTACCCTCAGGCTCCGGGGTAGTGTCGAAGTTGCGCTTCTGTTCGTATTCTTCCAGCTCCATCCGGAGAGCTCCGCAACTCTAGGCGGCCCCACCCGCGGAGCTTTGCCCGGGCTCCTCCCCGGACTCATCCCGCGCTCTGCCGCGCCGTGCCGCCGCCTGTTCGACGCTTTGTTTGAGCAACTCCATCATGTCCACGACCTTTCCCCGCTCGCGCCCCTCGGCGCGCTCTCCAGCCGGGGAAACCGCCCCGCCGGCCCGGGCCTTCTGCTCGATCCACTGCATCAAAGCATCGTGGTACTCATCGTGATACTGCATCGGGTCCCATTCGCCGGTCATACTCTCCACCAGCATCTGCGCGACCTGCAGTTCGCGTTCGGAAACCTTGTACTCTTCGAGGCTTCCCGCCGGAAAATGGAATTCGGACTGCTCCCGGAGCTCCCGGTAATAGCGCAGGATCTCCAGGACCAGCGCATCGCCCTGGGGGATCAGCGCCGCAAGGTACTGCCGCGTGCGTATCACCACCTTGGAAATCGCCACCTTGCCCGTGCGCCGAAGGACCTCGCGAAGCAATACATACCCTTTTTCGGCCCTCTTATCGGGCACCACGTAGTAGGGCTTTTCGAAATACGTATACTCGATCGCTTTCAAATCGACGAAATCCGAAATCTCGATCGTCTGCGTCGCTTCCACGGCCGCCTTTTTAAAATCCTCATCGGTCAGAAGGATGTAATCGCCCCCTTCATACCGGTACCCCCGAACGATCTCTTCGAGGGGAACCTGCTGGCCCGTCGCCTCGCTTACCCGCTCATAGCGAACCTCCGAACGGGTGCGCCGGTCCAGCAGTTTAAAGTGCAGCTCCTGTTTGTTTTCGGCTGTAAAAAGCGTTATCGGGATGTTCACGAGTCCGAAAGAGATGTTTCCTTTCCAAATTGGCCGAGCCATCGATCGCCGCCTCCTGGAAGGGGAATTTACAAATAAAGATAATTGCGCCCAAAGATTCCCGCCATGGAGGAGGACAAGGTCACCTGGTGGAATTAACTTCTGTGCAGGGGTTGCCTATCCACGAACAGGAAGACGCAAAATGCAAGGAGGAAAAGCCTTCAGGCTTGCTCTCACCCTCATTTTGTCAACGGGCGTTCTCGCTATGGCCAAAGCTTCAACGCCGCAGTTCCAATCGGATGGGCCGCAATGGTGCGCTCTTCCGGCAAACATCGCAGCGGCTCTTTGTGCCGAGAGGATCGATGCCTCACAATACCTGCAGCTTCTGCGCGGGGAACTCATAACGCAATCGCGTCCGGTTCCGGCCGAAAAATCGGGGGTGCATGTCGCAATTATCGGCGTCGTACACGCGAGTGCCCGGAGCGTATGGGACGAAGTCGAAAATTGCGGCAAATCTCCTCCCATCATGCCGACGCTCGAGTCGTGCGAGATACTGAAACCCACTTCTCCCCTGCCCCCAAACCGGAGGCTCGAACTTCTCAAAATCAGGTTCCATCTCCTTTTTTTCAACATCAACACCACCCTGGTAAATGAAGAGACCATGGAGGCGCCAAACTACCTCAGCTGGAAACAGGTTCGGGGGGAAGCAAAAATAAACGAAGGCTATTTCCGCATCATCTCCATTGGCCCGAAGACCCAGATCGTGGTCTACGATACGCTTGTCGACCCCGGGCCTCTCGTGCCCGGATTCGTGAAGGCCTGGGTCGTGGAAAACACCCTGCCGGACGTAATAAGGGCTCTACGCGACCACGTCGGGGAAAAGGCATGAGAAAAACCTGCGAAGGGCACAGCAACCCGCCTTTCCTTTCCCCGTTTATCTACCATGATTACATTAGTTTCCATCCGGAGACCCGACGCAAGGTGCCGACAGGACGGATTTCCCCCCTTTTCAAGGGGGGGGGGATTTGAATGGTTTCTTCCAAGGGGGAGTAAATGGAGCTGCAATTAAAAGGGAAGATCGCGCTGGTCACCGGGTCAACCGCCGGGATCGGATTTGCCGCCGCATCGCTTTTTGCCGGCGAGGGGGCCTCCGTGGTGGTAAACGGCCGCACGCAAGCCAGGGTCGATGAAGCGGTCAGGCAAATAGGCCGAGAGCACAAGGGGGCTTCTATCACAGGGATTGCGGCCGACCTGGGAACACGGGAAGGTTTTGAACTGCTGGCCGGGGCGCTTCCGGAGGTGGACATCCTGGTAAACAACCTGGGGATTTATGAAGCCAAGCCCTTTATCGAAATAGACGATTCAGACTGGCAGCACCTCTTCGAGACAAATGTGCTGAGCGGCATAAGGCTCAGCAGGCTCTATCTGCCCACGATGCTGCGGAAGAATTGGGGCAGGATCGTTTTTGTATCCAGCGAATCGGCCCTGCAGATCCCGGTTGAAATGATTCATTATGGAGTGACCAAAACGGCGCAGATTTCTCTCGCGCGCGGCCTTGCCGAGCTCACTGCGGGAAGCGGCGTGACGGTCAACTCGGTGCTCCCGGGACCTACGCGCTCCGAGGGAGTCGAGCAGTTCGTCCAGGGTCTTGCAAAGTCCCAGTCCAAAACCGCTTCGGAGGTCGAGAAGGAGTTCTTCCGCACGATGCGGCCGACTTCTCTCCTGCAACGATTTTCCACCCCCGAGGAAGTGGCCGCGATGATCGTCTACGTATGCAGCCCGCAGGCTTCGGCCACAAACGGTGCCGCACTGCGGGTAGACGGCGGAGTGGTCCGGAGCATCGTCTGATACTGCTTTCTCGTTCCGGCATTACGCAAAATAGTGTTCAAGTTTTTCGCAAATTCTGCCGAACGATCCATAAGCCGCCTGCCCCGGCGGTCCGGATGCATTTCATGCGAAGATTTTCTGTGAAAGGAAAAATGATGGCCGGAAAAGTCCATGGTGCCGAGCTTGTACCCTACGAGGATAACCAACAGGAAAGAGAGGGAGAAGGAATGGAGCAAATCTTTTCCGACCCGCTTTTGGACATGATTGGAGCCGAGGCGCCGGGAAGTGAGGCTTCGAAGCGATCCATCGCAGCCTATCTGAAAAAATATCGCTTCCTCGGTGCAATCGAATGCGGCAAATGCGGCGAGCTCAATTATGACGGCGAAACAACGTGTTCCCGGTGCGGGAAAAGCCTTACAAGCCAGCCGGAGAAAAAACGTTCCCAAAGATAAGCGGCTGAGGTGGAGATGCAAGAACCAGGTTGTTTTCACTGCAATCAGAAGCTATTGTCCGTGTTTGCCCTTCTGGCCACACTCGCTTTGATCGGGTCGGTGGACAACTCTTTCTATGCAGCAGCCCTCCTTTTGCCGCTTTGGTATATCCTATACCGCCCCGTAAGCCGCCTTGAAATCCTTAGTTTTGCTCTGGCCTCCCTGTTTTTCATACTCCAGGACTATTCCATGGGCAGATCCGGAGGCTCTGCCTTCAAGCAGCGGGACATATTGCTCATGCCCTGGTATGAGCTGTTTTTGTGGGGTTTTTACTACGTCAACATGAAGCGATTCAGGGGAGATAAAGGAAACAGCGTGGTACTCGATAGAAGAGGCATTTTCGGCCTTTTGCTCACAGCCGCCTTTTTCCCCCTGTTTTCGTGGTCGCCGCGCCTGCTCTTACTGACCACCATCGGTTCGACGGCCATCCTTTTCACCCTGTTTCACGACCCCATGGACATGTATTGCGCTGCCTACTTCCTGGGCCTGGGTTTTGTGGTGGAATTTTTTGGCGTCTCGCACGGATTGTGGCGCTATCCACCCCAACCGGAACTATTGGGTATTCCGTACTGGTGCGCGACGATGTGGCTCAGCGCGGGGATACTCGGAAGAAGAGTTCTCTTCCCGCTGGCCGACCGGCTCGATGGCTACCTGAGGCATGCAAAGCACGTCCGAGAAGTCTACGAACCGACTCATGGCTATAAGCCCGGAGGGATTTAGAGCGGGCAGGAGCTAAATCCTCGAATACCTCCCCGGAGAGATGATTCCTCCGGGATCCAAAGCCTGTTTCAACTTTTGGATCACATCCCAGAAAACGTCGTCTCCCTCCACCAGCCCGGCCATGGACTGGATGCCCAGCCTGTAAGGAATGTAGCCTTTGTCCATGCACCCCCGCAGGAGCTCCTCATGGCATTCAGCCGCACGCCGGGTCTCGGCCGGATCGTTCTTGTCGTAGAGGATCGGCAGTGTGCAGTCGAAGCTTCGCTCGTTTACGGCGGTAAACGTTATACAGTCCTCGAAACCGTGTCTGGCGAAAATCGGGCGCACCACCCCGATGAATTCCTCGGCGTTTTCTTTTGTCATGGGCACGACGGGCGCAAGCCATATCAGGCCGCAATTATCCGCTGCGGGGTCGATGTCGCAAGGCGGAACCGGCTTTTTCATCCGCCAGTAGGGGGTGGGAAGGGAAACCTCCCCCGGCCGCCCTTTCATGATGGCAAAGGAAGGCCTGAGCGCCTTTAGCACTTCGGACATGTTCATGCCCGTCATGGCCCCGATGAGTTTTGGAAACCGTTCGGCCAGGTGAAGCGTCTTTTCGGAAACGAAATTGATCCTGGACGCCTTGCCCCGCAACACTCTCTTTATGATTTTCTTGGCCGCGCCCACTTCTTCCCTGGCCCCGTAGAGCGCGGTCACCCCGTTCCATGCGCCCACTTTTTTGTGAGCCGCCATTCGGCCGTAGACGGCCTCGTCGAGCGGGGTTTTTCCGGACATCTCTTCCCACGGGTAGCGAGTGAGCATGGTGAGCACGCGGTTTCGGTGTACCAGATTTATGGAACCCTTGACCACCCGGTGTAAGAGCAGCCATCGTACGGCGTCTATCAGCGGGTTCAGATCGCTTTCCTTCTCACCGGAAAAATAGCAGACCTCGAACCGTTCCGGCACGGGCATGAGCCAGAGGCCGATTTTGGTCACGATCCCGAAATTGGACTGGGTAAAAAGGCCGTCCAGGTAGGGCCCAACGCCGTATTTATACACATTTGCAGCCTTTGCCGCCCCGAAGTGGCCAAAACCTGTCCGCAGAATCTCCCCGTTTGGCAAAACGATTTCCATGCCGCAGGTCGAAGCGAAATGATCCCCGTAGGGGGTGATTCCATAGCCGCGCTCCAGGGCGTTTCCCAGCACACTGCAGGCAGGTCCCGAGCCGGTCGGGTCCATCATGAGCCCGGTTTTTTCGGAGGTGAGCTTCTCGTAGAGACAGCGTTGGGTAACCCCGGGCTCGATCACCGCATACGCGAGTTCTTCGTTTACCTCGACTATCCGGTTCATTCTGCTGAGATCGAGAATGACGCAGCGATCCCGCACCGGGTTTGCAGAGCCATATCCCCAGTTTTTCCCGGTACTGATTGGATAGAGCGCAATCTCGTACCGGTTGGCAACGGCCACGATGCGCTGGATTTCTTCCGCACTTCCCGGCAACAACACCCCCTCGATCGCCCGTTCGACCGGGATGGTGCATCGGTGATATTTTTCTGTTTTTTGACCGTCTTCCCGAGCGAACTCTTCGCCTACTATTTTTCGGAATTCGCCAAATGCCTGCTCGACCATTTTCAACCCTTCTAAAGATATCAGGGTATTGTCAGACCCGGGTAGCTTTTGAGGAAAAATTCCCTCTGGGACTGGCTCAGCCTTTCGAGGATGGATCTTTCCCGGGAAAGGAAATATTCCACATTTTCGGGAATCCAGTAGCTCTTGCCGTTTTCTTCAGGAACCCTGGAGCCTATTCGTCCATAAAAATAGGTATGCACATTGCAATCGAAATCGCACCCGTCATAAACGGATTTTGTTTTTTCAAAGTGCTCATCCAAATTTACACGCAAGGCCACCGCCGGAGCGTTGACTTTCGGGAAATAGCGCTCCGGTCCGAGATCTTCAAACAACAGTATGTGTTTATAGAAACGAACGTGCTTGGGGTTGACAGCGATGCAGAGGTCGTTAACACCATGATCGATCGAGTATTGATACATTACCTTGCATATATACATGACTACGTTGGTCCATCGGTAATCCGCAGGAGTCACCAAGGCCGAAAGCTCCACAATTTTACGCCCCCTGGCCCTCAATTCATCGAGTTCCCTGCGATACAGTTCGTCCATCGGCAGACCAAACAGCTCGGTATCGGCGATTTCGCTGATAGTAGAGATGACCTTTTTATTGGATTTGGCTACAAAAACGACTGTTCCCGGCAAAAGAGAATGAATGCCGAAAAGCATTCTATGAGATTTTGGAGTGTCCAGATACCCATTCTTGATGTAATTATCGTGAACGAGAGAAAACGCCCCTTTAAACTCGTCGATCTCCGCGGCGACCTTTACCGTAGGCCTATCGATCTCATCGATTCGCGGCACCAGGATTTTCGAACGTTTTAGACGAACCGTCCGGCTGTTTTCGGACGCAAAAATTCCCTGACGCATTGCCTCCTCCCCTAGTTCCTGTTATCCCTGCCCCGGAGTGTTTCTATATATCCTAAAATGTAGACAAACTCAATTTTTATGACTTTTCATCAAAATTTCTCTAATCTTTTCTCCCGTTACTTCCGATTAATTTCGCGAGGAAAAATATACGGTGGAATCCATTTTCCAATTGCCGGCCGGAAATTATTTATGGATATCATGAAACTGTTCAGGTTCGCCATTCCCGCGAATTTGAGCGCGGACGCCCCGCGCCAGACTGTCTACAGGGCCATATTGACGAACATGATGTGCATCGTCGGGGTCCCGATTCTCTTTGTATTCGGTTCCTCCTATCTGGCCTCGCATCGGGACCTGCACGGCATCCTCAACTTTATTATGGATCTTTGCCTCGCTGTGATTTTTTTGGGCGTTGTCTGCTATTTGCGCCGCGGCGGCAACGTCGATCGAGCGAGCAAACTGAGCATCACAGCGGCAGGGATGCTGTTCGCCTACTATTTTGTCACCGGAGGAATAGAAAACGCGATCTGGCTCTTTATCTTCCCGCTCGCTTCCACATTCTTGCTCGGCAGTGGAACAGGACTGAAAGCCAGTATCTATCTCATTGCCACCGCGCTCATTCTTTCGTTGTCTTTGAGGAGAGTCTTTCCGCTGGTAGCGGTTTATTCCACTCCTTTCCTTGCCTGTTTCAGCGTATCGTTCATCGTGGTAGCAATCTTTTCATTTGCTTACGAGTATGTAAAAGACACAGCGCACCAAGAACTCTCGGAGCAGCACAGGGAGCTTGCCGCCATGAAGGAGGCGGCCGAGGCGGCCAATCTGGCCAAGTCGCAATTCCTGGCCAACATGAGCCATGAGATCCGCACCCCCATGAACGGTGTCATGGGCATGACCGAATTGCTGCTCACAACCGATCTTTCGGGTCAGCAGCGCAGGATGGCGACAACGGCATTCCAGGCGGCGGAAACACTCATACGAATCATAAACGATATCCTGGACTTTTCGAAAATCGAGGCAGGCAGGCTCAAACTTGAACGCATCGATCTCGATCTGCGCCAGTGCGTGGAAGATGTTACGGAGCTTTTTGCGGAACATGCGCAGAAAAAGGGCCTGGAACTGGCGTGTCACATACCTGCCGATGTTCCCGTCTCCCTTTGCGGCGACCCGGTCCGGCTGCGCCAGATCCTCCACAACCTGCTGGGCAATGCCGTCAAATTCACCGAAAATGGGGAAGTGATGGTACATGCCAGGAGCCTTGAAGAAACCGAACAGGAAGTACTGCTCGGCATCGAGGTCCGTGATACCGGGATAGGAATCGCAGCAGAGCGCCAGAGCGAAATATTTGACGCGTTCTCCCAGGCCGAATGGTCCACCACACGCAGATATGGAGGCACGGGGCTTGGGCTCAGCATTTCCAAGCAGCTCTGCGAAATGATGGGCGGCACAATCGAGGTGGAGAGCAAAAAGGGGAAGGGCAGCATTTTCCGGTTTTCGGTGCGCATGGGAAAACAGGCGGCCGAGCCGATGTCGTCGGAGGATCTGGAGGGGCTTTATACCCTGGTTGTGGACGACAACGCTTCGATGCGCTCTATCCTGCAACAGCAGTTGAGCTCCCGGGGAGTCCACAGCTCGACGGCTGCGAGCGGCCAACAGGCCCTGGCGATGCTGCGCGAGGCCGCCGCGCGCGGGGAGCCTTACGAACTGGCTTTGCTCGACAGCTCGATGCCCGAGATGGACGGTATAGAACTGGCGGGGGAGATCAAAGCCGATCCGTCTATCGCAGACACCGGGTTGATCCTGATGAAGCCTACGGGCTACTGCGAGACAGATCGGATACATCAGGCGGGCTTTTCTGCCTATCTCACCAAACCGATTCGTCAATCGCAACTCTACGCCTGGATTTCCAGAGTCAGGCAAGATGCGCAGCAGCCTCCTGCAGAGGAGTATCGCACAGCCGATAACACCAGCCGGTTCAACGGCCGCATACTCGTTGCCGAAGACAGTCCCGTCGGCCAGGAAGTGATTCAGGGCATGCTCGAAAGCTTCGGGTGCCGGGTTGACCTGGCGGCCGACGGACAGGCGGTGCTGGACGCACTCTCCAGCACTCGGTATGACATGATCTTAATGGATTGCCACATGCCGGTAATGGATGGATATGAAACCACCCGGATCATCCGGCAAAAGGAAAAGACCCAACCGGGACCGAAGGAATCCGAGGGCTCCCGGCGCCGCTCCGATCACATCCCCATCGTAGCCCAGACCGGCGACGCGATGCAAAGTGCCGCGGCGGAATGTCTTGCCGCGGGAATGGACGATTATCTGAGCAAGCCTTTCAATATGGCGCAGCTGGCCGAAGTCCTCGAACGCTGGCTGTGCGAAAGTTCCGGGGCGGAAACGGCTTCGCACCCGGCTGCGCGAACGGATGGCTGTTCTTCATTGTAAGCCACTGATTTTCACCCCTCTTCGATAGACCGCATGGGGGTTCGACAAAGAGCCCGGAAGATGGGCCGGCGGACCGGGAGCGACCAGGAAACTGGCCTCCATTCCGGGGCGGATCCGCCCCAGTTCACTCTCCAGCCCCAGAAGGGCGGCCCCGGAAGACGTTGCGCACCGGAGCGTCTCTTCGATGGAAAACCCCGCCGCCGTCAGGAGTTTCAATTCTTCGACCAGGGCCAGGCCGTGCCGCACCCCGAAGGAGCCTGCATCGGTTCCGGAAGCGACAGACACCCCCAGTTCGCGCGCACGGCTCATTTGCTCGAGTTGGCTTTCGAGCATCCTCGATGCCGTCGTGCGCTGCGTGCTTCCCGCGGGCAGACTCGCGCCAAGGGCCTTCATGGTGCACGCCGTCGGCACCCAGAAAATCTGGCGATCGGCCATTCTTTTGAGATTTTCCTCGCCCATGAAGAAGCCGTGTTCGATAGAATCACACCCGGCCGCGACACCACACTCCACCGGGCGCCTGCCGTTTGCGTGGACCATGATTTTCCTGCCGCGATTTCTCGCCTCCCGGAAGGCCGCCTCCAGTTCCTCCCGGTCAAACTGGGGCGCGGTCTCCCGTCCGAACTCCTCCAGGCTGTTGATACCCGAATTCAAGATCTTTACATGATCCACCGGAGCGCAATCTGCTTGAATACTCTCGGCCAGGGTCGAACCGTTTACAGGGGCGCGTCCGATGATCTTCCCGTATCTTCCGGGCGCACGCCACCCCTTCCCTGCGCATTTTATCCGAACTTGCCCATACCCGTTTTCCCTGACAAACCGCAAGGCGTGTCCTCCGACATCGCCCCCGTCTCTTACGGCCATAATCCCCAGGCTGAGGCATCTTTCCAGCCGTTTCCAAATGAGAGGGCCGCTTTGTTCGAACCCATTCCCGAGCTGCCTCACCCGCAGGTTCCGGTCGATCTTTCCGGACATGCTCAGATGAACGTGACAGTCGATCAGGCCGGGCAAAATGGTGCAGGACGGGTATGATTCATAGAAGAGAGAATCATCTCGCTCCAAACGCGACAACTCCTCGGGGCTCGGGAATTCCACGGAGGAAATGAGTCCGCCCTCCACGCCTATCAGCGCGTTTTTTTTGGCTGGCGCCCCGGTCCCGTCGATGAGCCAACCCGCAAACAGGCGGTGGGACCGCCTGGCGGAATCGCCGCTCCGCGGTCTTCTCCCTTCTCCGTCCACCATTCGCTTTCCTCTATCCTCCAATGTCGGTTTCAAACCAGCCCCTTGCCGCCTGCAGCCAG
This sequence comes from Deltaproteobacteria bacterium, assembly GCA_021813685.1. Classification (GTDB taxonomy): domain Bacteria; phylum Desulfobacterota; class Syntrophobacteria; order Syntrophobacterales; family Syntrophobacteraceae; genus SbD1. Next base: position 54,679 of record JAKAJS010000083.1, on the reverse strand, counting down.
GGCTTCCAATGCCTCCCGGTCGAGCACCCGGATCTTTCGGCCGTCCACAGATATGATTTCCTGCTGGGCCATTCGGGCAAGAATGCGCGAAAGCGTCTCCGGAATAGTACCCAGAAGGCTTGCCAGCTGCGCCTTCGTAATTTCGAGTTCCAGGGTTTGGCCGCTTCGACTGAGCCCGCCAAGATAGATCAAGTGCGCGGCAAGCCTTCCCGGCACCTCCCGCAGCGACAGGTCTTCGATCATGTGGGTGAACCGGCGCAGGCGCTGCGACAAAATGGCCAGAAGGCTCACCGCGATTGTCGGCTCCCTGTTCACAAGCTCCAGGAAGGAGGCTCTCGGGAAAAACAGGGCACGCGCGGCTTCGATCGCCTGAGCGCTCGCCGGATAACTTCCCCCCGCAAAAACGGGGACCTCCCCGGCTATCTCGCCGCGGCCGAAGATATGCAGGATTTGCTCTTTCCCATCAAGGGAGAGTTTGTACACTTTGATTTTGCCGGCAGTAACGAGATAGAACCCCGTTGCGGTCTGGCCTTCGGAGAAAATCTCCCTGCCCTTTTCATAGCTCTGATCGAGGCAGATTTCGGCCAACTGCTGGACCTGCCCGGCCGACAAGCCGTTGAAAAGCGGGGAGTTGGAAATCTCATCGTTCCTGGTCTGTACCTGCATTTTTCCCCCAGTTGAATATTTTTTACTCTCTTTTTCGGCGAAATCCCCGAAGAGTTCGCTCTTTCGTTAGCGATTTCCGACAGTTGCAGCTTCCGACGAGGAATCCGACTTTCTTGATCCAAGTCAAGGATTAATTTTCGCCCCTGTATTATTTTGCATCATACTCAAGAGTTACAATACTTTTAAACATGCTCATCTGAAAAGGAGGCAAAAAATATGTTTTGTTACCAATGCGAACAAACGGCCAAGGGGCAGGGATGCGACAAAATGGGAGTTTGCGGAAAGCAGCCCGAGGTTTCCGACCTGCAGGACCTTCTGGTGTATGCTCTCCAGGGACTCTCGGCTGTCGCCGTCGAAGCCCGGAAAGCCGGTATTATAGATAAAGAAGCGAACTCTTTTACCTGCTCTGCCCTTTTTTCCACTCTGACAAACGTCAACTTCGATGAAAAATATTTTCTGGAAGCGATCCCACGCGCAGTAGCGCTCCGGGAAAAACTCAAGGGCCGGACCGTCGGAGAGATCTCCTCGAAGGCCGCGCAATTCCAGCCCGCAGGCGACATAAAGGGACTTCTTTCCCAGGCCTCCGGGGTAGGACTAAAGGCCGCGCCCGGGGAAAACACCGATATTCGCTCGCTCAAACACACGCTTCTTTTCGGCTTGAAAGGGGTTGCGGCGTACGCCGATCATGCCCGGATTCTGGGGCAGGAAGACGATGCGGTATACGCCTTCCTCCACGAGGGACTGGCCACGCTTGAAAAAAGCGACCTCCCCGCAGACACCCTCATCGGGCTCGTCCTGAAATGCGGCGAGGTAAACCTGCGGGCGATGGAGCTTCTGGATGCGGGCAACACCGGCGCCTTCGGCCATCCCGTACCCACACCGGTTCCCCTTGGCCACAAGAAGGGCAAGGCGATCCTCGTATCCGGCCACGATCTCGCAGACCTCGACGCGATATTGAAGCAAAGCGAGGGCAAGGGCATCTATGTGTATACCCACGGCGAGATGCTGCCGACCCACGGCTATCCGGGGCTTAAAAAATACCCCCATTTCTACGGCCACTACGGAACGGCCTGGCAAAACCAGCAAAAAGAATTCCCCAACTTTCCCGGGGCCATTCTCATGACCACCAACTGCATCCAGAAACCCGCGCCGGTTTATGCCGACAACCTTTTCACGAGCGGCTGCGTGGGCTGGCCGGGAGTACGCCACCTGGAAAACCGCGACTTTTCGCCCGTAATTGAAAAAGCGCTTGCGCTTCCCGGATTTACGGAAGATTCCAACGGAAAGACCGTAACGGCGGGCTTTGCCAGAAACGCCGTGCTGGGAGTTGCCGACAAGGTGATCGAGGCGGTAAAGGGGAAGAAAATCCGCCACTTTTTCCTGGTCGCGGGCTGCGACGGCGCAAAACCCGGCCGCAACTACTACACCGAATTCGTCGAAAAGGTCCCGGAGGACTGCATCGTCCTGACTCTTGCCTGCGGTAAGTTCCGCTTTTTCGACAAGGACCTGGGAAACATCGGGGGCATCCCGCGCCTGCTCGACATCGGACAGTGCAACGACGCCTACTCGGCCATCCAGATTGCGGTCGCGCTCGCCGGGGCGTTCAACGTCGGTGTAAACGATCTTCCGCTTTCCATGATCCTTTCGTGGTATGAGCAAAAGGCGGTGGCGATTTTGCTCACACTCCTCCACCTGGGGATCAAGAACATTCGGCTGGGCCCCTCTCTTCCGGCCTTCGTCAGTTCCGGAGTTCTCGACGTGCTGGTAAAGAATTTCGAGATCAAGCCGATTACCACCCCGGACGAGGATCTGAAGGCGATTCTGGGCGGCTAGCGCCGCGGCCGTGATTGCCTGGCCGGGGACGCACTGCCTTCGGCCTTCAGGAGTAGATTCACCGGGAGCGGGGTGCTCTGGAGGCCCTCCGCTCCCGAGGGGAGGAAGAGATGAAGTGCCCCGGTCAGGATACACAGTACTGGGGGGCGGATGCGGTCTACGAGACCACCTGCCCCAAATGCGGCGGACCGATCGAATTCTTTAAAGACGAGAGTTCGAGGAAGTGCCGCAAGTGCGGTGAAAAGGTCCTAAACCCCAAGATGGACTTCGGCTGCGCCGTTTATTGCAAGTTCGCCGCTCAGTGCCTCGGTGCCGACATGCCCCCCGAGCTTCTGGCCAAACGGAGTGACCTGCTGAAGGACCGCGCAGCGACCGAGGTGAAAAAATTCCTTGGCCGAAACTTCAAACGGATCGGGCGAATGCTCAAGGTGGTCGAGTACTCCGGGAAGATTCAAAAATCGGAAGGGGGCGATCCGGCGATCGTGACCCTCGCCGCCAGCCTCTCGGCGATAGCCGGGATCTCGTCGGGAGGGGAAAAGCCCGGGGAGTTTTCCGCTGAGGACGAAGCTTCGGCCCGAACGATTCTATCCAATGCCGGAGCACCCGACGAAGTTACCCGCCAGGTTCTGTCAATTCTTATAAACCCGGGCGGACAGGGGGATTCAGTCAATTTGCGGTGCGTCTCCGACGCGATTCGAATCGCCGAGGCGGCCGAGGCCATGAAGAACGGCCAACCCGCGGCGGGGGGAGAGCCTCTTTTTACGGAAACGGGCAGGAAACTGCTGGAAGAGGTTTTGACAGGAGCAAGGTAATGGGAAAAATTCGAAAGATAGTTGAAATAGACGAAGAACTCTGCGACGGCTGCGGCATGTGCGCGATCGCCTGCGCCGAAGGCGCCCTGGAGATCCGGGACGGCAAGGCGCGGCTCATAAAGGAGTCTTATTGCGACGGCCTTGGCGCCTGTCTTTCCGGATGCCCGCAGGGGGCGGTTCGCGTGATCGAGCGCGAGGCCGACGAGTTCGACCCCGAAGAGGTCGAAGAACACCTGGACAGGCAGAAGGCCCAAAAACCCGAAGAATTCAAAACGGCCTGCGCCTGCCCTTCGAGCCAGGTCGCCGTCTTTGCCCCCGCCCCCCACCTCGGAGGCGCGGCGCAAACTTCCCGGGAGCCTGACGCGGAAGCCTCGCAGCTTTCTCACTGGCCGGTCCAGATACGGCTTGTGCCGGTCAACGCCCCGTTTCTAAAAGGCGCCGACCTGCTCGTCGTATCCGACTGCGCCCCGGTGGCCTACCCCAATTTTCACAATAAGTTCGTCAGGGGAAAGACCGTTCTTCTCGGCTGCCCCAAGTTCGACGACAAGCAGGAATATCTCAAAAAATTCACCGAGATTTTCCGCACCGCAGAGATCCGCAGCGTGACCGTGCTCGATATGGAGGTGCCGTGCTGCTCGGCCCTTCCGGCCATAGTTCGAAAGGCAATGGAGGATGCAGGCAAAAACATTGCCTTCGAGGAGGTAACGGTAAGCACGAGGGGAAAAATAATTAATCGGTGAATAAGATACGTAGGTGAGTGGGGAATGGGTAAGCCCCCCCACCCGCCATTTCCTGTCCAATGTCCATCCGAAAACCCGACCTGAAGCGCGGAGGGCACCGAATCTCCCCCCTTTTGCAAAGAGGGGCGGGGGGGATTTAAAAGGAGTATACAGCCGGATTTATTCGCAAAATCCCCCTGAATCCCTTTTTCAAAGGGGGACTCGGGTTCGAATCACCCGAGGCATTCCACCTCATCCGCACCAAGCTTAGGGGTAGGGTGGGCAAAAGCCCAACGTTGCCCACCGAGAGGCTTCCGGATGGCCATCCCCCATTCACCCATTCACCGTCTTTTAAACAAAGACCACCAGTGCCTGTTTCCCTTGCAAACAAGCCCGGGCAGTTCCTCGCGGACAAACAGCTCAAGCTTTTCCCTCGCCGCTCGAAACGTCTCCAGGTCATGCCCGAACGGGTCGCGCACCGGATAGGAGATCACTTTTGCGGAAAAGGAGGAGGGCATCCGGCGGGCGACTTTGTGCTCGGTGAGGTCCACGATATAGTCGATTCGATGGAGCCGGATTTCGGAGAGGCTCTTCGAATAGAGCCCCACGGTCGAAATGCCGGCCTCATGCAGCGCTTCGAGCGTAAAGGGGGGAATGTACTCGAGCGGATCCACTCCCGCCGACAGGGGCTCAAAGCAGCCCCTGTCGAAATGGTATGCAAGAGCTTCAGCCATTATGCTGCGGCAGGCGTTGCCCACGCACAGGAAAAGCACCCGGGATTTTCTCATTTACGATCCGGCTTTGGCGCAAGATCCCCCGGCTTCGAGCGCCAGCGCTTCTCGCGCCACCTGGCGGCCGAGTTCGACACATTTTGTCAGATCCTGCTCTTTGGGGGTATACTTGACGCGAAGCCCGTCGCCAACCAGGCGGATATTCATCTCGCCCATCGCTTCGGAGATGAGCTTTACCGCCTCCCCGCTCCAACCGTAGGAACCGAAGACCGCGCCGACCTTGCCCATGGGTTTCAGCCCCTTCATATAGCACAGAAGCTCGGCCATGGCAGGCATCATGCCGTTATTGAGCGTCGAAGAACCCATGAGGACAGCTCGCGAGTCCAGCACCTCGGTCATGATGTCGCTGCGGTGATGGTGCTTGAGGTTGATCAGTTTGAACTCGACGCCCTCCTGTTTCAGCCCTTCGCACATGGCCCTGGCCATCGCGGCGGTCGCCTCCCACATCGTGTCGTAGATCACCAGAGCTTTTCTCTGGCTTTCCTGTCTGCTCCATTTTCCATAGGCAGAGACGATCCCGGCCGGGTTGCTTCGCCAGATGAGCCCATGGTCGGGAGCTATCATGACCGGATCGACCCCGAGTTCGGGCAGCTTGCCCATCACTTTCTGCACCAGGGCAGAATAGAGCAAAAGGATGTTGGCGTAGTACTTGGCGGCGTGGGCGAAAAGCTCCCCCGCGTCCACCTCGTCGTCGAATCTCTGGCTGGTGGCCCAATGCTCGCCGAACGCATCGCTCGAAAACAGGATTCGGTCCTCGGTCAAATAGGACATCATGCTGTCGGGCCAATGCAGCATGCGGGTTTCCAAAAAAGAAACCGTTCTTTTACCCAGCTTTAATTGATGCCCCGTCTCGACCACCTGATACGGCCAATCTTCGCGGTTGTAATGTTCGATCAGGGCCTTTTTCCCCATCGGCGAGCAGAAAACCTTCTCCGGGCCGATCAATTCCACCAGTTCGGGAATACTGCCCGAATGGTCCGGCTCCACGTGATTTACTACGAGGTAGTCTATTTTCCGAGGATCGACGATCCTGCTTATGGACTCGATCAGATCATTTTTGAAAGTCTTTTTGACCCCATCGAAGAGCGTGATTTTTTCGTCCATCACGAGGAAAGAATTGTATGTGGTCCCCTTGGGCGTAGAATACCCGTGGAAATCACGAATGTCCCAATCCAACGCCCCAACCCAGTAAATGCCGTCTTTTATCTGCACCGGCCCCATAAGCCCCCCTTTCGAACATGAACGTGAAAATCCAGGATATCGATTGCTCATCAGATAACACATTTAGATAAACATTATCAAAGCCGGAGGCAACAAAAAATCGAGTCCCAAGCCCCCTGCGCACCCCGTGTGCGCTATGGACTGAAGGGTTATGATTGCATTTATGCGGGTCCTTTCAGGACTAATTTTATGAGAATAGAGGCACCAGGCATGGAAGGCGAAATTTCCAAACATTACAGCGAAGCCGAAATCAGGGACGAAGACAAGCGCATCAGGCACTTGCGCAGGCTGGTCGACTTTTCCCTCGCGTTTATCGCCCAGACGCCCCTTACGCCCGAGGAAGCGCAGCGGGTCGTTCACGGGGTCAGACAAAAGGCGATGGAGCTTTTTCCGGGAAAGGAGGAGACGTTCGACCTCGTATACACTCCCCGCTTCCGGCGCCTTATTGCCGAAAAGTTCCGACTGCTGTAACATAGCGTACGATCAGGGCGAAAGATGGCAGCGAACCGAGCATTCCCTGTCTCCGGGGGACACCCGGAACCCACGAAAATACTCGGGACGCGGTCTTCTTCCCGCTTCTTTTCGAAGCAGAAGGGCTCCGGATGAACGAAATTGCCTGCAAACTGCAGCAGGAAGCGCAAAGGATAGCTTCAAAGCACGCGCTGCCCGGGTTTTACACGCGGTTCAAGGCCCCGCTCGCCCTGGCGAAAAGGCTTTTCTACAACCACCCGGGGGCCGTGCGGTTGCGCGGGATCGTCGAACCCATCTACAACGAAGCCCTTGGCCACGGCCTGTTCCACAGCACACGTGTGAGCATCGACTGCGCGGCCCTCATTCATATCGAAACGGAGGGAAACCACCTGGATCCCCCGGAAATCGAGCGGCTCATGGTGCTCGGCACCTATTGCGGCCTTCTGCACGATATCAGCCGGGAAGAGCAAAACCACGCACAGAGGGGAGCAGAAAAGGCGAAAAGCCTTCTATGCGGCTTTTCGCTAAGTGGGGAGGAAATCTCCTGTGTGAGCGAGGCCATTAGAAACCACGAAGCCTTCGCCCCCCCGACGCCCTCAGGACGGCAGTGGGCGCAACTGGTAAGCGACTGTCTCTACGACGCGGACAAGTTCCGCTGGGGTGCGGACATCTTCACCCACATGCTCTGGCATATCATGGACTACCAGGGAATCGGCCCGCAGGAGCTGATCGAAAAATTTCCCTGGGGGATGTCGGGAGCGGCCAGCATCATCGAAACCTTCCGGACCCCTACCGGCAGGCAATTCGGCCCCGAGATCGTCGAAAACGGGATGGAAATAGGCAAGGAGATCTACCGCTACCTGCTGGAGCATTTCAAGGAGGGGTGACGATGGGAAACGACACGATCACGGCCATAGAAGGAATACGGGTGGGCCATGCGCAGATGGAGGGAATCCCCAGCGGGTGCACCGTGATTTTACCCGAGGGGGGTGCTGTGGCAGGGGTCGACATTCGAGGGGGGGCGCCCGGCACCCATGGCACCGATACCCTTAACCCCGTAAACCTGGTCGACAGGGTCAACGCTCTTTTCTTTTCCGGCGGAAGCGCCTTCGGGTTGAGCGCAGCAGACGGGGTGCGGGAATTTCTAAAAGAGCGAAACGAGGGGTTTTCCACCGGCCACGGGGTTGTGCCCATCGTAGCAGGCGCCATCATTTTCGATCTGGGCGTAAACAATACCGGCATCTATCCCGGCGCCCGACTTGCCCGCGAGGCCTGCGCGAGGGCCTCATCGCAGCCCGTTGCAGAAGGCAGCGTGGGGGCGGGAAGCGGGGCGACGGTGGCAAAGCTTTTCGGGTTCGAACGGCATGTCAAGGCGGGCGTGGGAAGCAGCCTGGTGAGCGGAGCGGCGGGGCTGAAAGTGGGGGCGCTGATAGTCGTAAACGCATTCGGGGAAGTATACGACCCTGCTACGGGCATCAAGGTCGCCGGAGCAAGGAGCCTCCCCGGAGAGAACGAACCGGTCGATACCATACCCACACTTAAGAAAATGACCGGCTTCCAGACGGGATTCTCCAATCAAAACACCGTCGTCGGGGTGGTCGCGACCAATGCCTCCCTGAACAAGGTGCAATTGACCACGGTAGCCCGGATGGCCCACGACGGGCTTGCAAGAACCGTCTTTCCCACCCACACCCAGTATGACGGAGACACGCTTTTCGCCCTTAGCTGCGGAGGCGTCGTTCATGCCGAAGTGAGCCTGGTAGGAGCTCTCGCCGTCCTGGCCGTGGAACAGGCGATCCTGCGGGGTGTGTGCAAGGCGAACTCCATCCCGGGGATACCGGGGGGCGGCGAGCCGCAGCAGCCCCGTATCCCGAAATTGACCGCATGAGGGAAATGGCAGGTGTCATCCACTTGATCTTTGGGCATTCCTTCTCCGGCAAAAAGCCGCCCGCAAAACGAAAACCTCACGACAGCGAAATTCGAGGAGTGAAAAACATTGTGCGTGCATCGGGACTAAAAGTGACCCGGCGCCCTTGAAACCAGGGCACTCCGAGATAGCCGTCCTTCATTCGTGGAAATACTCTGACAACTGTTTCAGGGCATTCGTTCACCATGAAAGGCACAGCGACTTCACAGGAGTCCGCAATTGCAAGTTCACCCGAAACCAATGGATATACGGGCATCTCACCTGCCGCTGTCGGACCCTTCACGACACCTTGACTGTTGGGTTTTAAACCAAGCTCGCGTGCCAGTTCGAAGCAGATAATGTTTGCGCCTGCTCCGGTATCCACGAGAAACTTGGCTTCTATTCGAGACAGAAGCCGTACAGGGACGCTCGGACTCCCCTCGTTCCAAATGAGGTTTTGTGATGAGATACCTGGTCCAGCTACGCCCTCCCATTCCGGGAACTGCTCAGCCGGCGCCATTCGGAGTAAATGATTGATAAAATCAAACTCAATCAGCAGGCCACTGAAGCTGTCGAGTGGAGAAAGAATACCCTGTACGTGCATGCGATCGCCGAAGTCCATCACGTGAACGGGGCAATGCTGCGCGACGGCACGAGCGACCTTGAGGCAGTCGAGGACGGCAGGATAGAGCGGTATGCGGTTCCCTGCGCCGTCCTGCGCGATCTTAGGGTTGTCCATATCGAACCTGACGCCGGAGGCTATCGCATATTGTCGGTCCAGGACAGTGGTGGGCGCTCCCGTATCCACAATAAACAGCGCTTCCGGCTGTCCATTCACGGAGGCCCGAATTACCGGAATTGGCTGGTCCTGGAGGAAGTCTGCCTGAGATTCGCCCTCGCACGTAATCTGCGCAGCGCAGTCACCCAGCAGGCGGACAAATCCGAGGAGGTGGCTTGCATTGGCTCGCCAGTCGGCGGGCAGCGCGCCCAAGTCCTGCCCCGAGAGACGGATAATTTCGGCGCGCGCTCCATCCAATCCGATCGTCCAGCACAGAGACACCACAAGTGCGTAGTGAAGGGCCGCGTCAGATCTGATCAGATCCACACCCCCGGATTCGATAATTGCCTTGAGCCTGCCTGAGTCGCGGCACTGTGCAGCAGACATAAAACGGGCGGTGAGAGCAAGTGCGGGGTCACCTGCCCGGTCGACGGCTTCAGCGAATTCCCGAACTGAGGACTGGTTGCCCGAACCGAGCACATCCCGCAATCGGGCGAGTTGGTGTAAACGGGTCTGCAGATTCATAATCTATATCAATGGTGGCACATCATCGATGGCCTTGGCAAGGGTCGGCTGGGAGGCTGGAGCCTTCTTGCAGGAATCTCCCAGGACGTAAGAATACAGTTGCGCTGTTGTGCGCGGGTGAAGGGCAATCGGCAGCGCGAGTATTGCGTCTCCTTCCTGCATGAGGATGTCTTCGCGCACCATCCGCTCCACCGTGCTCTCCAGCGCCCCGGAAGCAACTTCCGCAGGGTAGCGGGGCGTCAGCAATTCCTTCAGGCTGCTCAGAGTCTGAACGTGATCGCAAAGCAGAAAAACGTCATGGTCCAAATCTGCAAGATAAAGATAGCGAGCCTCCCGTTGGCGGGTATCCGTAATACGCAGGAATCCCGGGCCGAGAGAATAGTTGTAGACTGGAGGCTTCTTTTCCTCGTGCGCATCGATCCATTGCTGGATGGGTACGCGGAGATCCTCCATATATCCCTCCTCCAGCCGTACGCCTGCGCAGTCGTAGCTGAAAAAGTAACCGATGCGATCCAAGTCGATAAATCCCCGGGGAAAGTTGAAACCGTAGTCCTCGCGAATACGCCACTGATTGACACCAAGTTCGTCCCGCCGTTCGAACAGCGGGCTGAAGCGGTGCATTTCAATCTCGTGCGTGTTGTAGCGGGGCGGCTGAAGATGAATGATTCGAGGGAGGAATGCCGCCATTTCGCGATACCATTCGGCTTTCTCGCCGGGAAAACCCGAGAGAATGTTATAGCCGCAGTGGATTTGATACTCCTTGCACCATCGCATGAACTGCACCTGCCGGATCCGCGTGGTGCCCTTGTTCATGAGCTGGAGCAACTCTGTGGAGAATGATTCGATTCCCGGCTGGATCTTGAGGACTCCCGCATCGCGCAGCAAGGCAACCTCCTCCTTGCGCAGATCAGAGCGGGTCTCGTAAAAGTATCCCAAGTCGAGATCGAGATCTCGGAGCTTCCGGCATAATTCCGCCCGCGATTTCCTGGATATGATCCAGTCCGACGCGTGCAGCGACAGCACGCGATAACGCGCGGAGAGATACACAATTTCAGAGATGACCCTGTCCGGGTCCTTCTCTCGAAATGCCATCGATGTTTCATTCTGTCCGCAGAAAAGACAGTGATTTTTGTATCCCCACCAGCAGCCGCGCGAACTCTCGAACGGAAGCGACTCTATATTGAAAACCAGTCCCGTTTCCCGAAACAGACGCTCTTTCTCGGCGAAAAAGCCATCATAATTGGGCCTCGGACTACGATTCAGATCGGTCAGCGGCCGCGCGGGAGCGAACTGCACCCGCTCCTCGGCAAACCAGGCGACCCCCGCGATCCCCGTCGTTGGCTGCCCAGCCACATGTCGCGCCAAATATTCTCGGAATGAATCGTCCGCTTCTCCGATGAAGACATGATCGAGCAGGTCCGGCAGGGCGCGTTGATACTCCAAGCCCATTTCGCCGTCATAAGAGGCTCCTCCCACGATGATGGGGAGGTCGGGCCGCACCTTCTTCAGCCGCCGTGCCAGACTGAGACCGGACATGATCTGATTGAATGTGGCGGAAAAACCGACCACGGAAGGCTCCTGCGCGAGCACTCGCCGGGTGGTCCCGTCCAGGAACGCGGGGACGACCTCGTCACGAATATGCCGCACGAATGCGGCATCCTTGAAGCGCTTGGGCAAATCGTCCTGCGCCAGCGTTTCTATGTATTCGTCGCTGCAAAGCTCTTCTCTGCCGAACAGATCGCAGGCGAAGAGATGCTCGGAAAGCCCGTACAAATTGCGGTTGACCGCCAGGTCGCCCGCGGCCTCAAATCCGAGCATCGCAGTCATGTCCATATTCGGATAGAGACTGACCGCGGGAACGGATTCCTCCGCGCAGATCGCGATAAGAATGCCAACCGCGAGCGAAGGCTGAATGGTTGTCGTCCACGGCATGGTGAGCAAAACGACTTTGGGGGGCTGGGCCATCGCACTTCCTATGAAGCGGAGTTGCCGGCCGGAGCGGCGAGACAGGCTTTAGCCTCTTCGAATCCTTGTATCCGGTCCGCGCAATCCGCAAGTTCGTTCAACACAGAAGACAACATCACCGTTTCGCCAAGTATGCGCTTTACTGCAACGGCAATTTTCAATCGCATGTCAGGATCGGAAGTTTTGCGAGTGAGACACGCAGACACCACCGGATCTCGCATTATAAGGGAGCAAAAATCGCACGCGTCATGCGGCAGATCGGCCGGCAGCCGCGATCGCAGCCCTTCTTCCCCGATCCAGCGCCAGCATTCGGAAAAACCGATGGCCCGGATCAACTGCAATAAGGGAAAGCTGAGATATGCATCGTGGATCTTACACAGGGGCTGCGCGGCGGCATCGCCGAATTGAAACGGATGCTGCCTTTCTTCGATGAGATTGAGGCAGCACGGGGCGATTGATCCATCATAGCGGATCACCATCCCTTGTGTGAGGCACGGCTTCATCCATCGGTTGCCGGTATGCGAGCAGGCAACCCCCAAATCAGCGCCACGTCCCAATCCTCTTACCTGCTGGGATGTAAAATTGGCGTCCTCCAGAGTCGTGATGAACTCGAGAATTTGAATATCAGCGGCGGAGGGCGGATCTGAATGCGTAAATCGGACGGTTACACGGTGCCCGGCATCTTTTACAGCTTGATACGCGTTTTGAATCGTATCAAGACTTACAAATTCCTGGTGGAAGGCGTCGACGGATATGTCCCATTCTTTAATGGCGCGGAAACGCTTGATCACGCGTCGCGCGCTCTCCGGCCTGCGAGCCCAGTAGGCTGATGTCACGATGCCGGATGAAATGCCCTGCTCGGCAGCGGCATCGACCAATATGCCGACCTGCTTCGGAGCGAGCAGAGGCTCCCCCCCCGTACAGCTGATATTGGTTATTCCGTGCTCGGCCAGATCTTTCATCTGCCGAGCGTAGTGCCGAGCCGTATCGACGCTCATCGTCGTGAATGCTTTGTCTGGACCCGCTCGGACAATGCAGTGCGCGCATCGGAGAGCACAGGCCAAGGTGACACTGAAAGCAATATGGCACGTGGCAATCGACTGTACGAACGCGAGTTCAGCCAACGTGAGTTTGACTGAACGATCGGGTAGTTTTATCACCGGCTTGCCCAAAGGCAGTACCTTTTCATCCAAAGACTGTCTCATACAGTTCATCCACCTTCTGCCGAACCGCAGCCGGCTGACAACGAATACGGACAAGTTCCGCAGTCCCGGGCCGCCGCCACAGGGCGGTGCAAACGTCGCACGCATGGTCCGGGATCGCCTGCAGGATAGGGTGGTCCGCCGCATCCTCGGCGACCCATCGAAGCACCGGAGCGAATCCCACACACTGGATGAGGCGCAGCAACGTATCGCGCCGCCAGGCATCGTAGACGCCCGCCAAACCGTCACGTTCCGCCGAGCCGAAATGAAACGGATGATCCTTCGGCTCCGCGACCAATGCGGCACAGCAAGGACTTATCGAACCGTCCGCGCGAATCATCATGCCGCCCGACATACACGGCATATTCTTCGACCTGCCCGTGGGGGTATTCACCTCAAGCCGTTCCGCGCGCCCGGATGCCGTAACGGGCTGCACCAATATCTCAATGCCGACGGGCAATGTGTTGCGAAGTTCCTCATAGAAGTCCGCATCAGCACTCGAGAGTGGAAGCATCACCGCCATTCTTATTAGTACGGATCGGTTGGAATCGACTGCTGCCCGCGCCGCGAGGATGACATTGGATAAAGGAACAGCCGCCTGATGAAAACGATCCGCCGACAAGTGCCAGGTGCCGATATGAGGCAGGCAACGCACAACAGCAGTCGCTGTTTCCGCGCTGCCACACCAGTGGCACCCTGTCACTACCGTAGACTCAATACCCGCCAAATCCGCAGCCTCGGATAGAAGTTTCAGGATGCGGGGAGCCAGCAGAGGCTCGCCCCCCGTGAAGCTGATTCTCTCGACTCCCATCTCTTCGAGGCGGCCGAACTGTGACGCGTATGCCCGAGCTCGTTCCGCCCCCATCGAGATCGTGGCACTCCCCGGCGGGGTGGCCGAGACGATGCAGTGCGAACACCTCACCGGACACGCGTCAGTGACACTGAAGGCTATATGCTTTGTGCCCTGTCGCTGGAGAGCAGTCAGCGCTTCTCCCGTGAGGGTATAGCCCACGGAAAACATAAGGATCGTTTAGGCCTTAAACGGATCGGAATCGCCCGCACTGAAGACGTCTTCTGCGGGCATCTCCACGGATTGAGGACTTGGGCCTGCGCTCATAGACCCAAGGCCTCCGGCACCTCCCGGCATCAGATGGGTTTTCAGTTCGTTCAACTGCGACTGCTGAACCACCTTTTGCATGGATCGAATTGCTTGAATCCTGCCGAGTTGTGCCAGTTTCGAACTGGTATTTACGCTGGCATTATCGGTTACGGCCTGAACATCATAGGTGTCTGCAACAGATGAGCCCGGCCGCAACTGTACCAGTTCCCCGATAGTCAATTTGTCGAACGACTTGTCTAATCCTGGAAGTCGGACACTCTTAAGATCTTGAATCGAATTGGCTATTACAAGTTTTAGATCTTTTTGGTCGGGCATTTTAGCCTCCTTATAGTGGAAAAAGAGAATTGGAAGTGTTGACCGATGGATCGTATTTCCATCCCTTAGCACACTCATAAATCCAAAATGCGAATGCCGGTCATCGCTGGCAAAGTCACATGTAAGTTGGTTGAATGCTCCCGGGCAAATTTCCGACAACTTATTTCAATTGAAAACGTCGACAAAAGGTAAACGGACTTCATTGTCAGGAATCCCGAAATCGCCTGAACCCGTGGCTTTGGAGTGTCCCGATTCGACATAGCCCATTCGAATTTCATTTGGCGGGATTGCTTGATCGTCTCCTGAATCCGCCAACTCGATCTGTACGCCCCAGATGATCGAGCCATAAGGAGTGTTTTCCATCTCAGCGTACCGCACTCGGACAAGCTTGCCTTCGAAACCGCTAAGAGTAGCAAGGCTCTGTTGTTCAAGGGAGGCGAGAGCGGTCTGATCATCACCCGTAAATGTTTTGAGCAGATACGACGCTTTTCCATCCTGATCCAGATAGAATGCGCCCGCTCTGGGAGTGCCACCACCGACAGCCCGCACTGTCCCTGCAAGCTCGTTTCCCGTACCGGTCTCCTGGTTGGTCTGCTCGACCGGCGGCAGGTTCGTTTCATTTTGCGCAGGGGTGCCAAGCGCGACCTGGACTGCACGCAGCGCGTTGATCCTACCGAAGCCGAGTTCGTCGTTACGGCCGTTCGTGTACGGATACTGTCCAACTTTATCGGCGGTCGAGCAAATAACTTCTCGAACTCCAATCTCCGTCAGCGAACTATCGGCAGAGAGCACAAGGCCCGCAAGACCGGCCACCAGAGGGGTGGCTGCCGATGTGCCGTTGAATGCCTGAGCGTAGTCCCCCGGTGACATACCGCCACTACCGGTGATGTCGGTAGTGCGGATGTGCACGGCGGGTGCCGCGACATCGACTTCCGGCCCGTAATTGGATCCCCACCAGGTCTCCTGATCACGACTGAAAGGATTCTTGAATTCGTCAAACTCGTTGGTCCCTGAAACAGCAAGAACTCCGGGAACATTTGCGGGAAACTCAACCGGGCCGCCCTCGTTGCCGGCAGCGACCACCAGCACGCACCCCCTGCCGGATCTACCGACGCTCCGCGCCCGATCAAAGCTATCAGCAACAGCATTGGAAGGCGCACCGCCCCCCCAACTGTTGCTGATCACCGCGGCGTCGTGGTCTACGGCCCAATCGATGCCGCGCCGGATATAAGAACTCGAGGTGACCCACGGCCCATTGGCATAAGGCGATGAGGCGATGCGCACCGCCAGCAGCGAGCACCCGCACCCCATTCCCCTGACGCCAAGCGGCGCCGTATGCGTCCCAGCCGCCAGGCCGGCACACGCAGTGCCATGCCCGTCCCACTGATTCGGCGCACTCAAAGGCGCATCAAGAACAGCATCGTAGGCAGCAACAATGGCGCCGGCAAGATCTATGTGCTGCAGATCGACCCCGTCGTCGAGCATGGCAATTCGAATCGCCGGGTCGCCACGCTGAATCATCCAGGCCTTGTCGCACTCTGTGATCTTGAAGGCATAATCAGGATCTGCGGCACTCAATGCTTGCAGCCCCGGAGCGTCCATTCCGGTATGCGGGTACTTACCGATCGTCACAAAATCGGGTTCCGCATAGTCGATCCAATCCAGCTTTGCGAGCTGAATCGAAATTTCGAGCGGGTCCTGGTCTTCGCTGAGCTGGAGCACGAATTCCTTGTCGGATACTCCCGTGATTCCCGTCCCCGTCTGTCGCAGCGTGCTCATGTGCTCAGGACTGGTGTCCTTCAGCTTCACGAGAACGCGATCCGTTGCGATGACCCGCTTGCTCTTCAGCTCGAACACAGGCGCCGTGCGTGCCACATCCGGATTCGTCTGCAATTGATCCGCGGCGGCCGCAGCAGGATGGGCATCCGAGACCCGGAAGACCGTGAACTTCTCACCCGGAACTTCAAACCTCGTTTCGAAGGGCTCTACCGGGGCATTCATGGCTGCCTGTTCCCTGACGGAATACAGCGCAGGCTCGCGAAATCGAACTGCAATGACATCATTTGCAGGAAGAAGCTTGATTTTGAGGTCCCCGACAATATATTCAAAGGGTTTGAGTGCCACGACGAAACCCCTTTCTATTCTGGTCTCAGTAAACTGTACCTCGAAATCCAGTATCAAATGGCAGGTTACTTGCCATCTATCCGGGCCCAGTAATGAGGGCAAAGCCATGAATGCGGTACGATGGTGGCGATTTGGAACATGGTATGCGTTTTGTAGCCTGCTGGCAGACTTCAAGTGAAAGCTTAAGCCTGATTCGTATTCTCTGCCCGATGCAACATAGATACCAATGAATCCGCTACATCCAGGCGTTCTGGTTTTTCACTTGTTGGGGGTAAGCAAAGCCCGCTGGCAAGCATCATAGAAATGATATTTTGGGAAAACAATGGGGGAAAAGCTGTATTTTTACCCCCCTCCCCCTACTGTCGACCGAGGATTCCCGGGCATAATTCTATAAGAAGTCCTGATGGCAGGCAGATCGACAGCCCGCTTGACGCTCGACCTCCGCTGGGCGCTCGTGCTGAGCGTTGCCGGAACCGGAGAGGTAAGATTCGGCCAAACTGCACGTAGGGTTCTTGACAGCATGTATGACGATAGCTACTTTGGCGCGAAAGCAGGATTTACTCCTCACCTATCCAAGACCGGAAACCGGCCATGCTGGACGTAGCCCTTCAGTTTCTCAGAAATGAATTGAAGTCCTACATGCTTGCACGGACCGGAACTGAATCCGTGGATGTGAAGCCCAGCAAGATTGCCGATGAAACCGGCAAGTACGCGTTCGATTCAGAAACCATTGGTGCGTGCCTCATCAATATCGAAGAAGAACGTACCCTCATGTCCCAGCTTCCCGAATACACTTATACTAACGGTCAGCACGTGGTATTGGAACCTCGTTTGAAGCTCAATCTTTATGTCATGTTTGCGGCCAACTTCAAACAATATGATGTGGCGTTAAAATACCTCTCCTTAATTCTGACCTTTTTTCAGTCTCACCCCTACTTTTCTTCCGAACAGTACCCTGCTCTTGACCCGCGGATCGAAAAGCTCGTCGTAGAATTGCAGTCCCTGAATTATGAGCAGCTAAACCAGGTCTGGACTTTTATCGGGGGCGAGCATTTGCCCTCCGTGGTCTACCGCATGAGGATGGTCGCCGTGCAGGATGAGGCCCAAACAGCAGTACAACCACCGCTCACCATCATAAAGAGCAGTCTGCAAAGCCGATGACGACGGAGTTTCCAATCCTTTTTAGTGTTGCCATTTCACATGCCTTCCACGGCAATGGAGGACAGGACTTCGATTTCTTTTTTCCTTTGGACACAAAAAGGACCCTGGCGGACGGCAGGATGGTCGCCAAGGTGATGGAAGGCGTGCTTTACGTTTTTTACGAGTCGGATGGAACGGGTGCCCCGCGGGTCCCCCTCGCCGGCTCGAAGCTGCGGATCGGATTGATTCTTCTGAATCCATATTTTGGAAACTTCACTGAGCTGGATTTCGATTTAGGCCGGACTTTCCCTCTTTACCGCAATACCGCCGACGTCCGCAAGCTGGACAGAACCGCCACATCGGTAATGGTAGGAACATCGCTCCGTCACACACCCACCGGAGCCGCCCGCCCCGTGACACTGACGCTCAGGGACGCCGCGGGAAACATACTCAAGATGGATACCCTTACCGCGACCGCAGGCGGCGACTCGATTGTGTACGATCTCACCGGCAGTGGTCCGGGGGCCTACCTGGTGGAAGAAGAATATTGGAGCGAATCGGCCGAAGTCTCCTATTATTCCGACCCCGAACTCCCTCGGGCAGGCGCGTTCGGCATTGTGGAAATTGTCATTGACGACGCTTTTGTCGGTGCCCCCGCGGCGTTACAAATTGTCTTCCAGTCCAGATCGGAGATCTTGAGGTGGCCGAGAATTACAACGATGCGGACGTCGCCCGGTTCGTCGTCGACGACGCAGGATTCCAGGAGGACTTGCGGCCTCAACTGTTTTTCACGCGGATAAATTCCGAGGACCTCGAAGGCGAAGACATCCCCCCGGCGCCGCTGGGTTCGGCCAGTGCCAGGGTGGTGCTCTTCAAGTCGCAGGGCCTTGTGCCCCGCCGTGAAAAGGCCCGGAAGAAAATCCAGCTGAGCACGAATGGCGAAGTCATCATCCCGAACCTGCCTCAGGTCGGTTCGAACAGGGTCAATGGAAACATCATTATTCACCTTTCGAAACCATAAGGGATTTGAACGATGGCGACCTACAAGACCCCGGACGTCTACGTAGAAGAGATTTCGCTTTTCCCACCTTCAGTGGCCGAGGTGGAAACGGCCATTCCGGCCTTCATCGGCTATACGGCAAGGGCAACCAAACTCTCCGACAACGACTTGTTGCAGGTTCCCACCAAGGTCAAGTCGTTGCTTGATTACGAGTTTTATTTCGGTCAAGGTCCGGACATAAGCGTGTCCAAAGTACTGCTGGGTGAAAACAACGATTTCCTCAGCTCGACCTTCACCAGCACCTATTATCTCTACGACAGCATGCGGCTTTTTTTCGACAATGGGGGCGGAGGCTGTTATATCGTTTCGGTGGGCGGTTATGCCGACCCCATCGATTCGGACCGGCTGAGAAGCCCCATCGACGCAATCCGCAAAATCGACTTTTTGCGATAAGAACGGAAAGGAAAAAGAAAGGGATATCGCGCTTCGCATCATTTGAACAGATTGCGGAACTCGTGCCGGGAATCGGCCAGGGCCGATTAAAGGCACTTGAAGAAGCCGGCCACGTGAAGCTTTTCTGAGGCCCCGGAGCAGGATGGACGGGTCGGCCGGGGAGAGGTCATGCCATACCCTCCTCGCCTTCATTGCTCTAAAAATGGAATCGTAATGGAGGTCAACACCGGGCAGGCGGGCTTGAGGATGTGCAAAAGAAGTACACCTCGGTGGAGCTTCAGCATCAGGCGAACCGGTGGCGGGCTGACGTCTTCAGGATCTTACCGGGTGATTTGACCCGGGTCATTGCCGTCGCTCGACAATACGCCCCTGATTTTGGACGACGCTCATCAATACGTATTGGCAGTCGAACTCGAACTCACAATTGTGAGTTTTGACTGCGATTTCGACAGGACGCCCGCATGGCTGTCATTTACCGGTTCGATCCAACTTAAAAAGCAACTCCGATCCTGAGCAACTGTCTTGAATGTCAAGTTCGTCGGCATTGTCGGCCGTAATAGCAATTTTACCCCTATTTTCGAAGTTCTTCCGTGAGGAGCGTCGAACGGATGAAGCCGTGGGGCCGTTGATAGTCGTAAACGCATTCGGGGAAGTATACGACCCGGCTACGGGTATCAAGGTCGCCGGGGCAGAGCGACCCGATCGATACCATACCCGCACTCCGGAAAAGGACCGGTTTCCAGATGGGCTTCCCGAATCAAAACACGGTCGCCGCGACCAATGCCTCCTTAAACAAGGTGCAATTGACCACGGTAGTCCGAATGGCCCATGACGGGCTGGCAAGAATCGTCTATCCGGCCCACACTCAGTATGATGGAGACACGCTTTTCGCCCTAGGCTCCGGAGACAGCCGCCCGGAATGCCGAGGTGAGCCCGGTCGGTGCACTGGCCGTACTTGGCCGTGGAACAGGCGATCCTGCGAGGCGTGTGAAAGGCGCACTCCATCCCGACCTCCGAGAGATGCTCCATGACTGAGACCACGTAGGATTGCGCAGGCGCCCGTTTCCACACTCGACCCCCAGGGCATCCTCTGTGATCGGGACCATGTGGGATGCCTCAGGCGGGGCAGGCTGAAATTCATGAAGCACATGGATTTATCTGAGGCCTACTCCCTGACTTGCGATCAACGAGGGGGTGTCAGGCTGGGGTTTCAAATTATTGGCTTCAAGTTGGCGGGATGTCCAGATCGCGGCAAATCTTTCGGGCAAGGTCCTCATTGATTTCGCGGTGCCTGGGCACCGTCGATATTTTGCTTTTTGCGGGATTGAAATACACAGAATGATTGCTGCCTTCACGCAGCAATCTGCAGCCGTGAGTTTCCAAGAGTCGAATTAGGTCACGGCGTTTCATGCCGCGCAGTTCACCAACAGTTCGCGAATGACCTCTTGCCCGGAAAGAGATTCCTCCGAAAGCAGGCGATTGGCTTCTAGCATCAATTGGATGGCCTCTCGCAAGTTTTCTCGTGTTTCCTCGAGTGTAGCTCCCTGTGTGTTGGCCCCCGGTAATTCTTCCACAAACCCTATGTAGCCTTCCGTTACTTTCCGAAAGACGGCAGTCAGTTTGATCTCCATGCGCTCTCTCCGGCTCCGCTTGGTTGTTTGGTCATATTTTACCACTGTTAATTCCAATATAGCTAAAAGACTGATCTTGTCAAAATCCGATTTCACAATTTGGCTGAGGGATCCTCCATGGTCTCGATCCACTGGGTATCCCTCAGGAGATGCAGTGTGGAAACGGGCGTCCGTGGCATCCCGGTGGTCTCAACCATCACAACGATTTCCACGCATCCGGTCCCGGCATCCGCCCCCCGGCATCCGGGCATGCGGGGTCTGACTAAATGTGGGCATCCGGCATCCGGCTGGGCATCCGGCTGGGCATCCGGGGTCTGACTAAATGAACTACCCGGCATTATTGGTATTTACAAAAAGGTGCCATCGCTAAGTACTCGGAATCATTAACTCACTATCGTGATTTTGCCCCTGTTTTTGATGTTTTTCTGTTGAGCGGAGGTCAACTGATTACCCTGCCCCCTCCCCCATTGTCCCAGATCGCATGGTATTCCCCGGGGGTTGAGTGTAGAAACGGGCGCCCGTGGCATCCCCGGTGGTCTCAGTCACGTAGTATCCCTTGGGGTGGGTGTGGCCAGCAAGCGGCACAAATTCCACCGGCCGAATAAAATTCGGCGTTCTCTTTCACCATGGGGACGAACGTCATGGAACGAATAATCAAAAGCCACATCGAGAAACTCCCTGAGGGAGTGGATCTCGCCACATCCCGGGAGGTGCCGGGGCTCGATGCCCAAGGCCGTACGGCCACTGAGACTTTGGAAATGGCACGAGATGTGGCTGGAAAGCTTATTGAGGCCCATAGGGAGCGTTCCGGCGATCCCGAGTTGTCGAGTGTAGGCGATTCCTTCGATTATCGCCTCATCGTGAATTCTTGAAGATGGGACGGCTTGCCGGATTCCGATACAAAGACATAGCGAGAAAGCTTAGAGCCTTCGGGTGCGCTTTTGATCGGCAGGCCGCAGGAAGCCATGGGATCTGGTTCGAGCGCCCGTAATTTCGGAAAGAACGCCGACTGGTTGAAGACTCACCCGCTCCCTCCCGCTTGGTCCCGAACCACATGCCAGAATGATCTGTGAATTGAAAGGATTCCCGGCCGGGAGGCGCTAAAGCACAGGACTGCTTGTGCAATCCCGTGATGGAGGCTATTATCTTTACAACGCCGAGCTTTCTGTAAGGAAGCCGTGATCCCGAAAAAAAAGTTGCGTAGATGATTACTTCTCAGGAGAGGTTTCTCGAAGGCTTTGGCACAACGAAAGAAAGGGAATTCAATGCGACAGGAACATTATCGATTCCTCCGGTCGAGTTCTAAGAGATGAGGTCGTTTAAGGTCGAAGAGAATTTTCCGATGGGGCCGCTCACTACGTTTGGGGTAGGAGGGCCGGCGAAATATTTTGTGTCGGCCGACTCGGAAGCCCACGCGCTGGAAGCCCTGGAGTTTGCCGAAAAGCGTGGCTGCCCCGTTCTCATTTTGGGCGGCGGGAGCAATGTGCTCATAAACGACGAGGGTTTCCCCGGTCTCGTCATTAAAAACGGCATAAGGGGCATCACATCCCGACCGGAAGGCGCCTACTGCCTTATCCATGCATGCTCAGGCGAATCCTGGCAGGAATTCGTGGACTGGTGCGTCTCAGAAGACCTGCAGGGAATAGAATGCCTTTCAGGCATTCCGGGCGCCGTCGGGGCGTGTCCGGTGCAAAATGTCGGGGCTTACGGCCAGGAGGTTTCTGAAACAATCGCCGCAATCAGGGCACTGGAGATCAAAACAGGGAAAGCGGTTCTTCTCGAAAACGAAGACTGCCGCTTCGGATACCGCACGAGCATCTTCAATTCCACTGCCGAAGGCAAGTACATGATAACCGGCGTGACATTCAGGCTGAAAAGGCACGGAAAACCCGCCATTGTCCGGGGCACCCTGACAGGACAACTCGGGGGGGCCCCGGATTTGACCATTCGACAAGTGCGGGATAGAGTCATGGACATCAGGGCGGCCAAAGGGCTCCTGATGCGCAGGGATCACGAATACTTCCGATGCGCCGGCTCCTTTTTTAAAAACCCCGTTTTATCCGCGGAGCGCTTCGAAGAGGCAGAGCAAGGTGTTAAAAAAGCGGGAGTTTGCACCTGCTCATCCTGGCCGCTGGATACCGGCGAGGTGAAGGTTGCCGCAGCAGCTCTCATACAAAACGCCGGCTTCTCCCCAGGCTACCGGAAAGGCAACGTGGGCCTGTCCCCGAAGCATGCGCTCATCCTTATCGCCCACAGCGGAGCCACTGCACTGGAAATAGTTGATTTTGCAGAAGAGGTGCAGGGAGCGGTAAGAGAAAAATTCGGCGTTGTTCTCGAACCGGAGGTACGCCTGATCGGTTTCCCCCCTTCGTGCCTGGCGTCTGGCAGGCGGTGACCTCTCCCTTCCGATCTCTCCCGCAGAGGGGGCTATCCGCCTACAACGTCGGGTTCGGCGGCAACCTCGGGTGCCAGAATTCTATAGACGATCCCGCCCACTGCTCCGCCCAGAATCGGGGCGACCCAGAACAGCCAGAGCTGCTGAAGCGCCCATCCTCCCACATAAAGAGCCGGCCCCGTGCTGCGGGCGGGGTTGACCGAAAGGTTGGTCACAGGGATCCCGATAAGGTGGATAAGAGTCAACCCCAGGCCGATGGCGATGGGGGCGAACCCTTTGGGCGCATTTCCGTGGGTCGAGCCCATGATGATGATGAGAAACATGAACGTCAGAACAAACTCGGAGACAAAGCAGGACAAAAGAGGATATCCTCCCGGCGAATGGGCTCCGTAGCCGTTTGTCGCAAACCCGTTGCTCAGTTGAAAAGTCGGTACTCCGCTGGCGATCACGTAGAGGACCGAGGAGGCCAGAATAGCCCCTGCCACCTGGGCGATGATATAGGGCAACAGGTCTGAGGCGGGAAAGCGCTTCCCGGCCCATAAACCGATGGAAACGGCCGGATTGATGTGGCAACCCGAGATATGTCCGATTGTATAGGCCATGGTGAGGAGCGTAAGGCCGAAGGCCAGTGCCACTCCGAGAAAGCCGATGCCGAGTTTGGGGAAGGCGGCCGCAAGGACCGCGCTCCCGCATCCACCGAAGACAAGCCAGAAAGTTCCGATAAACTCAGCCGCAAGTTTTTGACTCAGCTTCATATTGACTCCTTTTTGTATGATCGGGAAATGGGGGAGCATCAAACAGAGCAAATATGATCAAAGGTAAGTCGGAGTCTATCTCAATGCAACGGAGAGCATTAGGCGTCGGTTTACTAGAAATGGACCGGCGCCCGGTTCACCCGAGCACTTCAAGGTTTCCATCTCGGAGTATCTGCCGGTCGAGAACCTTTCGGATCGTCTCGGCGATATCTTTGGAGACAATCGGCTTCATGAGAAACCCCTCAATCCCCAGGGTTTTTGCCTTTTCGACATCGATTTTTTCGCTGAAGCCGGTCATGAGGATTACCGGAACGGCAACCCCGGAGTTGGAAAGCTCACGAACAAGGTTCTCGCCGGTAAGATGGGGCATAGTCATATCGGTAATCACCAGGTCGAACGGTTTTGCGTCGGACCGCTGCCTCAAGATTTCCAGGGCTTCCATTCCGCCCGTGCGGGTAACCACTTCGTAGCCGAGGTTTGAGAGCAGCCTTCCTACCATCTTCACCAGCACGGGTTCATCGTCGACCACGAGGATACGTTCATGGCCCCGGGGAAGATGGTGGGAAGTCGCTTTTTCTTCGTGCGGGTGGTTTTCCGGAAGGGCGGGAATGAGTACGGTAAACGCAGTCCCCTCTCCAAGAGTGCTCTGAACGCTAATGGCTCCCCCGTGGCTTTTTACGATTCCGTGAACGACAGACAGGCCGAGCCCGGTTCCCTCCCCCTGTTTTTTGGTCGTGAAAAAGGGGTCGAAAATCGAATCGATGATGCCCGGTTCGATGCCTGCTCCGGTGTCCCTGACTCTCAGTTCCACATATCCGCCCGGCTGCAGGCCGTCGTAATGCCGCGCCTCATCATCTCCCAGCACTCTATCCTCCAGCCTCACCTCCAGCACCCCGCCTTTATCCCGCATCGCGTGCGCGGCGTTGGTGCACAGATTCATCAGCACCTGGTGCAGTTGAGTGGGGTCGGCAAGCACGAGGGATCTGCCGAGCACTTCCGTTTGGATTTCAATGGTCGACGGCAGGGAGGGCCGTAGCATTTTCATGGCCTCTTTTACGACTATGCCCGGTTGCAGGGATAATTTCCGGTTTTCCGACCGGCGGCTGAAAGCGAGAATTTGCTGCACCAACTCCTTGGCCCTCGTGCTCGCGGCAAACACTTCCTCGAGGTTTTGGGCTACCAGGCTCCCATCCCCGATCTCCATTTTGGAAAGTTCCGTATAGCCCATGATGATATTAAGAATATTGTTGAAATCATGGGCTACGCCCCCAGCGAGCGTGCCCAGGGCTTCCATCTTCTGGGCCTGGCGCAGCTGAGCCTCAACACGTGCCCGTTCTTCTTCGGAACGCTTGCGCTCGGTGATGTCCTGGAAGGTAACGCAGCATTGCCCCGGCCCTGCCCGGTAGGCTGTAACGGAAAGACAAACCCCAAGCAACTCCGACCCTTTCTCAAACTGTTGTGGCTCACCGGTCAACGCCACTTTCCCGTAAACACCGATCCAATCGGCTCCATCTTTTTCGATACCCGGCAACACGTGTGTCAATCGTTTGCCGGCGACACCGGAAACCTTCAACCCGGAGATCGCCTCAAAGCCCTTATTGGCCGTGAGGATGATGAGATCGACCGGAACGCCTCGCTCGTCCTGTACGACCTCAAAAAGCACAAAACCGGAAACCATGTTTTCAAAGAGCGCCCGATGCCTTTTCTCGGATTCGGTGAGTCTTTCCTCCGCCTGCCTGCGTGCGGTTATGTCCCGCAGAGTTACGACTGCGCCCGTTATTGCGCCGTTTTCTTCTATCGGACTCGTTGAGTAGGCCGAATGAAACCAGGCGCCGTCTTTCCTGTAAAGGATCTCATCGCGCACACTGAATACCTGCCCGGTCCTCAGGGCCTGGATCATGGGGCATTCGCTCTCCGGGTAAAGCTCTCCGCCGGGTTTGGTGTGATGGACAAGCTGGTGCAGATTTCGTCCCAGCAACTCTTCGACAGAGTAGCCGAACACCGCCGCAGCGGCAGGATTGGAGAAGGTGACCTTCCCGGCCGTGTCCAAACCGACGATGCCCTCCTGTGCCGTATCGAGGATGAGCTTATTGTGGCGAAAGAGCTTCAACAACTCGGCCTGATCCTGTTTTTGCCGCGTAATGTCCAGGACCGTAAACGTTACGCCGGAGGCGAGATCGGTCGGATCGAAGGGACTGGAACTCATCAGGATATCGATGATATCTCCGCTTTTTCGCAGGAAGCGCGTTTCGACAGTCCACGTTCCCTTCTCCCTCATCTGTCGGTATTTTTCCCCGCCTACATACTCATAATCTTCTTCGGAAGGGTAGAGCATTCTCGTACTTTTGCCGATCAGTTCCTCACGCCGGTAGCCCACCATCTCGCAGAGCCTTTCGTTTACTTCCAGCATGATGCGATTGGAACTGAGGCCGATGCCTGTCGGGGCGGCGCGGAAGATGCTTCTCATTTTTACCTCGGAGTCCCGCAGCGCGCAATGAGCCGCCACCAACTCCCCCTGGTCCTCCAGCGCCTGGAGGGTGCGGGCGACATCCCCTGCCAGGTCGCTTAGCAGCTCCACTTCCTCGGGGCCGAACGCATTAACCCGGTCGGCCTCTACCGTCACGACACCAAAGAGCCGTCCCCGGTGCAGCAGCGGCACAGAAGCAATGGAGGCCGCTCCGGCGGCTACAACCGGTTCCCGCCAGGGCACAAAACGCGGATCGCTCGCCACATCGTCGAACACCACCGGGCGTCGCTCCCGCAATGCAGTGCCGGTGGGGCCCCGGCCCAGCGGACCATCGTCGCAGCGAATCGGCGCCTGCGAGACAAAGCACGCGCCGGGACCGGCGTAGGCGATAGGCTTGACCTCTCCCGATTGCTCCTCGGGTCGGCCAATCCAAACAGCCACATAGCCGCGGGCACCGAGGAGGCATTGACAAACTCCGTTCAAAAGCCGCTGCTCATCGCACTCCCGGTTCAACAGAGCAGAAACCTCGCGAATCGCTCTCAAAACATCGTTCAGGTGGCGGAGCTTTTTCAGCGTTATACCCAGAGCGGACTTCGACAGTTTTTGTTCGGTGATATCCTCGGTGAAGATCACTATGCCCCGGATGTCTCCGTTGGCCCCATACCATGGCCGCACTTCCCAGTTCAGCCACTGCTCAGGCCCTTCTACTCCCTCAAAATGGCCGGTCTGCGAATCCAACTCCTCGCCCGCAAGCGCCCGGCGGTAAATTTCCTTCCACTTTTCGGAAATATCGGGAAATACCTCATAGTGAGAGAGTCCGATTACATCGCGCTCCCCCAGTTTATAGTCCCTGTTCCATCGGCGGCTGACACTCACGTAGCGCATGTCGCGATCGAGAATCGCCAAAGAAACGGGTGCATGCTCGATAAAGAGGCGCAGCCGCTCCTCTATCTCTTGATAGTTACAATTCGTTAGCCGCGTTTCTTCCTGAAAACCAGCAATTTGCAGCGCCCGCCGTTTGAGCAGAAAATAGATAAGCACGGCCGAGACGGAAACGAAGACGAACCCGTTGACCATGTAAACATCAGTCAGCAGGATCCGGCTATGTAGGAAAACCCCCGTTATTTTGTCCGAGAGCAGGACCCACAGGAGTCCCGCGGCGAAATAGACGCTCGCAATTTGCTGAGAGGTCGAAACCATATCGGATGACCTGAATCCCGAGCCTGGATTTTTCACGTGCCGCTCCCCCCTGGGCATCTACTCCGAGCGATTGTCAGTTTTAGATATTGCACCGGAACTGTCGTTTTGGTAAGCAAACAGTGGTGTTATAAACACGGCAACTTTTCGAGATTCCTCAAGACATTTTTTTCGACTCGGCCCAGCCTTTTCGACGCGTAAACCTTGCGGGAAGACGCTCAGGGGTTTAGTTTAGTGTCCACCCGGGAACACGTCGAGGGATGGCGTGCTTGGTATCATCTCCCATCCCGCACCCGTCAAGAACCCTTCTCTGCTAACCGGATCCGGATTGTTTTGCGTTGGTCGTTCTCCTTCTATACGGTCCTGCGCTCATCAATATCGAAGCGATCATCCCGGGAAGCCCGGGGCCGAATGTCAGTTCTGCGGGCGGTGGATGTGTCATGAAGCATTCTGCGCATGCACCCTCGCATCATGAAAAAGCAGAGAGCTATCATTAAAATTGGGAATATCCACCACCATCCAAACCCAAACCAGAATGGTATGCAGCCAATCATGGCATTCCTCCTGTCCTGTAAACCGGATTCATCCCCGTCTGTTCTGGTCGGCAAGGTCTGAACCGGTTCTCAGATTTGAGTGCTTCGTCTGTGACGAGTGCATCTCGTTGAGTCCCCGGTTCAGACCGGCATCGGTTATCTCGGGGCGCCCTGCTCCTCCTTTTTCGAATCATCCTTTTGAGTCCGAAATCCGCAACAACCTTCCATCATCTCGGTCATTCTTTCGCCAAGGGGGCACCGGAGGCCGCCACTTTCCGACCTCATACGCCGCATCATCTCCTGCATTCCGCCAAAACAGCAGGAACGCGTTTCGTTTTTCTCGGAATTTTGATTCGCCATGGAAATCATCTCCTTCCGCTTCGAGATTTTGCCCCGTCTGTTGGGGCTGCTCATTTGCCATGGAGACGCAAAGAAGAGGAGAAAGGTTACAAACTTTGGAGGGAGATTTGAAAACCTGGTTCCGGATTAAACGGCGGATGTTTTGAGGGAGATATCTGAATCTTTCAGCCTTACAGCTGCCGAGGCACACAGACGAGCACGTTTCTTTCATCGACTTCGAAGTCGCATTTCTTATCGAGCAGCACTTTCAGCTCCTTTCGGGCACGGTGAAGCCTCACCTTTACGTTTTCGACCGTAATGCCCAGAGTCTCTGCAATTTCTCGCTGACTGAGTTCTGCCACATCAAACAGTGTTATTACACTTCGAAGGGATTCGGGAAGGAGTCTGATCTCATCCTGAACACACGAACTCATTTCGCTTTGCTCGAGCCTTTTCTGGACGCTTGCCTCTTTGAACAGGTCCGTTGCTTCGTCTAAAGCGCATTCCTTTGACAAAGTTCTCTTCATGCTTCGGAAGTAATCCTGGCAAAGGTTGTGTGCAATGCGAAAGACCCACGAGGCCAGTTTGGAAGGGTCTTTTAGCGAGTTAAGGTT
Organism: Deltaproteobacteria bacterium; assembly: GCA_021813685.1. Taxonomy (GTDB): domain Bacteria; phylum Desulfobacterota; class Syntrophobacteria; order Syntrophobacterales; family Syntrophobacteraceae; genus SbD1. The sequence goes on along the minus strand of JAKAJS010000083.1, from coordinate 25,707 downwards.
CTGGTCCACTCGGATAAAAGTTTCCTGAGCAAGATCATCCGCCGTCCACTGGTCCCGAACTGAGGCAAGAATGAAACTCCTGACCCTGCCATAATATTGGTCGTAAACTGAAAAAAATTCCATGGCCGCATCTCACTCAATCATTCGCAGCAAAGATGGTCTCCGAACGAAAATTCCACCTCAAGGGTTACAATGATAACTGAAAAACAGATTTTCAAGGGTCGGGAATCGAGAAGTTCTATTGGAAAGAGTGGGTCGCAAGAATGGCAAGACTCCTGCTGAGCCTGGCCGGAAATAGTATAACCTCGGGGTCATCAAGCTGCTCAACCGCGAGGTTCAGAAAATAAGCATCAATGGACCGCTTCGCGGGCAGAAAGCCCGCGAAGCGTTGAGAGAGCGAAAAGCAGAAGAGTGGGGAATGTTTCCCGGGTTTCGCGCTTCCCTGGCGATTATTCGACCTTGAAGAAAGCCTTTTGATTTGCCCCGCACACCGGGCAGACATCCGGGAGGTCTTTAGCGGCGGTGTAGCCGCAGATCTTGCAGATGTAGTAATCCTGAACGGGAAAATTGTCCGGGTCGGCGAGGGCTTTTTTATACATCTGCGCATGAAGGGCTTCGACCTTGTTGGCATAATCGAAGCCTACCTCGGCGGATTTTTGGCCCTCTTCCTTCGCATGCGCGATCATCTCCGGATACATCTTCGTGTATTCATGGGTCTCACCGGCTATGGCGTCTTCGAGGTTTTCCCTGGTGCTCCGGACTTTTCCCGCCGTGCGCAGGTGTTTGATCGCATGAATCGTCTCGGCCTCGGCTATGGCTCGGAAAAGCTTGGCCACACCGTGCATGAACTCATCTTCGGCCCTTTGCGAATAGGCCAGGTACCTCCTGTTTGCCTGTGACTCACCGGCAAAGGCGTCCATCAGGTCCTTTTCTGTCTTGGACATTGTCATTTCTCCCCGGGTTATAAAAAAGTGGATCAACGATAAGCGACGGCATCGCCGGCCGCGCCCCTACGACTGGAAGCTGAAAAATAAGAAGCCTCCGGCGCAAAGTCAAATCGGTCCGAGGTGAGGAAGGAAGGATTCCGGGGATCCGGACGACGAATAGCGCCGGACCACCGGAGAAAGGATTACCCGAGTTGAGCCCTCAATTTTTGCAGCGCCTGTTCGGCGGCAACCGTGATCGGCTCTGCACTCGGCTCCGAAGAAATATCGGGGTTGCAGGCGGAGGTGAAGGTTGTCAGTTCGGGGATCGTTTTCCCGCCCAGGATAAAGGCGCTAACCGCATCGATCTCGCGTGCCGGCGCCACCTCATGGCTCACTATCTGGCCCCCGATAAGTTTTTGGGTGTTTTTGTCAAAGACCAGTTTGATTTTCCAGGGTTTGACGCCCGGAATCATCGCATGCCTGCTCCTGGAGTCCACAACGGCGCACACCGTTTCAATGCCTTCCCGGGCAGCACTTTCCTCGGTAAGACCGGTAGCGGTTACCGTCATATCAAAGAGCTTGCAGCCCCCGGCATCCAGCACGCCCGGAAACTCGATGGCATAGCCTGCGAGCCGCTTTGCGGCAATCCGGCCCTGCATGACCGCAGGTCCTCGCAGACGGCCCGCTGTCGGCTTTTTGGTGACGAAATGGATTTTTTCAACGCAATCGCCACCCGCCAGGATATCCGGGTGGGAGGTTTCCTGGAATCCGTTCACTTTGATGCCAAACCGGCCCATCTCCAGTCCGATCTGCTCGGCAAGTTCCACATTGGGTTGAACGCCAACGGATATCACGACCATGTCGGCATCGAGTTCTTTTCCGGAGGCAAGCTTCACACCGGTCACCCTGCCGTCCCGCCCGACCAGTTTTTCCGCCTTCTCACCCGTAAAAATACGCAGCCCCTTCTGCTCGACGAATGTCTGGACTAACTCCGCCATGTCCTTGTCCAGCATGAGGGGAAGAGGACGGTCCAGAAATTCCACCAACGAAATATTGAGCTTGCGCGGTACGTTTTCCACCAGGAGCGACGCAATTTCCATGCTGATAAACCCGGCGCCGATGAACACGATATTTACAGGCGCTTTTTCGGCTATACAGGCTTTGATTTCCTCGGCATCGGAAAGTCCGCGCAACGACACAACCCCCCCGAGGTCCCGGCCTTCAATGGGCGGAATAAGGGCGCTCGCCCCCGTCGCAAGGTAGAGTTTGTCATAGGGATACGTTTCGCCGCCGGACACCATGACGCTTTTGTTCGCTGCGTCGACCCCGGTCACGGTGTCCTGTATGACTTTTATCCCGGCGCCTTCAAGCATTTTGTCGGGCACAACGATCGATTGCCCAGCGGCCAGACCGGCCACTACGTGAGGAAGCGCTCACCTGACGATAAAGAACTCTTCCTTGCGAATGACGGTAACATCCACTTCGGGCATGAGTTTTTTGGCCAGCATCGCTGCCGGGCCCCCCGAACCGCTGCACCCAACGATCACCAGTTTATCTCCGCTCTTCACGCCACACCTCCTTCTGTCGCCACTGTTTCCGACTCGAGCTTTTTGCAGGCTCCGCCTGATACCGAACAGAATTTTCTCGAAAATTCCCGGTCCTGTCTTTAGCGTATCCAAATCACCACGGGTCAAATGTCAAGATCCCCCGGGCACACTCTTTAATAACAAGCTTCGTGCCATCCAGGCAGGAAAGGCGCAAGGGAAGAGGGGGGACCGTATCGGGGAAACAATTTGCATCCTTCCCAACGGGTCAGAGGGGACGATAGACGCCCGGAAAAGAAACGGGGAGCAAGAAGCAGGAAGCGAGGCGCAGCGCAATAGGCCGGGCCGGGAAGGAATGGCGCGTTTTTTGATAGTTTTGTACGCACCCCGATTCGGATAGAATTGGAGACAATGTTCCCAGGAGATGCCTATGATGGCCATCCCGATCTTCCGCACCCGGGTGGCGCCGGTGCTGGATTGGTGCTCGAAGATCCTGATCGTCCCCGAAGAGGCCCCTCCGGATGTGAACGCGAGCCGTGAAATCGGCGTGCAGGAAACCGGCAGGTTCGCCCTGATGCGCGCCCTGCGGCAGCAGGGAATCGATACCGTGATATGCGGCGCGCTCAGCCCGGAGATGCTGCACTACGGGGAGAGCCTCGGACTCAGAATCATCCACGGAATCGCGGGCGACATCGAGGAAGTGCTTCAGGCCTACCGCAAAGGAGAACTGGACCGCCCCCGATACTGGCTCCCCGGATGCCGGGGACAGCGCCGGTACAAAGGGAGCGCAAAATGCACGGGGGTAACCGAATCTTCGGAACCAGGGCTGCTAAACATGGCCACGGGCGGGCCGGGAGGCCTTTGTATCTGCCCGCAGTGCGGCGCCACAGCACCCCACGAACGCGGCATCCCGTGCTCTCAGCTTCGCTGTCCGGGGTGTTCCGCAGCCATGACCAGAAAGATCGACAATTGAGGACCAAACCGTCGGGTTGCAAGTTCGCAACTCTTGGAGAGGCGTACTGATGGAGTGCAGAATCACGGTTCTTTGCGAAAACACGGTGGTGGGACTGGGACTTGTCGGCGAGCACGGCTTCGCAGCCCTGATCGAAATACCCGAACAGAATATTCTTTTCGACACCGGCCAGGGCATTGGCCTCCTTCGCAACGCCCTGCTGCTCAAAAAGGATCTTCGGGACGTTTCGCGGGTAGTCTTGAGTCACGGGCACTCAGACCATGTCGGAGGCCTGCTCGCCTTCCTCGAGATCAAAGGCCCCTGCCCCGTTACCGCTCACCCGGAAGTCTTCCGGGAAAGATTTCGGCTGGCCGATGCCCCGGGCGGGGCACGCGTACCGGTAGCCAACGGGATGCCATGGCCCCGATCCTATCTGGAGACCCACGGGGCGCGTTTCGATTTCCAGCGCAACTTTACGCAAATAGCGTCAAAAGTCTTCATAACCGGCGAAGTCCCCCGGGAAACGGCCTTCGAGAAAGGCTCGGCCAGGCTGGTGGTCAGCCGAAACGGTACTTTCGTTCAGGACCCCTTTCCGGATGATTACTCGATGATCCTGCAAACGTCGCGGGGACTCGTGGTGGTTCTGGGCTGCGCCCACGCGGGAGTAGTGAATATTCTTTGCCATGCGGTCGAAAAGACCGGCGAAAGGCGCATTTACGCCGTTCTGGGAGGCACCCACCTGGGCCTTTCCCCCGAAGAGCAGGTAGACCCGAGCCTCGAGGCGTTACAGCAGTTCGACATTCAAAGGCTTGCGGTAGGCCACTGCACCGGGCAGGCGGTCACCGCAAGACTGGCTGCCGCTTTCGGCGACAGGTTCGCCTTCGGCTCTGTAGGATTTGTACTGGAGATCTGACACGGCGAGGCGGCGAGTCGCCGCAGCCGGGACCGCCAGGCCGAGTTCGCTAAGTCTAAACGATAACGAGGAGGAAAACAGCCATGCCCATCTTCGAGTTCGTCTGTGCAACGTGCGGCACTGTGTTCGAAAAGATAGTGTATACGGAAAGCGAGGAGTTGAGCTGCGAAAAATGCGGCAGCTCGGAGCTTACCAAGCTTCTTTCCACACCCTCGAGTCTATCGGGAGTGAAGCCGGAAGGAAAGCTCCCCGGAGCCGGCGACACCGGATGCTGCGGACATTCTCCCTCCTCGGCAGGATGCGTTCCGGGCAGTTGCTGTGGGAAAGCCATGCACTGAGCGGCGGCGCGGGGAACAGAGTTGCTCCCCGCGCCTCCCGCCCTCGTGGCTCAGGCCGCCGACTCTTTCCTGGCAACGCTTACCGGAACGCCCTCGTAGGGAGTTCTTCTTTTGAGTTTGAGGCTCTTGGGGTCTCTAAACTGCTTCAGCACCTCGATGCTGTCCTTCATCCCCTTGTAGAGCCTTGCCATCTCGATTGCCATACCGGCCAGCGAGGCCATGGCCTGAACGAAATTGAGGTCTTCCAGGGTGAACTCCCACGGTTCGGCCGTATAGACGCGCAAAGCCCCGATCGACTTTCCGCCGGCCACGTCGGGAACCGAAAGAATCGAGGAGATCCCTTCCTTTTGAGCCTCTTCGGGATACTGAATTCTGGGGTCGTCGCTCACATCGTAGATGGCCACCGGCCCCTCGTCCAAGGATTGCGTTATCGACCGCGAGGCGCTGACCGGGCCCTTGCCGATGTAAGTCTTACTCAACCCGAATGAGGCGGCGAGCTCGAGCTGATCGGTGCGGCGATCGACCAGAAACAACGCGCACCCTTTCACATCCAGGGCCGTTTTCATGCTTTCCACGGTCATCAGCACGACTTCTTCGGGATCTTTGGAATGGGAGATGGCGCCGGCGATTTTCAACAGCGTTTCATAGTTAAGAGGCTGTCTTTTCATGGCTTTTCCTCCTTTGTGTTATTCAGGGATGTTTTCTCCAAACACGGCGGGATCGCTCATGGCACTGACCTCCTGTACGCAAGACCATAAGAATGGAAAAAGAAAGTACAATCTCCATGCCATTTTTCCTGGAAGCTCTAAAGATGGAAGGGAAGAGGCGGGGAATGGCAAAATGGAAACAATTTGCATCCATGCGGGTGCGTTGCGGGAGTCCAGGCGCCCCCGTATACCCTCAACCCGGCAGAGCCCCAAGGAATGGCGCGATTTTTGATTGAACCGGATTGTTTATTCACTTGTACCGCAGACAAATAGGGAACAATGGGAAAGGAGAAACCGAAGATGGCGGAAGGCAAATTGGCGGCGCTCGGCCGGGTGGGGGAAAATTTTCTCCGCCTGGCCAAACAGCCTGAAAATATCGGAAACCTGGAGGATTCCAACGCCAGGGCCGGCGCGGTCGGCGTGTGCGGAGATTCCGTCGAGGTTTTTTTGAAAATCACCGAAGAAACAATCGAGGATATCAGGGTAGCGCCTCACGGCTGCGTCTACACATGGGTGTGCGCGAGCGCGATGAGTGAACTGGCCAAAGGCAAGCGGATCGACGAGGTGCTCCACATCGAACCCGATGAAATTGCATCGTTTCTCGGCGGCCTGCCCGACGACCACATGCACTGCGCGAGGCTTGCCGTCAACACACTGGGAGAGGCCGTTGGGGACTACTACAAAGCGGTTGCCGGCAAAGGTTCCCGAAGCCGATAGCGGGTCGCCGCGAGCGGCATGGTCCGGGCGGGAACAGAGGATGCCAAACGCACGGAAAGGGCTTTCCGCCAGCCTGGAAGATTACCTTCAAGTGATCTTTCACCTGGAGGAATCCAACCGCGCGGCACGGGCCAAAGACATCGCCGACCAGATGGGGGTGCGGCGCCCCTCGGTAACAGGGGCGCTCAAGGTGCTTGCCGGCCGCGGGCTCATCCATTACAGCCCTTACAGCAGCATCACCCTTACGAGTGAAGGACGCGCGATCGGGCGCGACTTCATAAACCGCCACCGGATACTCAGGGAGTTTTTCACCTCCACGCTGCAACTCGATCCCGAACGGGCCGAACGCAACGCCTGCCGCATCGAGCATGCCATAGACTCGATCGCCGTCGAACGGCTGGTCCGCTTTCTCGAGTTTCTGAAAAGCTGCCCGAGAACCGGCATCAACTGGTCGGAGGCTTTCGCACTGTTCTGCGAAGGGGGGGCTAAGTCTTCGAGTTGCAAAGAGTGCCTCGAACTATGCCTGGGGCAGATCGACCGGGTCGAACCGACAGGCGCGGAGGGCTGATGAAGCGGGGAGCGGGAAGCGGGAAGCGGGGAGCGGGGAGCGGGGAGCGGGAAGCGGGAAGAGAGAAGGAAACCATCCTGTCCCTTTTTTTGATTTCGGGATATCGCAGGATTTCTTGAAGCGATTAGCAACGCGCGCGTCACTTCCTGCTTCTCGCTTCTTTTCAGAAATGATTTCCGCCCGGGTAATCGTCCGGACAGCTCTTCCCTCTTCAGTCCCTTTTGCCTTACAATAGTGCAGCCTGAACCCATTGGCTCGCCCCTCAAGGAACCGAATGTTCCCCGGGTGAACCGGGGACACCTGGAGAGAGGCCCGGGACAAACTTGCCCCGGGGGCGGTAGTACGGAGGTTGCTCGAATGTGTTTTTTCACTGATTTCTACGATACAAAGGGGGTACATCTTTTATGAGTTCATCGGAAAACCCGCAGTGCGGCCACGGCCGGCAGCAGGGAGAAGACAACGCGCGAATCCGGGAGCAACTGGGCCGGATCGGTCACAAGCTGCTCGTCATGAGCGGCAAGGGCGGAGTGGGCAAGAGCAGTGTGGCTGCCTATCTGGCGCTCAGTCTGGCAAAGCTAGGCAATCGAGTCGGCTTGCTCGATGTGGACCTTCATGGGCCAAGCATCCCACGCATGCTGGGACTGGAGGGCGTTTTCGGCTTTACACCCGAAAAACGCATGCTGCCCCATGCCTATAGTGACCGGCTGCATGTCATTTCGATCGAATGTCTTCTGGAAGACCGCGACACGGCCGTGATCTGGCGGGGCCCGGTAAAACACGGGGTCATTCAACAGTTTATCTCCGACGTGGAGTGGGGCGATCTCGATTTCCTTGTGATCGACTCGCCTCCCGGAACGGGAGATGAGCCGTTAAGCATAGTCCAGACCGTACCCGACGCCAAAGCGGTCATCGTTACGACTCCCCAGGAAATCGCACTGGCGGATGTACGAAAGTCGATCAACTTCTGCAAACAGGTGCGCATGGAGGTCCTCGGCCTTGTCGAGAACATGAGCGGGTTTATCTGCCCTCACTGCAACACCGAAACCCCGCTTCTGGGAAAAGGCGGAGGCGCGCGCACCGCCAATCAGATGGGGATTCATTTCCTGGGAAGCCTCCCCTTCGACCCGCGCATGGTGCTGGCCGGAGATGCAGGCAAACCTCTTCTGGAAAACCCCGACGGCAGCCCCATCATAAGCGCCGTGGAGCGGTTCACAACCGAAGTGGTCACTCGATGCGGCAAGGCCCCCGGCCCCTCCCTCAAGATGTTTTCCTCCTGCCCGGGGTGCGCGAGCTAGAGTTGCGAGAGACGAAAGACGAAAGACGGCGAAAAGCGCGGGGGAGTGTCTCCCCCGCACCCCCCCGGGATTCGTCCCTGACGCGCACGCGCCATCATGAGCCGCGCAGCGGCGTGGGGGTGCAGGGGGCGACAGCCCCCGCGCTTTTCTGTCTTAAGCCTGCCTTCTTTTGCGCGAGAGTTTTTCCTCAACGGTCGGGAACAGCGCCATCTGGGTGTGGGGCAGAAAGAGGGCGGCCACGAATTCGTTCATGAATTCGGGCCGTACGGAGAGCTCGAAATAGGTCATCTGCCGCGCGATGGCCTCCAGCTTTCGGAACGCGTGGACGGAGAGAAGAGCCAGGCGCGCGCCGGCAAGAGAGCTGTTTCCGATAAACTGGATGCGCTCCTTGGGAATGTCGGGAAGAAGGCCGATCGTGATGGCTTTTTCTATATCCAGGTGGGCGCCGAATCCTCCGGCCACATAGATCTGCTCCAGATCGGAAAAGCTCATCCCCAAACTTCCGAGCAGCACCTTCATCGCCGCAAGGATTGCTGCCTTGCTCTTTATGAGGTTTCCGATGTCATCTTCGGTGACGCTCACCGGCTGCCCGGTCTCGGTCTGCGTCCCCGGCGCAACGACAAATTCGGGCGTATCGTCCACCACCCGCACCCCGGGATGATCGAATTCGATGAACTTTCCGCTTTGATCGATAATCCCGGCCTGGAGCAGTTCGGAGATGACGTCGATCAGCGCCGACCCGCAAACGCCCCGCGGCCTGGCTTTTCCGATCGTGGAATAGAAGACTTGGTCTCCCTCGATTCGCACCGTTTCGATAGCGCCTTTTACGGCGCGCATGCCGCACTTTGCACCCCCACCCTCAAAGGCGGGGCCGGCGGAGGCCGAACAGCACACGAGCCATTCGGAGTTGCCGACGACGATCTCGCCATTAGTCCCGACATCGATCAGGGCGCTTAGCCGCGACTGGTCGTTCATCCCGCACGCGAGCACCCCGGCGGCGATATCGCCGCCCACATAGCTGCTCACGCAGGGAACGCAGTGCAGAACCGCGCGTGGATTAGCGTGCAAGCCGGCTTCCGCCGCCAGAAGATGCGGGAAGCGCGAGGCCGTCGGCACGTACGGTTCGAGCCGGATGGTGCAGGGCTCAAGCCCCAGGAGCAAGTGGGTCATCGTCGTGTTGCCTGCCGCAACCAGGCAATAGATCTCCTCGACCGAAATCCCCGCCTTATTTGCCAGCGAGTCGACAAGCGAGTTGATCGTAGTCACCACCGCATCGTTTAGAGGCTTCACCCCACCCCGGCCGCAGGCGAAAATCATGCGGGAGATTACATCCTCGCCGTAGCGGGCCTGGACATTGTGGCTACCCTCCACTCCGATAACATCGCTCGTTCGCAGATCGACCAACTGGGCCACAATGGTGGTGGTGCCCACATCGATGGCGACCCCGAAATTTTGCTTCGAGGTGTCTCCGCCCTCCAAGGCACGAATCATGGGGCAGGCGGGGTTTGTAAAATGAACCGCGGCGGTGATCTTCCACCTATTTTGGCGAAGGGAGCCCGCCAGGTCGCGTAGACAGCAAAAATCCGCGCAACTCCCCGTATCTCCCAATTTTTTGTGCAATTCCCGGAAAATGCGCTCTAGATCGGACAGGTTGTCCGTAAGCGTGGGCTCGGGCAGCTCCAGGTAGATTTTTTTCACCAGGGGCAAATAGTGGGAAACGGCTGTAGCGGCCGACTCCTCTTCCAGGGACTCCGGAGATTCAAAGCGCAGGACCCGGTCGGCCGTAAGAATCTGCTCCTGTTCGGTGGTCGCTTCCGGCGGGACCCAGACCTCGAGGTCTTCTTCCAGGATCTGTGTGCGGCAGGCCAGCGCAAAGCCTTCATCCAAGTCTTTTCTGTCCAGATACCCGAGCGATTTGGCCGACCTTCGGACCTTTCCCCGCAGCACCCGCACGCGGCACTTGCCGCAAACTCCCTGGCCGCCGCAAAGATTGCCGATCTCGATATTTCCGCGCGAAGCCGCATCAAAGATCGTCTCGCCCTCTTCAGCCTCAACCGTCCGGTTCGCAGGCTGAAAAGTTATTTTTACCGAACTCATAGCAGTTTTCCCCAAACTAACAACCAGCAACGAGCAACTAACAACTGCATTTAAGGCCGCACCCTGCGGCCCGCAACTTTAGCCTCAGGAAAACCTGCCCGAAGACGAACACGATGAGGTGAAGGGCGTCGTTCCGCTTGCCTTGCCGGAGGACGATCCGGATAAGGAAAAGGTGGAGATGAGCGGTTCGACCTCATTACCGCCGCAGGAGGGGCAGGCGGCCTTCTCTTTTTCGTCGATTCGAAGACAGATGGATTCGAAAAGTATTCCGCATTTTTTGCATTTGAATTCGTGGATAGGCATCGTTCATTCCCTCGCATCAAAAGGTTACAGGCCGATTCCCCGGCGAAGGGGCCGGAAAGTCGACCTGTATGGTAAAGAGACAACCTACATGGAGGTAGCGCCAAGTGAATACTAAATAGAGCAATTTTCAGGCCAACACGGAAGAAAACCGCCCCTGCCCTGCACATTCGGCTACGGCTTCCGCCAGGCTCGCTTCCGGATGAAGCCCCACGAAGCGATGGATCTCGATGCCGTCCCGGAAAATGAGGATCGTTGGAATACAGCGGATTTCCAGGGTTTTGGCAAGCTCTTTATTCTCATCGATGTTCAGCGCACCGATGAAGACCTCGCCCTCGAAACGGGTCGAAAGATGGTCCAAAATCGGCTCCTGGAGCCGACAGGAAGAACACCACGGCGCACAAAAGCCAACCAGTGCAAGTTTTCCAACCGTAGCCTCTTCAAACTGAACGCGTGATTTGATCCATTTCATGCCAAGCGCTCCGCAGACCCTTCTCAATCGGCGATTTCTCCCGCCAAGCCCGGTTTGTATCCTCAGTCAAATATCGTGCCATCACGGCAGGACGGAGAGATAACGGCGCGGAGGGGTGAATCGCTCTTGACAGCCGGCCACAACGTTACTTATGCTGTAAAGTAACGTTTTTGGAACGCTACCGGAACGCAACAACCCCTCATCGTCCAAGGGACGGGGAATCCAATCTCCATGGAGACAAAGACTACGCTTGAGCCCGGTTTTTCCAGGCTGCTTCTCGAATCGATGGCCGACGGCGTTTTCACGCTCGACGAGAAGGGAATCATTACCTCGTGGAACCCATCGATAGCGAGGATCACGGGTTACAGCGCGCAGGAAGCGATCGGGCGGCCCTGCACGTTGCTCAACTTCACGCAATGTTTCAAGACGGATTGCCCCACGGGCGTAGAGAATTGCGGGATTTTCCGGCACGGCCGCATTGACGGCAGGGAGTGTATGTTGCGCCACAAGGACGGGCGGGATGTGCCGGTGATAAAGAGCGCACGGCTGGTGAAAAACCAACGGGGCGAGATTCGGGGTGTGGTGGAAACCATAACGGATCTCTCGGAGCTAAAGCGGGCCAGGGAGGAAGCGGAGGAAGCGGCGCGAAGACTCGCAGAACTGCACGGCTTCGACAACATCATCGGGAAAAGCCATGCGATGCAGCAGGTTTTTACGGCCATACGGGCGGCCGCGGCAAGCGATGCGACCATCCTTCTCCAGGGGGAGAGCGGAACGGGGAAGGAACTGGTTGCGGGCGCCATCCACCATCACAGCGTCCGGCGTATGAAGCCGTTTGTGACCGTAAACTGCAGTGCTCTTTCCGAATCGCTTCTGGAAAGCGAGCTTTTCGGGCATGTGAAAGGGGCCTTTACGGGTGCGATCCGGGATCGTATCGGCCGGTTCGAGCAGGCCGACGGCGGCACGATCTTTCTTGACGAGATCGGGGAACTGAGCCCGTTCATCCAGGTAAAGCTCCTGCGCACCGTACAGGAGCGTGAAATCGAAAGGGTCGGGGAATCGAGGAAACGCAAGGTAAACTTACGGATAATCGTTGCAACGAACAGGGAACTCGCGCAGCTTGTGCGGGCCGGCAATTTCCGGGAAGACCTCTTTTACCGGTTGAAGGTGTTTCCCATAAATCTTCCGCCTCTGCGCCAGAGGAGGGAAGACATCCCGGTTCTTACCGGCCACTTCATAGACGCCCACAACGCCAAGACGGGCAAAAGCATAGGGGGGCTCACCCAATCGGCGCTGCGAATCCTCATGGAATATCACTGGCCGGGAAACGTACGGGAACTCGAAAATGCAGTCGAACACGCCTTCGTTCTGTGCGCGGGAGGATACATCGATGTTTTCGACCTGCCGGTCGAAATACGGCAGGTGGCCTATCCGGCCTGCACGGAGACAACCGAGGCGGCCCCGCGCCGGGAGATAACCCGCGAGATTCTGACGGAACTGTTGAACGACTGCGGCTGGAACAAGGCCAGGGTGGGGAGAAGCCTCGGGATCAGCAGGACGGCGGTTTGGAAATATATGAAGAAGTTTGATATACCCCTGAAGAGGGAGCGGCCTTAGCCACCTGCCGTCTTAATCCTTATCTGTAATGCTGGTACTGGAGAGACACGCCGCAATCTCCTTTTGCTCGGCAAGCCGCCACAAAAGCGCGGCATGCTCCACAAAGGGACTTCTGTTCAGGGCGATATCAAGGACGACGTTGCTATCAAAGGGGACTTTCACCGGGAATCACCTTCAATGACTGCCCTGCGCTCAGCCTTCCAGTCTCCGAGCTCCGCCCCCTCGATGACGCCAATCCACCTGTCGACCGAACTTTTTGTCCCTCTCACCTTATCCAGGTCCACGGAACGGTGTTGCATAGCGTCGGCGTCGCCAAGGAAAACCACCAGGGCTTAAGACTTGCGTATCCCCACGGGTTTTCGCTTCAGTTCCACGATTCCGTCGTGGTAATTGGCTTCTGCTATCTGCGGCATGGTATTCTCTCTCGGAGGGTTACTCCCTCTCCTTTAACATTTAAGATCCGATCAGCCGTGAGTATACCACAATGCGCCTTGATAGTTCGCTTCGATAACGTTTTTAGTGTTTGACGCAAGGTGGCTCCCTGGATTTTTCCTATTTCCACAGAGCCCGCAGCGAGACAAAGGAGAGGGCCCCGCGCCGGGAGATAACCTGCGATTCTGACAGAACTATTGAATCAACAACTAACAACTAACAACAAGCAGCTACAGGAAAATAGACGCTAAAAACGCTTCCCTTGTCCGCCTCGCTTTGCAGACGCACGAAGCCGCCGTGGGCTTCGGCAATGCTTTTTACGATGGCAAGCCCCAGGCCGGTGCCGATAATGAAGCGCGTCTTTTCGTTTTTGATGCGGTAGAAGGGGGAAAAGACCCTCTCCTGTTCTTCGGGGGAAATGCCGATGCCGCTGTCGCGCACGCTCATTTTGAGGTAGTCGTTTTCCGTAGAGGCGGAAATGACCACTTTTCCGCCTTCCGGGGTGTATTTGATCGCGTTGGTGATGAGATTGGAGAGCACTTCCTCCATATTGCGCCTGTTTACGAGCAGGGAGGGCAGTTGGGGGAGCGGCTCGAGTTCCAGGGAGATTTGTTTTTCCCGCGCGGCCGCCTCATGGAAGGCCGCCTGGTCCTGGAGAATTTCAGCAGGATTAACCCGTTCTTTTTCGACGGTTATGAGACCCGACTCGATCCTGGCGAGATCGAGCAGTTCGGTGGAAAGGCTGAGCAAACTTTTGATTTTTTCGGAGGCGCGGCCCAGAATTTCCATCTGCTTGGGGGTCGTCTCCCCGGCCAGCCCGTCGGTGATCACGTGCAACTGCGCAAGCACCGAGTTGAGGGGACTGCGAACTTCGTGGGAAACCATCGAGACGAAGTCCGACTTGATCCGTTCCATTTTTTTCTGATCGGTTATGTCGTGGAGCACGGCGATCGCCCCCACGTTCCTGCCGGCTCTGTCCCGGAAGGGAATGCAGCGCGCATCCAAAATCGCCTCGGGCGTTCCTGCGCCACTTTCGCGCACCAACTCCTCGCTATATTCCCGGAACTCCTCTTCGGGTGTTGCGAGCGCGCCGTCGATAAGGGCTTCGATCCCGGGGTTGCCGCACACCTCGTGAGCCGGAAGGCCCACCACCTGCTCTTCTCTGCAGCCGAGCATGTCGAGGAAAGCGGGATTGGCGAGCACCAGACGTTTTTGGGTGTCCACCGCCATGACTCCGTCGCGCAGATGATCTATGAGCACCCGCATCCGGGATTTTTCGTTTGCGATGTCCTGGAGGGCCTGCGTGTATTCGATCGCCTTGGTCACAAGCAGCCGCAGCTGCTCGGGGGTGAAGGGCTTGGGCAGAAAATCGAAGGCGCCCTTTTTCATTGCCTCGATGGAGTACTCCACAGTCGCGTAGCCGCTTATCACGATAATGACCGAATCGGGGTGCAGGGCCTTGACCCGCGCGAGCACATCGAAGCCGGAAAGGCTGGGCATCATCAGGTCGAGCAAAACGATGTCGTAGCATTTCTCTTCAATCATTCTCAGCCCGACTTCGCCGGAGTCGGCCATTTCGACATCGAAGCCTTCCTGGCTCAGCACCTTTCGGCAACCTTCCCGAATGCGCTGCTCATCGTCTACAACCAGGATGGCAGGTTGCCGCAAGTTTTTCGATGTTGCTAGGTCTTTCATGATGTGGGTTTCTCCAGTCCGCACTTTCGAGAGCTCAGGTTTTCCGAGGGAGCGCTACACTGCCGGAAAAGTCACCAGAAATGTCGTGCCCGTTTGGCCTGTGTTCTTCACTTTGATGACGCCGCCGTTATCCCGCACTATTCCGTAAGCGGTGCTCAGCCCCAGGCCGGTACCCTTTCCCACCTCCTTGGTGGTAAAAAAAGGGTCGAATATTTTGGGAACGTTTTCCTCGGAAATCCCGCAGCCGGTGTCGGACACTTCGAGGCAGGCCTCCTGGCCGTCCGGGCTCAGATAGGTGCGCAAGGTGAGGGTTCCCTCTCTTTCCATGGCGTCTATGGCATTGATGATCAGATTTATGAACACCTGGGTGAGCTGGTTTTTATCCGCATGGATCGACATCCAGTCGTCGGAAAACTCCTTTACCACCTCAATGCGCATGAAAAGACTCTGGTCCCGGATAAGGCGAAGACTTTGCGCGACAAGATCGTTGAGTTCCAAAGTCTCCTTATCGGGCAGGGTCTGGCGGCTATAGGCGAGAAGGTTCCGCACGATTTCCCGGCACCGGTTGGCGTCCTCGATCACATAGCGCAGGTCGTCTTTTCGCGGATCTCCCTCTTCCATGTTTTCGAGCACCAGGTTGGCATAGAGCAGGATGCCCGTAAGGGGGTTATTGATTTCATGGGCGACACCGGCGGCCAGCCGGCCAAGGGAGGCCATTTTTTCGGCCTGTGCGACCCGCTCCATCACCTGGCGCATGCGCTCTTCCTGCGCCAGCTTTTCCCTCAGGTCATTGAAAATCCCCATCGTTGCGAGTTCTTCATCGCCCTCGTAGATGATCGCAGCCGAGAGTTCGACGGGGATCAGCTCCCCCCGGGAATTGACGATATCGACCCGGGTGCAGGGAAACCTGCCCTTGCCCCCGACCTGACTGTTTCTCATCGTTCTCATGATTTCTTCGGCCTGGCCGGGCGGGTGGAGGTTGACCGTATTGATCTTTTGCCTGGCCTCCTCCAGGGTGTAGCCGATGATCTCTTCGGCAGCGCGATTCATCACCAGGATGTGCCCACGCATATCCGCTGCCAGAATGGCGCTTGTCGAGCCCTGGATGGCCTTTTCGAGAAAGCCCCTGAGCTCGCTCAGTTCTTTCTCCATCGTCTTTATTCGCGTAACATCGCGAATACTTTCGATGATGTACCTGACCTGGCCTTCTTCGTCGAGGATGGGAGAAAAAACCCTGTCCTCCCACCTGTCTTCGCCGTTTTCGGCTTCCACCCGCCTCAAAACCGTCTGCCCTTCCCCGCTTTCCAAGACTGCGGGCAGCGGGCACCCATCGAGGGGGCAGGTGTCAAAAAAGAAGTCGTGGCAGGATTTGCCCACGACCTGTTCTTTGGAAACACCGTATTTTTTGAGAAAATTGATATTGGCGCTCAAAATGGTCTTATCCGGCTTCAAAATCAGCGTGGGGAAGGACAGGGTGTCGAACACACGGACATTCCAATCGAATTCCCCATTATGTTCCGTGGCGCATGCCAGTCGACCAATTTCAGCCAATGCAGACGTCCTCGCCGGAAGCGGCCAGGGGAGCCGAGTCGAAAAGCGCGGGGGCGCGCTTATCGCCCCCTGCACCCCTGCGCCGCCAGGCGGCTCCTATGGCGGGGGAAACTTTCCCCCGCCCTCTTTGTCTTTAGCGAATCAGGTTGTCCCTCACGACTTCCATGAGCCTGTCGAGATCGATCGGCTTGGCAATGTAGTCGTCTGCGGGGGTGGATTTACCGTCCTGATGCGTATACCTGCTGCTTTTGACGTTTTCGGCCACCGCAGTCAGCAGCACGACCGCGATATCCTTGAACTGGGGATCTTCCTTGATCTCCCTGCACAGCTCGTAGCCGTCCTTTCTGGGCATCATGACATCCAGGAGCACCAGATCGGGCTTTTCCTGCCTGATCTTTTCCCATGCCTCGATGCCGTCGTACGCCTTGGCAACCCGGAAGTCGCTGCCCTGGAGCTTCATGGAAACAGCCTCAACCAGATCGGGATCGTCATCCACCACCAAAATAAGCCGTTTATCGCTCATGCTGCCTTCTCCTTTGGTTGGCCGGTCCAAGCGGGGCCGGACATGGCGCGCCCACTGGTTTTGGCGCACCCCCTCGCCTTCCTGTCTCCCGGCATGCTCTTCTTAGAATGAGGGTCTGGGCAAAAACCCGGCTCTTTCCACAATTTCAGGCACCCTGTGTTCCCATTCTATAGCCATGAGGTGAAATCCGCTCACGCCCTTGACCTGTTTCAGCCGCTCGATGGTCTCAAGGCACATCTTGATTCCCTCTTCGGCCTGCTTTTCCTTGGGAACCCCGGCGATGCGCTTTACCACTTCATCGGGAACATCCATCCCGGGGACTTTGTTTTTCATGTATTTGGCCATCCCGGCGGATTTCATGGGAGTGATGCCCGCAAGGATGTAGACCTTCTCGTGCAGGCCGCGCTCCACCACTCCTTCCATCCACTTTTCGAACTTCTCGACGTTGTAGATGCACTGGGTCTGCACAAAATCCACCCCGGCGGCGACCTTTTTGGCAAGCCGCGCGACGCGCAGCTCAAACGGGTCGGCAAAGGGGTTTGCAGCGGCGCCGATAAACATTTTCGGAGGACCGTCGATTTGCTGGCCACCCTGGAACAACCCCTCGTCGCGCATCTTTCGCACCATGTCCACGGCCTGAATAGAGTCGATATCATGGACGGCGGCGGCCATCGGGTGATCGCCGAAGTGCGGGTGGTCGCCCGAAAGGCAGAGCATATTATCGATGCCGTGCGAATAGGCGCCGAGAACCTCGCTTTGCATGGCGAGGCGATTGCGGTCTCTTGTGACCATCTGGAGAAGAGGATTGAGCCCCATCTGCTTTATGAGAATGCAGGCCGCCAGGCTCGACATTCTGACCATGGCCGTCTGGTTGTCGGTGACATTTACCGCATCGACACAGCCACGAAGCATCTCGGCCTTTTCCCTCACCTTTGCGGGAAGAGCGCCGCGCGGAGGACCGCACTCGGAGGTTACAGCCAGTTGTCCCGATGCCAAGATTTTTTCGAGTATGCTATCGGTCTTCATTATGCAAGGTCCTCTCTCACAATTTTCCTTGGGCCCGCACCCCGTCCGGTGCGCCAGTCCTTCGCAGGGATGTTCTTCTCGTATAGGTCGAGCCTTCCGAGGGTCTTGAGCCGGTCCCAGATGAGCTGCCAGGCGCAGTCGATATCCGGGTTTACCTCGCATTTGCCTTTGGTAGAGCCGCCGCACGGACCGTTAAAGATCTGCTTGGAACAGCGCGCAACCGGGCAAACCCCGCCGGTCGTACCCAACACGCAGTCGCCGCAGCCGGCGCACCGCTCGGCCCACACCCCCTGCCGTTCGGAGGCGCCCATGAACTTGGTATTCACCGCGGGCAGGACGACCTTTTCCTTGAAGCGCCGCGCGACTTCCTGGACCCCGCACCCGCAGGCCATCGAGACCACCGCGTCGGCCTGGTCCATGAGGGGAACGAGTTCCTCGACGTATTCCGGGTCGCACTGCCGCTCGAGGGTGAGCTCTTTTATTTCAAAGGGCTTGGCTTCCTTCATGAAATGCATCTGGAGCGCCGAGGAAAGAAGCGCCACCTCTTTTCGTCCACCCGCAGAGCACACTGTGACGCACTCGTTGCAGCCGACGAGAAGAATTCGCCGGTAGGGGCTCACGAAGTTGATAAGTTCTTCCATTGGTTTACGTTCGGCGGTAATCATCTCAGCTAACTTTCTCCTTTTTTTGGAAATCAGCCTGCAGCACGTTCGTTATTGCCCAGCGCGTTCTTTGTCGGGTTTGGACCCAGGCGGCGAATCTTTTCCGTAAACTCGGAGGCGGTCCTGGCGAACACCTCGCCCATGCCCGCCGACATCAGGAACATCTCGGCGCGCTCGCCTCCGATCCCGATCTCATCGAGCAGCTTCTTTACGTAGGCTACGCGCTTTTCCGCTCTGGTGTTGCCGCTTCTGAAGTGGCAGTCGCCCTCCAGACATCCGGCCACGTAGACGCCGTCGGCGCCCTTCCTCAGAGCCTCCATCAAATGGATCGCGGAAACCTTTCCCGAGCACGGTACCCGTATAATCTTAACGTTCGCAGGATAATGAAGCCTTTTGCTGCCGGCCATATCCGCGGCCGTATACGCACAGTAGTGGCAGCAGAAAGCTACTATAACCGGTTGGAAGTTGTCCATCACGCCGTCCTTTCAAATAGTCCGTCCAACTTGGCAAAAATCAGGTCGTCTTCATACCGCATCAACTGAATGGCCTGTGCGGGGCATTCGGAGGCGCACACGCCGCACCCGTGACACTTGGCCGGGTCGATTTCCGAATGGCCCTCGGCATTGATGAAGGGCACACCGAAGGGGCAGGAGCGCGCACAAATGAGGCAGGCGGCGCATCTATTGCTGTCAACCCTTGCCACCTCGGCCCCCATGTTGATCGCATCCCCGGCAAGGAAGGTCTGGGCGCGGCTCGCCACGGCCTGCGCCTGGGTGATGCTTTCGCGAATGTTTTTGGGCGAATGGGCGGCGCCGGCCACGAAAAACCCGGGGATCGGCAGATCGACCGGTCGGAGTTTGACGTGGTCTTCCAGGAAATAGCCGTCCGTGGTCCTGGGAAGATGAAAGATGACGCCCAGATCTTCGGTGGATTCCTCGTCGGCGACAAACCCCGTGCTAAGCGCCAGGCAATCGCAGGGGATAGTGACTTTTCGTCCGAGCACCGGGTCGGTAAAGGAGACCGACACCTTGTCGCCGTCGGCGACAACAGCAGGCTTGTCTTCCACTTCGTACGGAATGAAGATCACGCCGCTTTTCCTTGCCTTGGTGTAGAATTCCTCCTGCATGCCGGGCATGCGCATATCGCGGTAGAAAACGGAGATGGAGGCATCGGGGTTCAGCTCTTTTATCCGCAGAGCGTTCTTTATCGCCGACTGGCAGCAGATGCGCGAGCAGTTGGGATTTTCGGCAACGCGCGAGCCGACGCACTGGACCATCACCACGTTTTGGAGCGAGCGGACCGTCTCCGGGCTTTGTTCGATCAGGGCGTCGAGTTCCAACTGGGTGCGCACGGCCTTGTGGGAGCCCAGAAGCATCTCTTTGGGCCTGTTGGCCAGAGCGCCCGTCGCAAGAATCGTGATTCCATGAACGAGTTGCCGGTAAACCATTCTCGGGCCGACCTGGACGCCGGTTTTAAACATGCCGGCCATCCCCGTATGGTCGACGACCACGGCCTGTTTGAGCACCTGGATGTTTTCGTGACTTTCGGTCTTTGTAATCAGCGTTTCGAGAAAGCCCGGAACATCGGCGCCCTCCAGAGTTTTGTGCACCTTGGCCGCGTTGCCGCCCAGATGCTGCGATCTTTCGACCAAAAAGACCTTGAAGCCGCCTTCGGCAAGGCTTAACGCAGCCTTCATACCGGCAACGCCACCGCCCACCACCAGGATGTCCTTGTTCATGGGCACGATGTGGTCGGTGAGAGGATGGGTCAGCCGAACCGCGCTCACCCCCATGTGCATCAATTCTTTGGCCTTGGTGGCGGCAAAGGCCGGATCGTCGGTGTGCACCCAGGTGTCCTGGTCGCGCAGATTGACGATTTCAAGAAGATACTTATTGAGACCGGCTTTTCGCAGCGTATCCTGGAACACCGCCTCGTGGGTCCTGGGAGAGCATGCGCCGAACACTACGCGGTTGAGTTTCTCGGATTTGATCGCTTCCTGAATCCGCTCGAGCGAGTCGCGGCTGCAGCCGTGACCGATCGTTTCGGAGACCACGACGCCGGGAATGCTTTTCAGCCCCGCGGCCATGGCCTTCACATCGATCACCCCGCCGATGTTGTTTTCGCAGTCGCAGACAAAGACGCCGATTCTTTGGTCCTCTCCGCTGATGTCCCGTTCGGGCGGGAACTCTTCTTTCTTTTCGTTAACGACTCGCAGGGGGCTCAAATCCGCTGCCGCGCAGCAGGCGGCCGCACCTGCCTGGACCAGGGTTTCGGGAATGTCCTTGGGGGTTTCGAAAAGACCGCACACATAGATGCCCGGCCTCGAAGAGGCAACGGGTTCAAAACTTCCCGTCCTGGCGAATCCGTAATCGTTTAGCTCGACGTCGAGTTTTCGGGCAAGCTCTTTTACATCGGCCGAAATGCGAAACCCGGTCGTGAGCACGACCAGGTCGAATTCTTCGCCTGCAGGCGCTCCGGCCCCGTAGGTCGAGTAGTTAATATAGAGGTTCCCGTTCATCGTCTTGTCGTCGTTGAACACAGGATCGATGGTGTGGGGGCGGCTGCGCACAAAACGGACCCCGTATTCGTTTTTGGCCCGCTGCAGATACAGCTCGTAGTCCTTGCCGTATGTACGCATGTCCATGTAGAAGATGGTGGTCTCGATGGCATCCGAGAAGCGCTCGCGGGTAACGATGGCTTCTTTCAGGGCATACATGCAGCAGGCGCTCGAACAATAGGGGGAGGCGCCCTTCTGGAGCCCTCTGGAGCCAACACACTGGATCCAGGCGACCTTGCGGGGCTTTTTGCCGTCGGAGGGCCGCATCAGCAGCCCGCCGGTCGGCCCGGAGGCAGAAAGGATCCGCTCGTATTCCAGGCTCGTCACGACGTTGGGGAAAGCGCCGTACCCATAGGTATCCAGAACGCTCGGGTCGAAGAGCTCGGCGCCAGGCGCCAGAATGATCGCTCCGACATCGATCTGCCGGGCCTTTGGCAGATCCTCGGTCATGATTGCCCCGGCCGGACAGACCTTGGCCACTTCCGCGATGTTTTCACACTTATCGATATCGATCGAGAAGGCATAGGGGGTAGCCTGGGGATAGCGCATGCAGGTAGGTGCGCGGTGGTCGAGCCCGGGGGTAAAGCGCACGCACCCGGGAAACTGCCGGTAGCACTCGCCGCAGGCGGTGCATTTTTGCAGGTCGATAAATCGCGGCCGCGTGGTGACTTGTGCCGTGAAGTTGCCGACGCTGCCCTCGAGGTTTTCGACCTCGGTCATCGTCATGAGTTCGATGTGGAGCTGACGGCCGCTCTCCGACAGGCGCGGAGACAAGGTGCACAGGTCGCAGTTGTTGGTGGGAAAGGTGCGGTCGAGACTTGTCATGAGGCCGCCGATCGAGTAGGACTTGTCTACCAGCACCACGTCCCGCCCTGCCTCCGCAAGGTCCAGGGCCGCCCGTATGCCGCCCATGCCCCCGCCGACTATCAGAACTTTGTTGCTGAATTGGGATTTTTTTTGCTCTTGCATTGCCGTTCAGTACCCCTCTATACGTGGATGAATGTAGTCCGCATTATAACGGGAAAGTGTATACGATCAAAGGCCCGCATACTCCAGCACATCGGGCAGCCGGTGTTCCCACCCGAGGGTGACGATCCGCACGCCCTGGGAAAGCTGTCTCAGGGCCACGAGGGTCTCTGCGGCGATACGCACGCATTCCATCTCACGGTCGGAGGCTTTGCGGATACGGCGGATGAGGTCTTCCGAAATGCCTGCTTCGGGCTCGTTTGTCGCGATGTAGCGGGCAGCACCCACAGACTTCAGCAGGTACACGGTGGAGATGATGGGAACTTTCAGACTCCTGGCCTTGCCCAGGAAGGACTCGAAGCGGCTGAGGTCAAAGACCGGCGGAGTGAGGAGAAATTTCGCACCCGCTTCCACCTTCTTTGCCGCAACTTCCAATTCGTTATCGAGGCTTTTTTCATCCCGGCACTGGGCAATGGCGCATCCGACCAGAAAGCTGGGAGCACCCGTCAGGTCGCTTCCACCCAGGTCGGTTCCCGCTTCAAGCGAGCGAACCGCGTGGAGCAACCCCAGTTCGTCGAGATCGTCCACGGCCCGGGCTTCTCGATGATCCCCGTTGCACACATCTTCCCCGGAGACCACCACCAGGTTCTGAACCCCCAGCGCATACGCCGCGAGCAGATCGGACTGCAGAGCCATGCGGTTTCTGTCCCGGCAGTAAACGTGAATGAGGGCTTCCATTCCCTGCTGGTGCATCAGAACCGCCCCGGCAAGGGCACTCATTCTCATGACGCCGTCGTCCATATCAGGCACGATAACCGCGTCCACACGGCCCTTGATCCTGCGCGCATTCTGGATTAGCTGCGAAGTGTCAACGCCTTTGGGCGTATTCATTTCCGCAAGGACCACAAATTCGCCTGACAGGAGTCGTTTTTGAAAACTCATAAATCCCCTTTTCGTTTGTCAATGCAAATTCATCGTTTTCGGACCGCCCGCTGCGAACGATCCTCTCCTTAGGATGTGGAAGACATTTGCTCTATCACTCCCGCAATCCGGGTCGTATGCTTCTCGTCGGCTTTGCTTTCCCCAAACGAGACCCGCTCGCAGGAAAGGCGGTCTTCCTGCAGTCGAGGGCATGTTCCGGATGGCTCCTTCAATTGCGTACTGCTCCTCTTTGGGGTCCCAGCGACATGTCCGGGGATTTTGCGAATCGCATTCTCTTAGGCAAAGTTGATGCCAGGAGTTACCGCGCGGGCTATAAGCTTTTTAGCGTACCGATGCCCGGGTGCGCTTTCTACCCTCACCGGGGCAGTCCATAAAGACGGTTGTACCATCAGGGCGGCGCGCCCGAGGGCCAGCCGGCTTCGGCCTCAAATTTGCTACCGGATCGCCAAACGCTTAAGGGCTGGACAGATGCTGTTAATATCTATTAAAAAACCCAACGGAGATTTCTAACAGTTACCCCGAAAAATGTCAAATTATTTGCATCCTGTGAGCGAGCAACCGGAAAATCCCCCCCTTCTCAATGCCGACCTTAACACACGGGGATGTACGGGGGCGACTGTCCCCCCTTCATATCTTCCGCATGAGTATCTGCACCGCGTTTCGGATACCGTCGAGGGTCAGGTCCTCCATCGGGAAGATGCGCCCGATCCGGTCGATGGTAATGCTTTCGGCGGACCAGTAGCGTTTGGGTACGGGATTTAGCCAGACACTGGCAGGAAAGGCGGTTCGCAGCAGTTTCAGCCATTCGACGCCGGGTCTTCGGTCGCTGGTGTAGGTGTAGAGGGCGCCGTTTGCGGCCATGAGTTCGGAGGGCGCCATATTGGCGTCGCCGATGATGATGAGGTGCGTATCGGGACCGCGGGAGACGAGCGTTTCCCAGGAAACCGCCCTGGTCCTCTCCATGTTCTCGTAAACCGTCCCGTACAGACAGTTATGGAAATAATAGTATTTGAGGTCTTTGAACTTATCCCTGATCTTGGCAAAGACGGATTTGACGACCTGGAGGTAGGGCTCCATCGAGTAGCCGCCGTTATCGAGCAGCACCACGAGCTTTAGCCGGTCTCGTAACTCCTTTGCGAACACGAGCTCGATTTCTCCGCCGTTTTTTGCCGTCCGGCGTATGGTTTCCTCTATTTCGAGCTCCGTCTCCGGGCCCGCACGCTTGAGGTTTTTCAATAAAGCGAGCGCCTGACCGACATTGCTTTCGGCAAGGCGTGCTTTTCCGCTGTAATTGAGATAATTCCTTCTATCGATGACCTTTTGCGCCGTACCGTGCAGACCCCTTCCGTAGACCCGCACCCCTCCTCCGGCAGACCCCGAGTGGCCGTAAGGCGACCTGCCACCCGTTCCGATCCACCGGTTGCCCCCGTGGTGTGCGCCTTCCTGCTGTAAAAGCGTTTCCCGGAAGCGCTTGAGCAACTCATCGATCTCAAAGGTTCGCAGTTCGTCAAGCGAGATCGCCCCTTTCGCTACCTGCTCACGCAGCCATTCTTCGAAAGGTTTTCCGCCAAACGCTTCCTCCCGTTCCACCGGTTGACCGTCCCCCTGTCCGAGAAAAAGGGCGGCGAAGACACGTTCGAAGGCATCGTAGTGTTCGACTTTTTTCACAAAGACAAGGCGCGCCAGTAGAAACAGTCGATCGATATCCGGCGCGAGCCCCTTTTGGATCCCCTCGTAGAACTCCAGGATATACCGGACGCTTACAGGTATTTCCGCCTCGCGCAACTGTTGAATAAACGAAAGCAACAAGAAAACCCCTCCTGAGACATGGTGCTCATCGCCAGGGGGTTTTGGGGCCCGGCCCCCTGAACTTCAAAAGATCCCTGGACCGCTTGAGAAGGGTTCCGATATGCCGCAGCGCTCTCCCTCCGCCCGGTTCTCCGGTGTCTGCCTCCGAGCGCAGGGCGCCGATCCAGTCGAGCAGCTCCGCGGTTGCCGGCGGCTTTTCGAACCCCCCGTCACGCAGCCGGTAGAACTCGTGCAGGCAGGCGTCCAGAAGAAGTTCGGAGATGTCGGGATAGTGAAGCCGAACGATGATGGAGATTTCCTCGGGGCCGGGAAACGGAATGTAGTGGCAGAAGCAGCGGCGTAAAAAAGGATCGGAGAGCTCCCGCTTGGCGTTACTCGTAATGATGATGATCGGTTTTTGCCTGGCCGAAACCTTGTGGTTTATTTCCCGGATGATGAAGGAGCCGTCTTCTAAAACATCGAGCAGGTTGTCCTGAGTGTCCGAATCGGTCTTGTCGATCTCGTCGAGAAGCAGGACCCTTCTATCTTCGGCAAGAAAAGCCCTCCCTATGGGTCCGAAGCGCAGATAATCCCATATATCGTTTACGTCTCGCCCCGACTCGCCGCTTCCAAACCGCGAATCGTTCAATCGCAGCACTGCATCGTAAATATAGCAAAGCTCCTCACCTTTGAAGGTGGACTTGCAACGGGCCTCCTCCATCTTTGCCCCGAAACCTCTCGCGATTTCAAACGCCAGTTGTGTCTTACCCGTCCCCGCTTCCCCCATGAGAAGCAGCGGCTTTTCCATGGCGATGGCAATATTTACGATCTCCCCCAGTTCGGGGCCAAGGTAATAGTTCTCCGTGCCTTCGAATTTCATCGCCTTCTCTCCGGTGTAAAGCTCCTTACATAGCCCAGCCCCGGTACATTTTCAACAGGAAGGACTTTACGAAGCAGGTGAGAAATCTCTAACCCCTACACTGTTTTCAGTGCTAGCCCAAGTTTAACATTTTGAGATCCAAAATTGGTCGTTTGGCGCTTGCTGCGTCAGAAAACACCAATAATTTCAGGAGAGCCATAGTCAAAAATCTCATTGTAGTGCCATGTTTTTTCGGGTCC
>JAKAJS010000234.1 GCA_021813685.1 Deltaproteobacteria bacterium | reverse complement strand
TTTCCGGCTTCGCCTTCTGCGATTATTACCTTTTCGAGAGCAGGCAACCGGTCGGCGGGAACCTCTTCGCGCAACGGCGCGGTTGTGAAGAGCACCTTGGAGCCCGAATCGCTTACGATGTAGTCGATTTCCCTTTTCTTCGACATGGAATTGATGGAAACGGCTATAGCTCCCAGTTTCTGGACGGCAAAGTAGCCGAGCACAAAAGCGGGAATATTGGGAAGAAACAGGGCCACCCTGTCGCCTTTGCACACTCCCTGTGCGGCAAGAGCATTTGCGAGCCGGTTCACCTGTTGATTGAGTTCCTGGAAGCTGTAGGTCCTGCCTTCAAATATGAGCGCAGGTTTTCGGGGAAAGAAAAGAGCCGCATTTTCCAAATTCTTTGCTATGTTCATAGCCCGCCTCCATCGGTTAAGTTAACCCCGTTACCGAGTATCACGCCCGATTGGAGGCGTCAATGGAAACGGGCAAAAAATCATTTTTCTCTAAAGAGTTTATCCCGAAAGTCCGATATATCTATAACCGTTGGCCCGACCCTGAATGGAGAGCGAATGTATCATGGAGCGTAGAGACCCCGGAAGGCGTGGAAACCACTCGATCCTGCGAATCGGGGCCGCAGTTTTTCTTCTGGCGGCGGCCTGTTGTCTTGGCGGGTGCATAGCAACTCAACTCAAGGCCACCTCAAACAGGCCGGTGGAAGCGAACATGGAGGTGTTTGCCCGGGCCTCGGTGCTCCAGCACACAATGGACAGCGCCTGCCTTTTTCGCTTCAGTGCCCCCCCGGAGATGGCGGCTGCCTCACCGATGCTCACCAGCGTATTTCAAACGAGACTTGAGCAAAGGGGCCCGTTTGCGCAGATCCGGCTGGTTTCCGCTACGGTCGACTCGGATGGAGTAGCGCTGTGGTATGCCCGAAAAGAGGGGTGCCCGCTGGCGATCGTCCCCTCGCTTCTCTATATGATCCAGGGAGCGGGAGGCCTGCCCACAAAGCTTGTGGTGCGCATTCGGATCCTCGATGCCGCAACTGGGCAAGCCCTCTGGGATATCAAGCAGACCGCCTGGTCCGAACCCGGTCCCGATATCGATCTTACGTGGAACACCATCGTGGGCGCGCCCGCCCAGGGAGACCACGTCCTGGCCGAGTGCCTGGCCGACCGCTTTACCGGCTACCTGACCCAAAGCCTCGCGCAGGAAAGAAAGCGGGAGGCGGAGTCGCAGCAATAGTTCGAGGGATTCTATTTAATGACAAAGCGATGGGCATTGTGGTAGAGTGAAAGCCAACTATGGAAACACATGACAGACTCGTGCGGGTCCTCGTGGCCGACGACGACGAAGTTTTTCTCGAGATCCTTGCGGAGACGGTCGAACAGGCCGATGCCTCTGTCGAGCTTGCCTCCGACGGTCTATCAGCCCTCGAACAATTATCGGCCGGCGATTTCGATATCCTTATCTCGGACCTGAACATGCCCCGGATGGACGGATTGACGCTGCTGAGGCAGGTGAGAACGTTTTATCCTCACATTCTTTGTATCTTGATAACCGGATTCGGCAGCCTGGAATCGGCAATCCAGGCCCTGAGGCTCGGGGCATACGACTATATACAAAAGCCGTTCATGATGGAGCAGGTGGGAGTGACGATCCGCAATGCCGTCGACCGGGTCAGGGCATACAAGGAAAGGGCAAGCCTGCTTTTGGAAATAGAGAATTTGCAGCGAAAGATCTATTCCCTGGAAGGCAGGCAGTATCGCGGGAGCGGGGATAACGAAGGTCCCGGCCTCCTGCTGGAAGTAGCCGGGGGCAGGCCCGATGCCTTCCTGGAAAAACCGCTGGGAAATCCCGGCAGGGCTATTGCGGCCCTCGAAGCGCTCAAGGGACTAAAACGCGACGGCATCATCTCGGATTCGGAACTCGACAGACTTAAGAAGCTCATCGTCAGCAGGATAGAGTCGGGACGATTATGAAAATTTTGATCGTGGAAGACGATATGATGCTCGGCGAGCTTTTGCAGGAGTACCTGCAGCGCCTCGGCCACGAGCGGGTGCATGCCTGCCTGTCCGGAAGGGAGGCCCTGGCGGCCATAGGCGAGGAGGCTTTCGACTGCGCCTTTGTGGACCTGCGCCTTCCCGACGCCGACGGCCTTCAGCTCCTGAGCGCCATGAAAGAAAACGATCATGGGCTCCCGGTGGTCATGATGAGCGGCTTTGGCACCATGGACTACACGATACAGGCCATGCGGCAGGGGGCGTCCGACTTTTTGACCAAGCCTTTCACTCTGCGGGATGTGGAAGTCACATTGGCGCGCATCATCAAAGAGCGGGAGTTGTTGGAGCAAAATGTAAGTCTGCGGCTCGAAATTCAGGCGCGCAAGGAACTCGAAACCGTCAATCGCGAACAAGCCAGGCTGTTTCAAATCTCGCGGGAAATAGACGAAATCCGCTCCAGTGAAGAATTATACCCGCGAATCGTCCAATTGGCCTCCTCGCTCGAATCGGTGGAAAAGGTCGGGTTTTACCTGGCGCCCGCGGACGGAAGCATGCTGGTAAGCATTGCCGGGTGCGGGTGGGAGCCCGAAGACGGGTGGTTTGAAAAAATCGGCGTGCACAAAGACAGTTTGCGCGAGCTTCTGAGAAGCGGGGAAACCCACACCGTGATCGACCCCGAAAGGTTCGGGCAAATCTTTGAAAATCCGCCCCCCATCAACAAAACCCTATCCTGTTGGCCGATGCGCATCCGCGGAGAGCCCTTCGGGCTTCTGGTCGCCTTCCACAGCTGCGGCAAGATGTCTTCCGAAGAAAAACGGCTCTTCGATTTTCTTATCAAGAAGGCTTCTTTGGCCGTGGAAAACATGGCGCTTTACGAAAGCCTTATCAACAACTTCTATGGTATATTGCGTTCGCTCGTGAATGCACTCGAGGCCAAAGACCTGCACACCGGGAAACACTCTGAAAGAGTTACCCGCTATGCGGTCAGACTGGGGGAGGCTCTGGGTTGTTCGAGCGCCCAACTCGAATCGCTTCGAACCATAGGCTATCTGCACGATATAGGCAAAATCGGGATTCAGGACAGCATTTTGAACAAACCCGGGTCTCTCACCGCAGAAGAGTACGAAACGGTAAAAAAACATCCGGCGATCGGGGATTCGATCGTAGCCGAACTGGGTTTGAGTCCCGAAGAAAGGTCTATCATCAGGCATCATCACGAGCGGTGGGACGGGGGGGGGTACCCGGACCGCCTGAGCGGCGACCGTATCCCGGTGCTCGCAAGAATTGTGAGCGTTGCCGATGCGTTTGACGCGATGACCTCCAAGCGGGCCTACCGCCGGTCCATGTCCGTTGCCGAATCGGTTGCCGAGCTTGTGAGAAACCGGGGCACACAGTTCGACCCGGACATAGTGGATGCTTTTAACGATATGCTGGAAGCAGGCGGCGAGGAATCCGAATAACCCGCAGCTCCCCGGCGGCGGGGTGCGGGAAGGATCATTACTTCCAAATGGCCAAGAGCAAAAAAATCTCTGAGGAGCAATATATCGAGGCGCTTTACGAAATGGACCGGTCGAATTATTCGGGCCGGTTCGTGCAGGGGTTTGTCCATAACGCCAATGGCCCTCTTCAGAACCTCACTATGCTGGCCGAGATGGTAGCCTCGGGCATCGATCTCCAGGAAAGGCTTTTCCAGGCCGGCGACAAGGAACAGTGGTCGGCGCTGATGGAAAAACAGCGAAGGCGGCTTACCCAGATACGGGAACAGATCGCACGCCTTAGCGCCGATTTGCGGGAGTTCATGCAACTCTATGAAATAGAAAGGCTCGGGACCGAGGTGGACATAAACGCCATCCTGACACGGATGGTGAAATTGTTTCGAGCCGATCTTTTCTTTAAACACCACGTCCACTGCGAGCTGGACCTGGCCAAAAATCTCCCGCACATAAAGGTCCCCGGAAAAGACATTGTACCCGCGGTGTTTCATCTGTTCCAAAACGGTGTGAGGGCGCTCAAAACATCGGAGAAAAAGTTTCTGCGCGTCGAGTCTTT
>JAKAJS010000275.1 GCA_021813685.1 Deltaproteobacteria bacterium | reverse complement strand
CGATCTAAGCACGGCCTCTTCGACTTCCTGGAAATGGTTGAGGGGGCCTACAATTTTCAATATACCAATGCGCGCTCCCGCCTGATCCCCACGATGTGGGACACCTTGAACAGCCAGGGTTTGCGTGTAGGGCTTTTCAACATCCCCATGACATTTCCGCCCATGCCGCTCGAAGGCTTCGTAGTCTCGGGGATGGACACCCCGGATGCCGATGCCGACTTTATCCATCCCCGGGCATTGAAGGAGGAATTGACCCGCAAATTCGGCAGGCTCGAGTTGGATATCCGGCATCTGGGATTTTTGAAAAACGATACGCTTCGCTCCCAGATTCTGGACGAACTCAAGGCCATGGAGGTTCGCCGAACAGATCTTTTCCTGTATCTGCTCGAGCACCATCCGGTGGATGTGGGGATGATTGTCTTCAGCTCGACCGATACGGTGCAGCATTACTTCTGGCACTATCAGGACCAGTCCCATCATTGGAATGAGAGCGTACGGGGGCATCGGTTCGAGAGCGCCGTTCAGGAGGTCTACAGCAGTGTGGACGCTCAGCTGGGCAGGCTCTTATCCTCGGTTCCCCCGGAGACTTCGGTCATTGTGATGTCCGACCACGGCGGGGGCGGGATCGGAGACGCTGTTCTGCACATCAATCAGTTTCTTCTGGACGAAGGTTTTCTATCACTCAAACCGATTGGTGCGGCCAGTAGGCTCTATCGTCGTGTCCTCAGCCTGTTGGATGACAGGATCAGGGGGTGGCTGAATTCGGACCAAAAAGCAAAACTGGCCTATCTGCTCCCCTGGCTGCGCACCAAGTGGGAAGGGGACAACACAGGGCTTAGCCTCCTCGACTGGCCCCGCACCAAGGCTTTCGGAATCGAGGTTCTGGGCTTTCCCTCAAGTATCTGGGTAAATCTCAAAGGGCGCTTCCCTCATGGCTGTGTCAATCCCGGCAGCGAATATGAAGCGCTTCTGAAGGAAATGAAATCACGCTTTTTGAATCTGAAAGTCAATGGCCGCCAGCTCATACCGCATGTGTATGTCCGGGATGAGATGTTTTCCGGCCCCTTTCGGGATCGAGGTCCGGATATGATTCTGGATTGGTGGGACAACGCTTCTTTTTCGCCTCAACCGAGCTTCAGAGGTGGGGTAACCGGACCGGCGTGGGAGCCGACCGGCCGCTACAGAGCCGATTATTCCCAATGGACCGGCACCCACAGGCTCGACGGGACGTTAGTGATGGCGGGGCCTCCGTTCAAAAACGGGGTGAGACTCGATCACCCCCACATACTGGATATCGCCCCAACTGTTTTCTATCTGCTCGGAAAGCCGGTCCCGGATGATTTGGACGGACGAGTCCTACTGGATGGCTTTGACGGCAGGTTCGTCGCTGAAAACCCTTTGAATACCGAGGCCGCCAGAGAGATGACCCTCGACAGAGATGCCGTCACCTATACGCAGGCTGAAGCGGATAAGATAGCCGCAAGGCTCAAGCAGTTGGGCTACCTGGACTGAAGCGGGGCGATTTCTGATATGGTGGGCGCTGAGTAGGAGAACAGATGAATAAAGTTCTGGTGATCGGGTTGGACGGGGCCGACTGGAGCGTTATCCTGCCTCTGGCAGCGGCGGGAAAGATGCCCAATATGGCGAGACTTCTTCAAGAAGGCAGCCATGGGCCCCTTAGAAGCAGTAATCCTCCAATAACCTTTCCTGCGTGGTCCTCTTTCATGACAGGGGTAAATCCCGGCAAACACGGAATCTATGATTTTTGCGAGCGCGTGCCGGGCGAGATGCAGGTCAAGTTCTATAATGCCACCGACATCCAACGGGAACCAATCTGGCGTGTGCTCAACCGGGAGAATAAGAGCACCGCGTTTGTCGGGGTCCCTTTGACCTATCCCCCGGAGCCTTTGGACGGTCTTGTCATCCCCGGTTTCGACGCCCCGGGCATCGGGGCCGGAAAGGCCACGGTCGACGCCGTTTATCCGCGCTCGGTCTATGATGATCTGGAGAAGCGTTTCGGCGGCTACAAGGTCGCCCCCAACCTCGTTTCCTTCGGGCCAAAAGAGCTTCCGGCTGCCCTGGAACGGGTCAAATCGTGCCTGGCCGGAAAAGGGGAGATCGCAAAGTATTTGCACGGGACAAGAGACTGGGATTTCTTTATGGTCGTCTTTGGCGAAACGGACAATGCCGGCCACTATTTCTGGCGGTTCTCCGATCCTTCCAATCCGCTGTTTGATCCGGGCCAGCCCGAGCTTTTCGGGGCAGTCGCCGAAATCTACGGGCAGGCCGATGAGCTTATCGGGCAACTGCTCGAAGCCTCCTCCCCCGAGACCAACCTGATCGTTCTAAGCGATCATGGGATGGGGGGCTGCAATGACAAGGTGGTTCACCTCAATCTGTGGCTGGCTCAGGAAGGGTTTCTCACCTTCAGGAAGGGCGGGGGCGGGCTATCGGCTCTAATGCGTAACGCGACGGCTCAGAAGCTGTTTAACTGGGCGCGGGATTTCGGCGTTCGCCACATTCCTCACAGCGTGAAAAAGGCTCTATTTTACAAGACCGATATTGCAAAAGTGATTGAGGCCAATATCCGCTACGGTGCCATCGACTGGGAAAATACTCTGGCGTACTCGGAGGAGGGCTTTCAGTTCCCTTCGATACGTGTCAATCTCAAGGGGGAGGATCCTCGCGGGAGGGTGAGCCGGGGGCAGGAGTATGAAGACGTGATCGCGAGCCTTACACAGCGGCTCCTGGCATGGACGGATCCGTGGAGCGGGACCAAACTGGTCAAACAGGTACAGCGACGCGAAGAGGTCTACAGCGGTCCGCTCGCTTACAAAGCCGCGGATCTTCATCTGGAATTTAACGAGGACGGCGGTCATATCTATATGTGTCGCCCCTCGGGAATGGCGAGTCAGGGGCTTCCGATCGAACGGCTGGATATTACGAGCCAAAAGGATATCGATTTTATATGGAACAGAAACGGTAAACACCGGCCGGAAGGGATATTTCTCGGCTATGGGCCGGCATTTGCGCGCGGAATGGAAGTAACGGGGATGAGTCTTGTGGATATGGTTCCTCTAATTTCCTATCTCTGCGGGGCTCCAATTCCGGCGGACCTGGACGGAAGACTGGCCACCGAAATCCTGCGGGAGGACTTCTATCGGCGCTGCCCCCCGCGCTACGAGGAGCAGCGGGAAATCGAGCAGCGGGAAATCGAGCAGAAACAGGAGAGCAAAACCTACACCAATGAGGAGGCTAAAAAGATAGAAGACCGTCTCAAGGCTCTGGGATACC
This sequence comes from Deltaproteobacteria bacterium, assembly GCA_021813685.1. Taxonomy (GTDB): domain Bacteria; phylum Desulfobacterota; class Syntrophobacteria; order Syntrophobacterales; family Syntrophobacteraceae; genus SbD1. Next base: position 748 of record JAKAJS010000275.1, on the reverse strand, counting down.
TGTGATGAATGTTCCGGTCGGGTAAGGAACAAAGCGAAAAGGCAAAGAGCGGGGGAAAGTTTTCCCCGCTCCCCCCCCCGTGAGCCGCGTAGCGGCGGGGGCGGTTGGGTGCGCTCGGTTGCGCCAGGCCTGCTATGGGGATCAGCTTATGGAACGAAACACACTCAAAATCGCAATGGTGGTCTCCTGCTCGTTTCCGGCCAATCACGGGACGCCGGGGGGCATTATCAAGATGTGCAACGATCTGCGGACCGCCGGGTATGAACCACACATCATTACGTACAACACCCGTGAGTACGAAGCGGATTTCCCGTTCCCCATTCACCGAATTCCCGCCTTGTGGGCGCCAAAGGGAAAGCTTGGCGTCGGACCGTCCCTGCGCAGGGTATTTTTCGACCTCATGCTCGTCTTTAAAACCATTCAAACTATTCTTCAGCAAAGAATCGATGTCATCCATGCTCATAATTACGAAGGCCAACTGGCCGGCTTCCTGGCCAAACTATTGACCGGGCGCCCCCTCGTCTACCATGCTCATAACAATATGATAGACGAGCTTCCGCAATACGAAAGCATTCGACCCAAGTTTCTATGGATCGGGATCGCAAAACTCCTGGATTTTTTCGTCCCGCGCACTGCGGATCATATAGTAGCAATTTCCTCGACTTTGCAAAAGTTTCTCATGGCAAAAGGGATAAGGCAGGAAAAAATCACGCTCGTTCCACTTCTTGTTTCGACCGATATCTTCAAG
>JAKAJS010000217.1 GCA_021813685.1 Deltaproteobacteria bacterium | reverse complement strand
CTCAAGGAGAACGAGACTCATGTCACAACTACTCCCCCCCCATGGTGGAAAAGGCTTGACCTGCTGTTTGCTGGAAGGCGCCGAGCTTCAGGCTGAACTGAAAAAAGCCCAGGGTCTTAAAAAAATCGACATCTCCCCCCGTGAAAAGGGCGACCTTATCATGATGGGCATCGGCGGCTTCAGCCCGCTCACCGGTTTCATGACGAAGGCCGACTGGAAAGGCGTTTGCGAAAATTTCCTCATGGCCGACGGCACCTTTTGGCCCATCCCGGTTACGCTTTCCGCTTCCAAGGAAGACGCGGCCAAAATCGCGGTGGGTGAGGAAATCGCTCTTTTCGACCCGGAGCGCCAGGAGATCATGGCCACGATGAAGGTCACCGAAAAGTTCGAGATGACCGAGGCCGACAAGAAGTTCGAATGCGAAAAAGTCTATATGGGCGAAGGCACCAAGACGGCGGAAGAGTTTTGGAAGATCGCCAAAGACGACCATCCGGGCGTAAAGATGGTGATGGAGCAAAAGGCGGTAAACCTGGCCGGCCCGGTGAAGGTGCTGAGCGAGGCGGAGTATCCGACCAAGTACGCGGGTGTCTACATGAGGCCTGCGGAGTCGAGAAAGATTTTCGAGGAAAGAGGCTGGAAGGAAATTGCGGCTCTGCAGTTGCGCAACCCGATGCACCGCTCGCACGAATATCTTTGCAAGATCGCAGTCGAAGTGTGCGACGGCGTTTTCATCCACTCTCTGGTCGGCAATCTCAAGCCCGGCGATATTCCGGCGGAAGTGCGCGTCAAGTGCATCGACGTTCTGGTGAAAAATTACTTTGTGGAAGATAAGGTCCTTCAGGGCGGCTATCCGCTGGATATGCGCTATGCCGGTCCCCGCGAAGCCCTTCTGCATGCCACCTTCCGTCAGAACTACGGCTGCTCGCGCATGATCATCGGGCGCGACCACGCCGGCGTTGGCGATTTCTACGGGATGTTCGAAGCCCAGACCATTTTCGACAAGATTCCCAAGCCGGCGGGCGGAAAAGGGCTTTTGTGCACGCCGCTCAAGATCGACTGGACTTTCTATTGCCATAAGTGCGACGGCATGGCCTCCCTCAGAACCTGCCCCCACGGCAAAGCCGACCGTGTCCTTTTGAGCGGTACCGCTCTTCGCAAGGGACTCTCCGAAGGCACCCCGATTCCGGACCATTTTGGCCGCGAAGAGGTGCTCGACATTTTGCGCGAATACTATGCCGGTCTTGAGGAAAAGGTTGAGATCAAGCTTCATGGCGCTGCAACCGGAAATAAATAGCCTCAAACGGTACTGTTGAACAAAGGGAGATGCACCACGGAACAGGTGCGTCTCCTGTTTTTTTTCCAGCGAACAGGCTTTTTTCTGCAAAAATTTAAAGTTACGGAGGAGTGGTATGGCTGATGCTCACAATAGCGCTCGGACAATACTTGTCGCAGGCGGCGGGATAGCCGGGCTGAGCGCCGCTGTGGAAGCCGCTGAAGCCGGTTTCCAGGTGGTTCTGGTCGAACGGGAACCGTTTCTTGGCGGACGCGTGGCTCGCATGAACAAATACTTTCCCAAGCTTTGTCCGCCCCAGTGCGGCCTGGAGATTAACTTCCGCCGTATTCGCAATAATCCCCTCATTCAGGTCATGACCATGTCCGAGGTGGAGAAGATCGAGGGGGAAGCGGGAAATTTTACGATCGGGATTCGGGTAACCCCCCGGTATGTGAATGAAAAATGTACAGCCTGCGGAAAATGCTCCGCGGCAGCCGAAACGATGATACCCAATCCTTTCGATACCGGTATGAGTTCGATCAAGGCGGCGTATCTGCCGCACGAATTCGCCTATCCGATGCGCTACGTGATTGCGCCCGAGGTAATCGGCACCCCGGAAGCCAAGGCCATAGAGGCCGCCTGCGAGTATGGCGCGGTGGAGACCGATATGGCGCCCCGGAGTGTCGAGGTAAAAGCCGGCGCTGTCATCTGGGCCACCGGATGGACCCCCTTTGATATTTCAGCCATTTCCTACTACGGGGCAGGGAAGCACAAAAACGTGGTTTCCAATGCCATAATGGAGCGGATTGCCTCCGCAAACGGTCCGTTTCAGGGCGTCGTCTCAAGACCCTCGGACGGCAGACCGGTCAAGAAGGTGGCCTTCGTCCAGTGTGCAGGATCGCGAGATGAGAACCATTTGCCCTATTGTTCGAGCGTCTGCTGCCTCGCTTCCTTGAAGCAGGCGACCTACGTGCTCGATCAGGAGCCCGAGGCGGAAGTGTGCATCTTCTACATCGATGTGCGCGCGCTTGGCCGGCAGGAGGCCTTCTTCGAAAAAGTCCGACAGGATAAGCGTGTTCGGCTCGTAAAGGGAAAGCCCGGCGAAATCACCGAGGATCCTGCGACGGGCATGGTTACCGTACAGGTCGAAGACCAGGAGACGGGCAAGATACTCAAAGAGCAGTTCGACCTGGTAGTGCTGGCCGCCGGCATGGTCCCCAACACCGCGGGACAGAAAGTCCCTGCTTCGGACGTCGTCTACGACGAGTATGGTTTCATGGTTTCAAACGGCCAAATTCCGGGGATTATCGGCGCTGGTTGCGATAGAAGGCCCGCCGATGTTTCATCGATCGTTCAGGATGCGACCGCAGCCGTTCTTAAGGCTATCCAGGCTTGCAGGAGGTAGAGGATGGAAAAGAAAATCGGCGTATATATTTGTTCGGGCTGCGGGATCGGGGACAGTATGGACCTTGAGGCGCTCTCGGAAGTTTCCGGGGAACACAAGGCCGCTGTGTGCCGCACGGACCCTTTCCTGTGCGGGGCCGAGGGCGTTGCACGCATCAAGGCGGATATGGACGGGGAGGGCGTCAACAGCATCGTGATCGCCGCCTGTTCGCCTCGGGTCATGAGCGATGTTTTCGACTTTGGACCGGATAAGGTGGTCGAAAGGGTCAACCTCCGCGAGCAGGTCGCCTGGTGTCAGCCGGCGGGGGAGGAAGATACCCTCATGATGGCCCAGGACGCCCTCCGGATGGGTCTTGTGAAGGTTGCCGAATCCTCGCCCCTGGAACCCTTTGTCGCAGAGGATCTGAGCAGGAAGATCCTGGTGGTCGGAGGAGGTCTTACCGGAATGACTGCCGCGCTCGAAGCGGCCAGGGCCGGGTATGAAACCGTTCTGGTGGAGAAGGAAGAGACGTTGGGCGGCTATCTGAAGGACGTCTACCGCCTTCCGCCGTGCGATCCTCCCTATGAAAGTCTTGAAGATTTCAATCTCGAAGAGATGACCTCTCAGCTTGCGAGCGCTCCGGGCGTTACGATCTACACGGGCGCCATGGTGGGGTCGGTTTCGGGTGCGCCCTGCCTCTTCGATGTGGAGATCCGCCAAAACGGGGCGACCAAAAACGAACGGGTCGGCGCGATTATTCTCGCCACCGGATCTGTGCCCTACGATGCCGCGAAGCTGTCGAATCTTTCCTACGGAACGTCTCCGGACATCGTCACGGCCAAAGACCTGGAAGCGATGTTTAAGGGCGGAGAGGTGAAGCGGCCTTCCAACGGGCAGCCGGTGGGAAGTGTCGCCTTCGTTCTTTGCGCCGGTTCTCGCGACCCGGAGCATCTGCCCTATTGTTCGTCGGCATGCTGCGTCGAATCCTTGAAGCAGGCGAGGTATTTCAAGGAAGCCAACCCCGAGACGCCGGTCTATGTTTTCTACAAAGACATTCGTTCGACCGGAAATTACGAACTGCTCTACAAGCAGCTCCAAAAAGAGGGAGTGATTTTCGTTCGCGGCAGCGTGACCGGAGTCGACGACGACGGCTCGGGCGGTCTTGTCGTCACTTCCGACGATGTGCTGACCCGCTCCCCCGTCATGTCCGAGAGTGTGGACCTGGTCGTGCTGGCTACCGGGATGGTTCCGACAAGCGCCCTGGGCGAGCCTTTCAAGGTGGCTGCGCCCCAGGATGGCGAGCCCGCCCCGGTCGCCTCCGACGCGATTCTGGTCTCCAATCTTCTCAATCTTAAATACCGGCAGGGACCGGAACTGCCCGGGCTCGAGTACGGGTTCCCCGATTCGCATTTCATCTGTTTTCCCTATGAATCGCGGCGTACCGGCATCTACCCCGCGGGAACGGTTCGCTCTCCGATGGATTACCAGCAGGCGAGAACCGACGCGATGGGCGCGGCGCTTAAGGCCATCCAGTGCGTCGAACTGGTCTCGGTAGGAAAGGCCGTTCATCCACGGGCCGGAGATCAGAGCTATCCCGAATTTTTCATGCAGCGCTGCACCCAGTGCAAGCGTTGTACGGAAGAGTGCCCGTTTGGCGCGATCAACGAAGATGAAAAGGCCAATCCTTTGCCCAACCCCACCCGGTGCCGCCGGTGCGGGGTCTGCATGGGGGCTTGTCCGGAAAGGATCATTTCGTTTAAAAATTATTCGGTGGGCATGATCGGAAACATGATAAAGAACATCAACGTGCCCGACGAATATGACGAAAAGCCGAGACTTCTGGTGCTGGCGTGCGAAAACGACGCCTACCCGGCCCTCGACATGGCAGGCACTCTCGGGTTATCCTATACCCCGTGGGTCAGGATCATCTCTGTGCGCTGCCTTGGTTCGGTGAACCTGGTCTGGATCGCGGACGCGCTCTCCAAGGGGATCGACGGCATCATCCTTCTTGGATGCAAGCACGGTAACGATTACCAGTGCCATTTCATCAAAGGGAGCGAACTTGCCAACACCCGCATGACCAAGATTCAGGAAACACTCGACAGGCTTGCCCTGGAATCGGACCGTGTGAAGATGGAACAGGTCTCCATCACCGACTTCAAGCGGATTCCCGAGATCCTGAACGATTTCGCCGAAAAAGTGAACAGCCTTGGACCCAACCCGTACAAAGGGTTCTAAAGGAGCGCTCGAATGGAACCGAAGAATATCCTGCTGGAAATGAAGGATTATATCGTTGAGATGGGGGCCGAGACCATCAACTGGTGTATGCAGTGCGGCCTGTGCACCAATCTTTGCCCCTGGAGGCTGGTCCCCGGAGAAACCAGCGAGGCGTTTAACATCCGCTATATGCAGCGCCTCGGACAGATGGGAATCGAGGGGTTCGAGGACGAAAACATGCTGTTTGCCTGTTCGACCTGCGGCATGTGCCAGAACAATTGCCCCCGGGGAGTGAAAATCATCGATAATGTCCGGGCGATGCGGGCAAGCATCGTGGGCGGCGGCATGCCTCCTGCGGGGTTGCGCCCGATTCTGGGGAGCTGCCATGCAAACGGAAATCCCTGGTCGGGGCCGCGCGAAAACAGGACCAAGTGGCAGGAAGGGCTCGATATCCCCAAGTTCGGACCCGATACGGAGTACTTCCTGTTCGTCTGCTGCCATTCCTGTTACGATCCGCGCAGCATGAAGATCGCCAAAAGTATTGCCCAGCTGCTGAGCCGCGGCGGGGTGAGCTTCGGGGTGATTGGAGCCGAAGAGAACTGCTGCGGGGAATCGATGCGCAAGGTCGGCGACGAGGAGCTTTTCCAGAAGCTTGCCGCTGCCAATATGGAGCTTTTTTCCAAAAACGGGGTGAAAAAAATCATCACCACCTCTCCCCACTGCCTGTGGAGCTTCAAGAATGACTACGCACAGCTTGGAGCCGATTGGGAAGTGGTCCATTATACCGAAGTGCTGAGCAAGCTGGTTGCGGAAGGAAAGCTCCCGGCCCCGAGCGCCAAATCGGGCAAAAAGGTTGCGTTCCACGACCCCTGCTACCTGGGAAGGCACAGTACTCTCTACGATGCCCCCCGGGAGCTCCTCGATACGATTCCGGGCATCGAGGTCCGGGAACTCGGGCGCACGCGTGAGTCGAGCCTTTGTTGTGCGGGCGGCGGCGGACGCATCTGGGCAGAGGTTCCCATGGGGGAGCGTTTCGGTGAGCTCCGGGTGCTCGACGCCCTGGACTCCGGGGCCGAAGTGCTTGCCACCGCGTGTCCCTATTGCGTGAACATGCTGACCGATGCGTGCATGAGCCTCAATAAGCAGGATGCTCTGGAAATAAAGGAACTCTCGGAGTTGCTCTGCGACTAGTGCGGCGAGCCGCCGCTGCCGAGTTGCCCGCCTGCTTCGCGGGCGGGCAGAGCAGGGAAAAGAGCGGGGGAACGTTTCCCCCGCGCCCCTGCCGGCTCGCAGACCATGTGTTCGATGATTATCAAACAGACGGAAGGAACACCGAAACGTACACGCGCGCCGCAGGCGCCTTCGAAGTTGCTTTTCTCCATCTGATGGTTCCGGACGAGGCTCATGTGATTGCAAAATTTCCCGCTGTCCTGGTGCTTCTGGTGATGGTCGGCTCTCCTTTTTGCATGGCCATGGCAAAGGATGGAGGGCACAGCTGCGCTGAAAAAGACTCGCACTATAACCTCGGGCGGCTTCTGCTGACCCAGTCGTCCGTGCAGGGCGATTACTTCCTGAAATTTTTTTTAGACGGTAAAAAGCTTGCCCAGGCCGACTGCGCCTTCAAAACGCACGGGCCCGCAACAGCCGCCTCCATTCCTTTCCCGGGTTGTCACACCCTGCTTGCCTACTGCTATTCCGGCGGCGCCCATTGTTGCACCACTCTTTTCATCGCCACCAACTGCGGTCCGATAAGTTCTCTCGACAGGGCAAACCTTGAAAACGACAACGGAGAAGTCAAATTTGTCCGGGCGGGAGATGGTTTGCGGCGGGAAATCAAAGTGCACGACTGGCAGTTCGCCTACTACGGTTCGCCGGATATGAAGATTCAATTCTCCTTTGCCGATTCGCCCGCGATGGTGCGTCTGCTCGTCTTTTCCGACGGACACTGGCGAGTGGATCGACCGGGGGAATTCAAGTCGTTTTATTCCCGCCTGCTGCACGAAGCCAGTGAAGGGGCCTCCACCGCGTCCAAGGCGGGAAAAAACGCGCTCGCTTCCTCTCTGGCGATGCAGGCCGCATATTACGACCTCATGACAGGCGCCTCTGCGAGTGAGGCTGGAAGGGTTCTCAGAAGCCTTCTCCCCGCCGGTCTCCGGTCTGAGACCGCAGAAGTGATGCGGGACATCCGCCGCGCAGTGGCCCGGTTCGACCCTGTGGCGCCGGTCGGACGCACCGAGAAGTAGTGGTGTCCATCCGGAAACCGATCTAAGGCGCTGACTGGACCGGACTCCCCTTGCGAAGGGGCAGGGGCGGCAGAGGAGACTGAAAAGGTATATAGCTGATTTATTTGTAAAATCCCCCTAAATCCCGCTTTTTCAAAGGGGGACTTGAGTCCGAATCACCCGAGGTGTTCCAGGTTTCCGGATAGACACGAATTACCCCGATCAGGCGGTGGAACCGCCGGCCATTATTCTCCGCGGAAGAATCAAAATTTCTGGAAAACAATCCTTGATTCCAGGGCGGTCCTCAGCTATAAGGGCCTGCGAGGACGGAGGGACGCATGCTGGACATCGACAGGCAAAAAAAGATCGGCAGGCTTCACGATGCTATGTATGAGCAGAGCCTTGTGTTCCTCGCTCTGAGAACACGTCCCGGTTCCGAGGCCCAACTGGCCCAAACCCGGAGGCGTATAATCCGGATTTATCACCGGCTCCAATCCATGGCATGATCGTCTCCGGCCCGATGTCAAAAGAGTGAAGAGCAAAGGCCCCGTTTTTGCTTCATCATCTGCCGCTGCGCTGCGCTCCATCCCGTTTTATCCTTCTTTTTCAACGATCTGTTCTTTTGCTATTTTGAAATAAGTTTTCACTCATTTCATTATTGAGTGATTTCTGTAAACTAATTTGCTTGCAGATTCGTTTACTCACTGGACGAGGCGACCGGCATCGTATCGCCGAAGCGACATGTTTTTGGATCAAAACGACTGGAGGAGAACATTATGAAGGCAAAGACACTTGTTACCTGCGCTTTGCTGGGGGTATTCATCCTGATGACCCGGCCCTGCAGGGTCTTTGCGCAAGAAGAAGGACCCGCAGTTCAAGTCGAGGGCCCCGCAGTTGCGGTGACATTCAGCGAGCAGGAACTCGATCAGATGCTGGCGCCGATTGCCCTGTATCCGGATTCACTTCTTGCACAGGTCCTTATCGCGGCAACCTACCCGGACCAGGTGATGGATGCCTACCATTGGCTGCGGGCGCACCCGGGGCTGCGGGGCCAGCGACTCAACTTCGAACTCGACCGGATGGACTGGGATCTCAGCATTAAGGCGCTCGCACCTTTTCCGCAGGTGCTCGCCATGCTGGCCCAGCAACCCGACTGGACGCAGCGGCTCGGTGAGGCTTTTCTCGCCCAGCAGGCCGCCGTCATGGACTCTGTCCAAAGACTCCGCAGAAGGGCCGAAGCGGCCGGAAACCTCAGGACGACCGTCCAGCAGAGAGTGGTCGTAACCGACGATTACGTCGAGATCGAACCGGTAAACCCCGAGATCGTCTATATCCCGCGCTACAATCCGGCAGTGGTCTACGGGACCTGGTGGTGGCCGGCATACCCACCCCTCGTTTACTATCCGGTTTGGGAGGCCCCCGTGGTCTTTACACCGGTAGTGGGAGTGTTTGGATTCTGGGGAGCCATAACCGTCGGACCCGCCTGGGGCTGGGGCTGGGGCAGCTGGGGATGGGGCCGCCACGAGGTCTTTCTCAATGTCGATCGCGGGATCAACATCAATACTACGAATGTTACCGTCATAAACCGCTGGCAAAACAACTATCAATACGCCAATGCTCGGTATATGGCCATGGCGGGCCGTGTCGGTTCTGCGGCTGTGCGGACGCGTACCTTTGGAAGAGCTGTAGTCGATCCTGCGGTGCTTCGCAGCCACATCAACACCGGCAGGGTCTATAACGGCCGGGTGGTAACGCGTGCCGGCGTGCGACCCGGCATGAGCGCGACCGGCGCGGCCGCCGGCGCACGAGTCGGAACTGCTGGACGGAGCTTTGGCGGCTCACGCCCCGGTTTTGCCGGTCGCGGGTTCCAGGGCGCAAGACCCTCGACATCCCGGGTCATGCATGAACTAAGAGGTGGCAGTACCGGCTACAGAGGTGCCGCCGCCCGCGGCAGTTTCGGGGGACGTTCTAACGCCGCCTTCGGCCATGGACGTTCCAATGCTGCTTTTGGGCATGGGCGCTCGAATGCTGCATTTGGCCATGGACGTTCCAATGCCGCCTTTGGTCACGGGCGTTCCAACGCGGCTTTCGGTCATGGGCGTTCTAATGCCGCCTATGGTTACCAGCGCTCCAACGCCGCTTTCGGTCATGGGCGTTCCAACGCCGCATTTGGCCACGGACGTTCGAATGCCGCCTTCGGCCACGGCCGTTCCAATGCTGCATTTGGCCATGGACGTTCTAATGCCGCCTACGGTTACCAGCGCTCTAATGCCGCTTTCGGTCACCAGCGCTCCAACGCCGCCTTCGGCCATCAGCGTGGAGGTTTTGGCGGCGGTGCTCCTCGCGCCGCTTTTGGGGCTGCTCCTCGCGGCGGCTTCGCGCCTCACGGTGGGGGGCCCCGAGGGGGCTTCGGGGGGGCGCCTCACGGGGGCGGGCCTCGCGGAGGTGGACATGGCGACAAACGCAAATAGCCGAGACATTTTCTTTCCGGCAGTATAACAGTATTGAGTCGTTTGGCTCGGGTCGTTTACTGTGTTTCTCAGGGTTGCGGTTAGTAAACCGCAGCCCTGAGCTGTTTTTATGCCTCGTAGTTGTCAGAGGGTTACAGGCAAGAGTTTTCATGTTAAGAAAGGTAAAGGAATTTGACAACTCTTTACAAAATTTTATTCGACGATCCGGGATGTCCTGCTAGAATCGGTACCTTGCTGCACAAGGCCGGAAGGCCAAAATCGACCTCTTGCCGAGAACGTTGGCTGTATGGCTGTTATAAGCGAAGAGGTGTACAATTGGTTCGCGAAATATGGATTTATTTGGTGGCGCTGATGTTGTGCCGATCCTGATCCGTGATTGTGAAAAGGCATAAGAGATGAGTTCTCCAATGGAAAACGAAAAGAGGGGAGGTTCCGAGCCGGGACTCCGCCGCGGCCGGCCCTGGGGCTGGGTGTTTGCTCTGATACTTGTGGGGGGGCTGATCTACGCCGGCTCGCGCATGTTTTTAGGAGAGCGGGCAGAGGGGCAGCGACCACACTTTCAGATGAGCACCCCGGTCCTCGTCGAACCCGCCCGGCACTCCAAGATCAACACCTATATAACCGGCCTCGGCACGGTCACGCCCCTCAATGTCGTGACGGTCCATACACGGGTAAACGGGCAGATCATGAAGGTCGAGTTCCAGGAGGGCGATCTGGTAAAGAAGGGGGCGCCTCTATTCGAAATCGATGCGCGGCCGTACCAGGCGGCGCTGGTCCAGGCGGAAGGCCAGCTGGCGAGAGACAAGGCCCTGCTGGAAAACGCCCGGATCGATTTGAAGCGCTACGACACGCTCGTCAAAGAGCACTCCATATCGACACAGCAGCGGGATACCCAGGCCTCTCTCGTGCACCAGTACGAGGGGACGGTGAAATATGACCAAGGCGTGGTCGACGCCGCCAAGGTCAACCTGACCTATTGCCACATTACCTCCCCGCTCACCGGTCGTATCGGGCTTCGCCTGGTCGACGCCGGAAACATCGTGCAAACTTCGGACACCACCGGTTTGGCGGTCATCACGCAGGAACAGCCCATTTCCGTAATTTTCCCCATTCCCGAGGACAGTCTGCAGGCGGTATTGGATGCCTTGAAAACGACAAAGCGTCCGCAGGTGGTCGCTTTCAACCGTGAGATGACTAAAAAAATTGCGACCGGTTTCCTGCGGACCGTCGACAACCAAATAGACACCAGCACCGGGACGGTTAAACTCAAGGCCATATTCGCGAATCAAAACCATGAGCTTTTCCCGAACCAGTTTGTCAATGCGAGACTGCGCCTTGCGACCCTGCCCGATGCCGTGGTCGTACCGACCTCTGCGGTGCAGCGCAGTCCCAGGGGCACGTTTGTCTTTGTTCTCAACAAGGACAAGAGTACGGTTTCGCTGCGTTGGGTGAAGCTCGGACCTTCGGAAGGCGAGCTCCAGGCGATCTCTTCGGGGATTTCCCCGGGAGAGTCGGTTGTGGTGGACGGCGCCGAGAAACTGACGAACGGCAGCAAAGTCCTCGCCCATGTCGAAACCGCAAAGGCCGCCGGCGGGAAGCAAAAATGAACCCATCGCGCACGTTCATTCTACGGCCCGTTGCCACAACGCTGATCATGGCGGCCATTTTGCTGGCCGGCGCGGTCGCCTATTCTCTTCTGCCCGTGTCGGCCCTTCCCGAGGTGGACTACCCGACGATCCAGGTGCTCACCTTCTACCCGGGCGCGAGCCCCGACGTCATGGCCTCGACCGTCACGGCCCCGCTCGAACGGCAGTTCGGGCAGATGCCGGGGCTCAATCAGATGACCTCGAGCAGTTCGGGGGGCGGTTCGATCATAGTGCTCCAGTTCAGTCTGAATCTCAGCCTGGACGTAGCCGAGCAGGAGGTGCAGGCGGCAATAAACGCTTCCGGCTCCTATCTTCCCAAAGATCTGCCCAACCCTCCGGTCTACAGCAAGGTAAACCCGGCGGACGCCCCGATCCTGACTTTGGCGCTTACCTCCGATACCTTTCCACTTCCCAAAGTCGAAGATCTGGCCGATACGCGGCTTGCCCAGAAGATATCCCAGTTGCCCGGAGTGGGCCTTGTGAGCATAAGCGGGGGGGAGAGGCCGGCGGTTCGCATTCAGGCCAACCCGACGGCTCTTGCCGCTGACGGCCTGGGGCTCGAAGATCTGCGCTCGGCTATTGTGGCCGCCAATGTCAATCAGGCCAAGGGGCAGTTCGACGGCCCTCACCGCTCCTACCTCATCGGGGCCAACGATCAGCTTCTGAGCGCCGATGAGTACCGGCCTCTGATCATTGCCTACCGAAACGGCGCCCCGGTCAAGCTTTCCGATGTCGCAAGCGTGATAAACGGCGCGGAAAACGTAAATCTTGCGGCCTGGATGAACGACACCCCCGCGGTGATAGTAAACATCCAAAGGCAGCCGGGCGCAAACGTCATCCAGGTGGTGGACAGGATCAAAAGGCTCCTTCCCACGCTCCAGAGTTCCCTGCCTGCGGCCATAAAGGTTCACATGCTCACCGATCGCACCGAAACGATCCGCAGTTCGGTGAGCGATGTGCAATTCGAACTGATGCTGGCGGTGGCCCTGGTCATCATGGTGATTTTTCTCTTCCTGCGAAACGTCTCTGCAACCATAATTCCAAGCGTCGCCGTACCGCTTTCCCTGGTCGGGACCTTCGGGGTGATGTATCTTCTGGGTTTCAGTCTCAATAACCTCACCCTCATGGCCCTCACCATCTCGACCGGTTTTGTGGTCGATGACGCCATCGTTATGATCGAAAACATCGCGCGCTACATCGAACAGGGGGAGCCGCCCCTTCAGGCCGCTCTCAAGGGTTCGGCCCAGATCGCCTTTACGATCATGTCTCTTACCATTTCGCTCATCGCCGTTCTCATCCCGCTGCTGTTCATGGGCGACGTCGTGGGGAGGCTTTTCCGTGAGTTCGCCATCACACTCGGGGTGACGATCCTGATCTCGGGGGTCGTCTCTCTCACGCTCACCCCCATGATGTGCGCGCGTCTTTTGCACCACACGCCCGAGGAAGAGCAGGGGAGGCTCTATAAAAAGTCTCAGCACGTCTGGGATTCTCTGATCGGCTTCTACGGCAGAACCCTTCGCTGGGTGCTCGACCGGCAGACGGCTGTCCTGCTGGTGGCAGCGGCCACCCTGGTGGTGACCATACTGCTCTACATCGTCGTGCCCAAAGGCTTTTTCCCCGTTCAGGATACCGGACTCATCCTGGGCATTTCCCAGGCGCCCCCATCCATTTCCTTCGACGCCATGGCAAAAGAGCAGCAGGCCCTGGCAAAAGTGGTGCTAAAAGACCCCGCGGTTCAAAGCCTTTCGACCTTTATCGGGATCGACGGAACCAATGTCACCCAAAATTCCGGCCGCATGCAGATAAATCTCAAACCGATCGGGCAGCGGCATGAGAGTGCAACCGCTGTGATTCGACGCCTCGATACGGAGGTGGCGAAGCTTCACGGCATCAAATTGTACATGCAGCCTGTGCAGGATCTCTCTGTCGAGGACCGGGTCTCCAAAACCCAATTCCAGTACAGTCTCGAAGACCCGGACTCCAAGGAACTCGATGTCTGGACGCCCAAATTCGTCGCAGCCCTTCAAACACTGCCACAACTCCGCGATGTCGGCAGCGATCAGCAAAACGGGGGACTTGCGGCAAACCTCGATATCGACCGCATCACCGCTGCCCGTTTCGGGATCACTCCCCAGATGATCGTGGACACCCTCGACGACGCTTTCGGCCAGAGGCAGATTTCCACCATGTTCACCCAGCTGAACCAGTACCGGGTGATCCTGGAAGTAAAACCCCACTTTCAGCGAGACCCGGGGGACCTGCGAAACATCTATATTCACGCCCCGAGCGGTCAGCAGGTGCCGTTAACGGCCATGACCCGCCTTACGGAAACGACCACCCCTCTTGTGATCAACCACCAGGGGCAGTTCCCGGCTGCGACCGTTTCTTTCAACCTGGCCCCGGGAGTCTCTCTGGGCGAAGGGGTCAGCGCTGTGGAAAAAACGGCGGCCAAACTGGGCATGCCTGCTTCCATCTGGGGCAGCTTCCAGGGGACCGCCGAGGCCTTCCGGGCTGCCCTCAAAAATGAACCGATCCTCATACTGGCCGCTCTGATTACCGTCTATATCGTTTTGGGTGTCCTCTATGAAAGCTACATTCACCCGATTACGATCCTTTCGACACTGCCCTCGGCAGGTATCGGCGCCATTCTCGCCCTTTTGCTCTGCCACACCGAATTCAGCGTCATTGCGCTGATCGGCATCATCCTGCTGATAGGAATCGTCAAGAAAAACGCGATCATGATGGTCGACTTCGCCCTCGATGCCGAACGTAACGAGGGCAAGGACCCCGTGGAAGCAATCTATCAGGCTTCTCTTCTGCGGTTTCGGCCGATCATGATGACGACGATGGCGGCCCTACTGGGCGCTCTGCCTCTTGCGCTGGGTACCGGGATGGGGTCCGAGCTGAGGCGCCCCATGGGCATCTCCATTGTGGGAGGTCTCCTCTTCAGCCAGATCCTCACCCTCTATACCACCCCGGTCGTCTACCTGTGGTTTGACCGGCTGGCTCGTCGGCTGCGCGGAAATGACGGGGCCGTATGAACATTTCCTCCATCTTCATAAAGCGCCCCGTCGCGACTACGCTTTTAACGCTCGGCATCACTCTTGCCGGCATCGTAGCCTTTCGGTTGCTGCCGGTCTCACCCCTGCCGCAGGTGGATTTTCCGACCATCTCGGTAGGGGCCACCCTTCCGGGGGCCGACCCGGAGACCATGGCGACCGCCGTCGCCGCGCCGCTGGAGCGCCAGTTCGCCCATATCGCCGGCGTTACCGAGATGACTTCCACCAGCTACCAGGGTCAAACCGCCATAGCTCTTCAGTTCGACCTGAACCGCGATATCAATGGGGCGGCCCGCGACGTGCAAGCCGCAATCAACGCGGCGCGCACCTACCTGCCGGCCGATCTGCCGAGCAACCCCACCTATCGCAAAATGAATCCCGCCGATGCCCCGATCCTGATCCTGTCCCTTACCTCGGACACGATCAGCAGGGCGCAGATGTATGACACTGCCTCCACGGTGCTCTCGCAAAGAATCTCGCAGATAAACGGGGTCGGCGAGGTCTTTGTGGGCGGCGGGTCGCTGCCCGCGGTGCGCGTGGAGCTCAACCCGGCCGCCCTGGACAGGTACGGCATAGGTCTCGAAGATGTCCGGACCATGCTGAAGGACACCAACGTGAGCCAGCCCACGGGAAAGCTGGCCAACCGCACTCTCACCTGGAACATACAGACAAACGACCAGTTGCACAAAGCCTCTCAGTACCGTCATCTCATCGTGCGCTATACCGACGGGGCTCCGGTGCGGCTCTCGGATCTTGGCACCGTGCTCGATTCGGTCGAAAATGTGCGCAATGCCGGCTATGTAAACGGTAAGCCTGCGGTAATGATGATTATTTTCCCCGAGCCCGGCGCCAATATTATTTCCACGGTGTCGCGTGTACGAAAAATTCTCCCGGAACTTTCCGCAATCCTGCCCCAGAGTGTCAAACTTTCGGTTGTTCTCGACAGGACACCTCCCATTCGGG
This sequence comes from Deltaproteobacteria bacterium, assembly GCA_021813685.1. Classification (GTDB taxonomy): domain Bacteria; phylum Desulfobacterota; class Syntrophobacteria; order Syntrophobacterales; family Syntrophobacteraceae; genus SbD1. The sequence continues at coordinate 5,848 of JAKAJS010000217.1, read as the reverse complement.
GCTCGCTCCGGGACGTTGAGCACGCGCTGGTCGTGGCGGGCATCCTGGTTATCCTGGTCGTTTTCGCATTCCTTCGAAATGCCCGGGCAACTCTTATCCCGGCCGTCGCCGTGCCGGTTTCGCTCATCAGCACCTTCGGCGTGATGTATATTTTCGGCTACAGCCTCGATAATCTCTCCCTCATGGCCCTGACCGTGGCCACCGGGTTTGTCGTAGACGATGCCATAGTGGTTGTGGAAAACATCATCCGGTACGTCGAAAAAGGTCTTACTCCCATGGAGGCCGCCATGAAGGGGGCAAGGGAGATCACCTTTACGGTCATCTCCATGAGCCTGTCCCTGGTTGCGGTATTCATACCCCTCCTCATGATGGGCGGCATGGTGGGGCGCCTTTTTCGCGAATTCGGGGTAACGCTTGCCATCGCCGTGCTGATCTCGCTTCTGGTCTCCCTTACCACGACCCCGATGATGTGCGCTCGACTCATTAAAAAAGAGGAAAAGCGCGCCCACGGCTATTTGTACCGGGCTAACGAGTGGCTTTTCAACAAGATGAAAAACATCTACGCCGTAACCCTCCGGTGGGCTTTGCGCCACTCCCTGCTCATGCTCGCGCTCACCTTCCTCATGCTCGTCTCCAGCGTCTGGTTATACGTCTACATCCCGAAAGGGTTTTTTCCCGAACAGGATAACGGCCGCCTTATGGGCATGATTCAGGCCGAGCAGTCCATCTCTTTTCAGTCCATGAATAAAAAGCTCACAAGAGTGATGAACATCATCCGGAAAGATCCGGATGTGACCGACGTGATCGGTTTTACCGGGGGAATGGGCGCCACAAATGTCGGCAGAATGTTCATCGTTCTCAAACCCTTTGACCAGCGCAAGGCTTCGGCCATGCAGATCATCAGGCGGCTCTATGGAAAGCTTTCCAGGGTGCCCGGGGCGCCCACCTTCCTTACCCCGACCCAGGATCTGCGCATCGGCGCCCACATGGGGACGCTTCTCTACCAGTATGCCCTGAGTTCCGATTCGCTTGCGGAACTGAACAAATGGGCGCCCAAGGTGCTTAAAACTCTGCAATCCCTGCCCCAGTTGTCGCACGTAAACAGCGATCAGCAGGAAAGCGGCCTCATGACCCGGGTCGTCATCGACCGCGCCACTGCCTCCCGGTTCGGCATCAGCACCCAGCTGATCGATAATGTCCTCTATGATGCCTTCGGCCAGCGGCTGGTATCGGTTACCTACATGCCTCTAAACCAGTATCATGTCGTCATGGAGGTTGCACCACGCTACTGGCAGCATCCGGACACTCTCAAAAAGCTCTTCGTTCTCGCACCCAATGGAAAGGAAGTGCCGCTGAGCGCCTTTGCGCGCTTTGAACCCAGGGCCACTTCGCTTTCCATCGACCATACCGGGCAGTTTCCCTCGATTACCTTCTCCTTCAATGTGGCCAAGGGCTATGCGCTGGGAGACGCGGTAAACGCAATCGAGGAGGCCATGGGCAAACTGGTGATGCCGGCAGGCATTTACGGCTCTTTTCCGGGTACGGCCGGCGCCTTCAAGGCTTCCCTTGCCAATCAGCCCCTGCTGATCCTGGCGGCCCTTTTGGCGGTCTATATCGTGCTGGGCATTCTCTACGAAAGCTACATCCACCCGGTAACCATTCTTTCAACGCTTCCCTCTGCGGGCGTAGGCGCTCTGCTGGCCCTTCTGGCCCTGCGGATGGACTTGACCATCATCGCCATTATCGGCATTATCCTCCTGATTGGCTTGGTGAAAAAGAACGGGATACTGATAGTCGATTTCGCCCTCGACGCGGAGCGAAACGAGGGCATGGAACCGAAGGAGGCCATCTACGAAGCGAGCCTGCTGCGGTTTCGGCCGATCATGATGACCACCATGGCGGCCCTTCTGGGGGCGCTGCCCCTGGCGCTGGGCAGGGGAATCGGCTCGGAGCTGCGCCAGCCTCTCGGCATATCGATCGTGGGAGGGTTGATTTTCAGCCAGATGCTCACCCTGTTTACCACTCCCGTTATCTATCTCTATATGGACCGCTTTAGACTTTTTCTTCTGCGCGGACGTGAAAAATAAAAGGCCCATAGCAAAAAGGCGAAGGTATGGCGCAACCAAAATTTGTGAAGCACGCGATGATGGCATGTCTGATCTCGACACTTGCCGCGTGCACGGTAGGCCCGAACTATGTGAGGCCCAAAGCCCCGGTTCCTGCCTCCTACAAGGAAATGAAGGGCTGGAAGAAGGCGCAGCCGCTGGATGGCATCTCTCGTGGCGCGTGGTGGGAGATTTTCGGAGATCCGCAGTTGAACGCGCTTGAAGCGCAGGTAAACATTTCGAACCAGAACCTGGCACAGGCCGAAGCCCAGTTCCGGCAGGCCCTCGCGTCCGTTCAGGTCGCCCGGGCAGGCTATTTCCCCGTGATCTCGGGAAGTTCCTCCGGAACCAGGAGCCGCACCCCGGGCACCCTGCTAAGAAACGGGGCCGGGCAAACGATATCCGACTTTCTCCTCTCGGGCGATATCTCCTGGGAGCTGGATCTGTGGGGCAAAATCAGGAGGACCGTCGAGGCAAGCAAGGCGAGCGCGCAGGCAAGCGAAGCCGATCTTGAGGGAGTTCGCCTCGCCGCCCACGCGCAGCTTGCGCAGGATTATTTCCAGCTTCGCGCACTCGATTTACAGGCGCAGATCCTGCACTCGACCGTAGAGATTTACACCCGGTTTCTCCAGCTCACGAAAAACAGGTATGCGACAGGTGTTGCCTCCCCGGCCGATGTGCTCCAGGCGGAAACCCAGCTCAAAACCGCCCGGGCCCAGGAGATCGACACCGGGGTGCAGCGCGCCCAGTTCGAACACGCCATCGCGGTTCTCATGGGAAAGCCCCCTTTGGAATTGAGTATTCCCCCCCTGCCGCTCAATTTGAAACCGCCGGTGGTTCCGGCCGGCATCCCGTCGGAACTCCTCGAACGCAGGCCCGATATCGCCGCCGCCGAGCGGCAGGCAGCCGCCGCAAACGCCCAGATAGGCGTTGCGGTAGCCGCCTATTACCCGACCATAACCTTGAGTGCAACGGGCGGACTGGAAGCGTCCAGCCTCGCACAGTGGTTCACCTGGCCCGCCCGCTTCTGGACTCTTGGGCCCGGGCTCCTGCAGCAGACGGTATTCGAGGGCGGGCTCCGGCACGCGCAGGTAGCCCAGGCACGGGCAGCCTACGATGCGGCTGCGGCATCATACCGCCAAACCGTTCTCACCGCTTTCCAGCAGGTCGAGGACAACCTTTCCGCGCTACGCATCCTGGAAAACGAGGCGCGGGTCCAGGACGAGGCGGTAAAGGCGGCGCAGCAGTCGGTGGCCATCACCACCAATCAGTACAAGGCGGGAATCGTAAACGCCCTGAGCGTCATTGTCACCCAGGCGATCGCGCTAAATGACGAACTCACCGCTGCCAACATCCTCGGTCGCCGGATGGTTGCCGATGTGCTCCTCATCCAGGCCCTGGGCGGCGGATGGCAGGCAGACGGGCTGCCGCTGTGTGTGGGACAGGAGCGGGAAGCAGGAAGCGGGAAGCGGGAATAAGGACGGAAGCGGGGAGCGGGAAGCAGGAAGCGGGAAGCGGGAATAAGGACGGAAGCGGGAAGCGGGGAGCGGAAAGCGGGGAGCGGGAAGCGGGGAGCGGGAATAAAGACGGGAAGCGGGGAGAAGTTCCCGGGGAAAGGAGACGCAGAATGTCTTTTGAAGAACGATTGCAAAACGTCTTGAGACTGGCCGATGCGTTGAACGAGCACAGAGAGCCGATGGCCGAGCTTGCGGTGCAGGACCTCCGCTTTACCCTGAAAGACTGCAGGCGTGAGGTGGATATGGCCGTGGACCGGCTCGGGATGTTCAAGGAAACCGCAGACATCCTGGGCGTCCGAACCCCTCTGGGAGGTCCCGGTTCACAGGTATCGCTCATGCTCTCCTATAACGGCAGCGCCTGGGTCAACACGGCCATTATCTCGATCTACCTGGTCGGAAACCGGGTGAAGGTCAAGTTTTCCTCGCGGGGTCGAAACGTGATGAAGCTTACCGAGAGCATTTACCGGCCCATCTTCGGAGACGACGTAACCTTCTTTGACGGCAGCGGCGCAAGTTGCATGGAGGACTCCCTGCGCGACCCGGATGTATCCGCCGTCGTTGTGTTCGGAAATGACGAAAATATCATGCCCTACGAGGAGGCTTTCCGGAAAACGGGTAAAAAGCTCGTCTTCGAGGGACCGGGTTCGGATCCCTTCATCGTCTTCCCCGATGCCGACCTCGATCTTGCCCTCGCCGACCTCATGGCGGCCAAATTCACCTACTCCGGGCAGACCTGCACTGCCCCAAAGCGGATTTTTATTCACGAATCCATCTACGACGAGTTTCTCGAAAAATTCGTCGACCGGGTCAAAACCCTCCGGACGGGAAAGCCTGAAGAGGAAAGCACCGATATCGCGCCCGTGGTGAGCGACTTCGCCGTGAGACTCATCGGCGACCAGCTCCAGGAGGCTTCGCGCCTTGGCGCCGAGATCCTCATTGGCGGCAGGATCGATGGAAACCTGATCTATCCGGCCGTTGTCAAAAACAGCACCGACGAGATGCTCGGAATGCGCGAGGAGGTCTTCGGACCGGTTGCTTTCACGACTTCCTTTTCTTCCACACAGGAGGTCGTCTCCAGGGCCAAAAACCATAAGTACGGCCTTCGGGCCGCTCTTTTCGGCGGAGAGGAAGCCTCTGCGGCAGCCACGGCGCTTACGGGCGAAGACTACTGCCATCCGGTTGCAACCTACACCTTCGGCCGCTTCGGTACCGTTATCTGCAACCAGATGCGCACCGCTTCGTGGCGCGGCGCCTTCATCACCAAACCGGTCGGCGGATACGGCTATTCGGGATGGATCTGGGAGACCGTGGAGGGAAAGTTTCGGATCAAACAGGGCCCCAAGCTCCTGAGCATAGAGACCTCCGTGCCTGTGTAAAAGCCGTTCTGCTACTCATGGCTACTCCGGTGGACCTGAACGATTACGGCGGTTCCGCCGTTTTCGTTCAGCGCCTTTTGTCCGGGGAAAACGCGATGCACCGATGGGGGGCTCGGGGAGCTGTGGTAACCCGTTGGGGTCGGGTTTTTCTGTCGTTCAAGCCGGCCCGGGGATGGCTCCGGAAGTCGAGTCCCGGAGAGAATGGAATTTTTTCTCCAGCATGATTTTTAAAATCGTGTGATCGGTTTCGATCATGCCCTGAGTGCTCAATTCTCCGACATTGCGCATCGTTTGCTCGGCGGATGCCCCGATGATGCCGTCGGTTGGCTGAACACGGACGCCGTTGATCGCGAATAGCGCTGCCTGAACGGCTGTTCCCGCCGCAGTGGCGAGCTTCAGGGAACACCCCGGTTTGGCCCCGTCGCAGATGATCCCGGCAAGATCTTCCACGAGATTCATGACGGCGCTCGCCATGTGGTGCAGATCTCCTCCGAGCAGATATGTTATTCCCGCCGCAGCTCCGGCTCCCGCTGCGATGGAGCAGCCGCAGACGGCCGAAAGTCTTCCGGTGTGCGCTTTTACGTAGGCTGTCAAAAGATGGCTCAACCCCACGGCCTCCAGCACCGTCTTGGGATCGCACGCGAGGTAGTCCTTTACCGCCCAGATGGGAAGGGTCGCCGTAAGCCCGTGATTGCCGCTTCCCGCAGAACTCATTGCGGGAAGGCTCACCCCGGCCATCCTCGCATCGGAGGCCGCCGAAGTGAGGGTCCTCGCCGCTACCACCATGTCGTTCTGAATCAATTTCTGGCGCACCAGCCGCTGGAACGTCTTGCCTATGCCCAACCCGGAG
>JAKAJS010000190.1 GCA_021813685.1 Deltaproteobacteria bacterium | reverse complement strand
CAGCTCGCGAAGATCGGTTTCTTCCTCGGAAAAGAGGCAAGTCCTGAGCTTTCCGTCCGCGGTAAGCCTCAGCCGGTTGCAACTCGGGCAGAAATGGTCGGACACCGGGCTGATGATCCCGATTTTCCCGACCGCGCCCCGAAAGGCGTAATGAAGCGCCGGGCCGTTACCCTCCTGCACGCTCGATTCCTCCAGGGGCGCCACCCTCCGCAGCCTCTCGAGGATCTCCCGGGCCGGAATGAAAAGCGACCGGGACTCGCACTGCTGGAAAGGCATAAATTCAATGAACCGGACATGGAAGGGAAACCGGAAGGTCAGACGGGCCAGATCTTCGATTTCATCGTCGTTTACCCCCGCCATGATCACCGCGTTGAGCTTTACCGGCGAAAACCCGACCCGCTCGGCAGCCATGATCCCTGCCCACACCCTGTCGAAAAGGTCCTTTCTCGAAATTTTGAGAAACCTCTCCGGCTTCAGAGTATCCAGACTCACATTGACGCGCCGAATGCCCGCCCGAAAGAGCCCTTCGGCAAACTCCGAAAGCAGCACCCCGTTGGTGGTAAGCGTCAGGCTCGTAAGTCCGGGAACCTGCGAAATGCTCTCGCACAACTGCAAAGCGTCTTTTCGAACCAGGGGCTCGCCCCCCGTCATGCGCACCTTGGACATCCCCGTCGAAATCGAAATCCGGGCGAGTCGCACGACTTCTTCGTAGCTCAATATCTCCGCATGCTCGAACTTCCGCACCCCTTCCTCCGGCATGCAGTAGACGCAGCGCAGATTGCACCTGTCGGTGATCGAAAGCCGCAGGTAGTCGATCTTCCTATGAAAAGAATCGGTCGGGGGAGCGGGCATGGTAATTTTCCTGTTTAGAGATCCGGTATTCTAACAAATTCGGGCGCTCGATTCCCCCAGTTTTAGCATGTCAGAGCTCCTCGAACATCTTTTATTTCCTCTGGCGTGTCTTCGGCAGTCGTTTTTCAGGCCGCCTCATGCCCCCCGGGCTCGCAACGGGTTGCTGATTCGCACGCCGGCGATCACCTGCCCGTCTTGAAAATCCTCTGTGAAAAGAACCTCGCATCGTGATTCCAAGGCGCAGGAAACGATGAGAGAGTCCCAAAATGAAATCCGATTTTCCCTGAGCACTCCAACAGCACGTTGAATAGTTTCCGGACGGATGATCGCTACCTCATTTCGCGCCAGCCACTTCATCATTTTCGCGGCCACATCCACGGGCATGGCGGGCTTGAGCCTCCCTGTCAGCACAACGAACACCTCCTGGAGCACTTGAGTCGATACGACCATTGCTCCCGAGCGCATGCAGGAGGAAACCACATCCTTCGCCAGATCCCTCTTGGAGGGATTGCTCTTGTCGAAAACATAGGCAATGACATTGGTGTCGAAAAATATTCTAGAGGTCATAGAGGTCGTTTCGCGACCAGGGCTCCAAACGACCGCCGTAGGTCTCGCTTAGCTCAAGCAGTTCGCGGGTCGCCTCATCGAGCCGATTGTCCCTGTCAACCAACTCTTCGAGGTAAGCCCTGATCAACGCATTTACCGACGTACTCTGTTCGGCGGCATACCGCCTGGCCTTTTTCAAAAGCTCTTCCGAGATCGCGAGTGTCAAATTGGGCATGGCATCGGCTCCTCTTTGAGGATGTAACACATAATATGTGTTCGTGCAAGCGCGCGCCCGTCCAAAACCAAAACCCTATTGACTTTTATCCGGCGCTATGATTTATGACGGACCGGTCAGTATCATTCGGAGGTCCCGCTGGTGGGGAAAAATCAGTCTGGGCGAAATGCAGAGGCCGTTTTAAAAAAAATGGCCGTTGAGGGGAACAGGCAAAAACTCCTGGAAGCCCTCTCCAGAGAGTTCGAGGCGGCCTCGCCGGAAGCATTTCTCGACGAGTTCGCACGCCTGCTGCTCGACGCCCGCACGACGTTTCGCACAAAGCCCCCTCGCAGGAAGAGCGCGCTTTCGGTGCTGATTGAAGTCGGGGGGCAAATCGCGCTGCAAAAGGGCATGGATGTGTCGAGCTTTTACCCGGCGCTTGCGGAAAGGCTTCTGGCCGAGGAAGCGCCTCCCGCATTGCCCAGGCAGGACGCACGCGAAAGAGCGCTCGAAGCGGCGCTGGATGTCTTTTCGCAAAAAGGCTTCCACCCCGCCACCATGGACGAGATCGCCGAAAGGGCCGGGGTCGGCAAGGGAACTCTTTACCGCCATTTTGAGACGAAGGAGAAGCTTTTCGCCGAGCTTGTGCGCGTAAGGCTCGAAGAGCTCGAAAAAAACGCCGTTGCCGCCATTGACGGAAACGACGACGTACTGACGATGATCTCCAAGTACATCCGGGTCTATTTCGAATTCTTCGATCGCAACCAGCGGCTCTACCGGCTGATCCTGCAGGAGGGGCTCGATCTTGGCGAGCATTCTCCCGACCAGTATCTGCGAAAGGTGATGCGGGCCGTCCCCAACCTCAAGCGCAAGGTATACGAAGGAACGCAGCAGGGAATACTGAAGGATGTCGATTTTCAGACGGTTTTCTACGGAACCATGGGATTTGCACACGGAGTGATCCAGAAATGGCTCGCCAGGGACTGTTCCTATCCGCTCGCCGATGAGCTCCCCGGCGTGCTGGAAGTACTGTTTCACGGGTTCGTAAAGGACGGCTGGAAAACCGAGGCGCCCGACCCGGGGAAACACGGCGCGAAAAAAGGACGTGAACGGATTTTGCGTCTGAAGCAAACCGATGACAAAACTACAACCCAGAGGAGGATTACATGAGCACACCGGAAGAATACGCAAAAATCATCAACATCATTGCAAACCAACTCGGAGTCGATAAGGAGATGGTGACTCCGAACGCGAATATAGTCGACGACCTCGGGGCCGATTCCCTGGACGTGGTCGAACTGGTCATGGCGCTCGAAGAAGCCTTCGATACGGAAATCCCCGACGAGGAAGCCGAAAAGATTCGCACCGTCCAGGACATCTTCGACTACATGGAAAAGAAGGCCGCCTAAGCGATAGAATCGGGAAGCGGGAAGCAGGAAGCGGGAAGCGCGCCCAACGCTTGCCGCTTCCTGCCCCTTGCTTCCCGGGTGGGCGGCGAGCCGCCGCAGCCGGGATGGCCGGCCCCCCTGTGCAGTTTTCATTTTGATTGACTTGACAATCAAACATTGTTAAAGGAAGATTGAGTCAATTGGCTTTCCACGTGCCGATGATTCTCCGAATTGAATCGCCAGCTGGGAGATTGGCTATGAGCGTTAATACTTACTTGGCCGGTCTTAACATACTCGTGGCATTTCTCGGAATTCTCTTCCTGGTCTTCACCATCTATGAGTTCACCTCGCTTCGCAGACTCAAGGATGGATTCAACGAATTAAAAGATCAATTTAAAAAAGAAATTTACACCACCCAGAGGGCCATGCAAAGGGTCATCGCCAGCTATCACGTTCAAGATCTGGATAAAAGAATTGAGATCCTGAACGAGGCTGTCCAGATAGATCCGGACGTTTTCAACGGCTTTAACGCTCTGGGCTACGCATATCTTCAAAAAGAGGATTACGGCAAGGCGATTGACGCATTCAACCAGGCAATCAAATATCATCCTGCCGATAAGGCGGGGTTTCATGATTTGGCGATCGCTCACCTCTACTCCGGAGACGAGGAGCTGTGCTTAAAATACCTTAAAAAATCGATTCAGATCGACCCCACGTCCAAAGCCGATCTCGTCACCAATCCGATTTTCGAACCGCTCAGAATCAAAGATGCATTCAAGGAATTGATCCATTAGGGCGCTGGGACCGCCTGCCGCGCCTGGCCCGAAGTGCTGGATTTTCATTTCAATAGAACCCACAGGGAAACGTGCAAGACTTCTTCCAAATTCTTCCCTCCATCGAAGGCGCAGCGGCGGAAGGCCGCTCGGTCCTGTTTCACCCGAAAAGGACAGCTCCTGCGATCGCCCGGTGGGGGCACATCGTTGGCGCCTCCCCTTCGTGGGATCATCCCTGCCATTTTTTCGACGGAACAGAAGAGACCGTCCGCTGGATTTTCACCCTCGATATCTTGAACCACTGCTTTTGGCCCGATCCGGGAAAACCTGCCTGGTCGGTCCTCTACAAGGGTGAGGAATTCTCCGGCTACTGGGGGCTTGCCGCAGCGCTAAAGCGCGCGAAGGAACACGGGATCCCGGTAACCGATCCCCGCTTTCTTGCCGGAATCAGCAAAACCGAGCTTGCCGAAATCTTTTCGTTTCATGGCCCCGGGAGCGTTCCGCACTCCGGAATCGAAATCCCGATGTTTGCAGAAAGGCTTGCCAACCTTCAGGAGGCGGGCGAGGTTATCCTGGAAAAGCTCGATGGAAATCTCATGAACCTTTTTGACGCCGCATCGGGCAGCGCTGCAGCGCTCTCCTGCCTCATCGTCTCGCATTTTCCGAGCTTTCGCGACGAGGCTCTCTACCGGGGCGAGAGGGTCTATTTCTGGAAAAAGGCCCAGATATTCGTCTCAGACGTATATTGCGCTTTCGGCGGGAATAGCTGGGGCGCCTTCACCGACATCGCCCGGCTCACCGCCTTTGCCGACTACAAGCTGCCGCAGGTGCTGCGCGAACTGGGGATCATTTCCTACCGACCCGACCTCGCCTCGAAAATCGAGGCCATGGAACTTCTAGAACCGGGATCGGAGGAGGAAGTGGAAATCCGTGCGATGACCCTCCATGCGGTAGAGCGGCTAAAGCAAGATTTCCTGCACGTCGGCCGCACCCTTACCAGCCCGCAAATCGACAACTGGCTGTGGAACCTGGGGCAGGTGGACGAGTTTCGAAAACACCCCTACCACCGCTGCCGGACGATTTTCTACTAGCGGCGACGGCGAACCGCCGCGGCCGGAATCGCCTCGCCCTCCTCCGGGTATTTTATTCCGAGCGCCGTTACCGAGAGCGCCCGAGCTCTGTCGGCCTCTTAGTTTCGATTTCCGCAGTCAGGACAGTGGCATCAGGGGATCTTTCCCCTATAATGCCGAGGGTTTCTGTGAAGGTGGGCCACGGCGGCGATCACAATTTCATCGGGTCGGCCACAAAGTATAGAGCATAGGGGAAGCCCTTAATTAGACATCGGCGAGTTTGCTCACCGATTGTTGGGCCACGCACGCGGCATGAACCTGATTCTCTCGACTGCAGCCTCAACCGGGTGCTGCCAAGCCCTTCTGAAGCTTCGGCAATGGAAACAAGAAATATCGCTCGCACTGGTCCCGGCGAGTGTATTAACCACCGGAGACTCGAATTTAATGCTAAAATTCAAACTTCAAACGGTTGGCGGACAATCCGTTTTGTTCGGCCTGCCCTCACGCACTCCATAGGAGCAACAGATGAAGGGAAGACGGCATTTGCGGATCAGGAACAAGATCTCGAGCCCGATCCCGGCTCAGCATACGCGGAGTGGGTCAATAACAGTATCACAGGTGGACGAACATTGGCCGACCGCAGCCTCGTGGATTTCCGGCCGCCACAGTCAAAATCCCGTGGGCGCGCTTGCGCTCCTCGGTATTCCAATCGCCGCGGGGTCGATCACTCCGAGTCGCTACGATCTTGCGCCCGATGTCATCCGCTCGATGCTCGGAAAATACAGCCCGTTCGATTTTTCCTCAGGCTGTGATCTTTCCGACTTAAAAATCATCGATCTCGGCAATCTCGATGTCTCGGACGCTGCTTACGCCGAAGCCTGTGAGCTGATAGCCGAAGCGGTTCGTGGAGCAATCGAAAAAGCGGGGTGTGTTTCTATTTTGGGCGGAAACAACAGCCTCACGCGAGCCGCATGCCGAGCCATCGGGCCTCTTTCGGATACCGCTCTTTTAACCATCGATGCGCATCTGGATCTTCGCGACCTGGACCGAGGCCCGACCAACGGAAACCCCGTCCGGGGACTCCTCCAGGACGGCCTTCCCGGGAACCACATCGTGCAGGTGGGGATTCAGTCTTTTGCCAATTCCGAAGCCTATGCGAAAATCGCGCAGCAGGCCGGCATCGAAGTCATCCCGGTCGAGCGGGTTCGAGCTGCGGGAATTGAGAAAACGATCTCAGAAGCACTTGACCGGCTAGCACGCATTGCCGGCACAATTTATGTGGACCTCGACATCGACGTGCTCGACCGCATTTTTGCCCCTGCGGCTCCCGGTTCCCGCCCCGGCGGGCTCCAGCCCTCCGAACTCTTCCTCGCGGCCCGTTGCTGCGGGGAGCACCCCAAAGTCGCAGCCATCGACATCGTGGAAATAGACCCCGAAAAAGACATCGCCAATGCAACCGCTCTCACAGCCGCAGCCTGCTTCCTCTCTTTTGCCGCCGGCTATCGGGTCCGCGTGCAAAACCGCCCAATGTAATCACCGGAAACCCTGGAAAGTCCCTAGAGGATTAATTCAAACGTTTGGCCGATGAGCTTATGACCGAAGCTGTCATGTTCTTCTTGAGCCACCAGCACGAACCCCGCTTTTTCATAAATGTGTCTCGCCGCCACGAGGACACTGTTGGTCCAAAGCGTAAGCTTTGAGTAGCCTTTGCGTCTGGCGAAGCGGATGGCTTCCTGGACCAGACGGCCGCCCAGCCCCAGGCCTCGCGCCCCGGGTTCCACCAGGAGCAGACGGAGTTTGGCGATTGATTCGCTTTGCTGCACGACAAAGACGGAACCTACGATTTCACCGTTCATTTCTGCGATCCAACACCGTTCCCGCGCCGGCTTGCACTCGGTTATGAAATCGGAAACAATCCGGGCTACAAGTGCTTCAAAGCGTTCATCCCAACCGTACTCCTGCGCATAAAGAACACCGTGCCGATGCGCGATCCAGCCCATGTCACCGGGCTCAGGCGGTCGCAGGACAAACGGCTCTGAAAATTTGAATCCGTTTCCTTTCCTGAGTACGCTTTCAACGAGTTGCATTCCTTTAAGCAGAAGTTTCTGGTCCTCCTCACTGAGCTCGCCCAGTTTTTCCGCGATCTCGTCCCGGGAACGCCGGTCGAGAAGGGCAAAGGCGCTCCTGCCTTCGGCTGTGAGGGACATCAGGCGCTGGCGCCCGTCCTTGTCCGAACGGGTTTTGTCCAGCACCCCCCGTTGCTCGAGCCGGACCACGATTCGGCTGACATAGCCGGGATCCAGACCGAGTTCCCGGCAGAGTCCGGTAACGGTGAGCTTCTCGCTCTGAGCGAGTTCATAGATGATACGCGCTTCTGTCAGCGAGTAAGGGCTCTGCAAAAGACCTTCCCGCAAAACCCCGATCTGCCTGGTGTAGAAGCGGTTGAAGCGCCGAACGGCGCCGATTCTCTCCTCGAGGCTTTCAGCCCGCATGCCATCTCCCCGCATCCGTGAAGTTATTGCCATAATATAGTATTTATTTGCCTAAGACAACTAACTACTCCGCTGCCGTTTGTGTTACAAGGAAGATGTTCTATTCCGGGGAGGCAAACGGCGGCGTTTTGCACCGAGGTCTCGATGCGGCATAAGATTGTCGCCGCCAGGAAATCTTCAACCATGCTGTTAACGGCCGGCAAGGAAAGGATGGTTTCAGAGCTATGGGAGACAGAACGAAAAGAATTTTTATCAGCGACATTCATATGGGAGATGAGAGGAGCCTGACCGGATCTCACCCTTACTGCTGGTTTGATAAGAACATTCCTTTTCTGGCGGACTTTTTGGACAAGCAATTGCATTCCCCGGACGTGAAAGAGGTAGTGATCCTGGGCGACCTTTTCGATCAGTGGATTATTCCCTCAAATGCGGCCCCGCTTACATCTTTTGCCGACATTTGCTCCAATCCCGCGAATAAACCGATCATCGACAATCTCAAGGCTTTGGCAGCCAGTCCGGAAGTCAAACTCGCCTATGTACCCGGCAACCACGACATGGCCATGGATCCTACCGGCATATCGACAACGAAGCAATTCATGGAAAATACTTTCCCGGGTATTCGCTTTTTCTGCAAAAACACATTCCCGTGGGGTGTCTTTAACGTCGCGCCCCTGGTTGCTGAGCACGGGAATCGCTACTGCCTCTTCAATGCTCCGGATACCTGGACGCGTCCCGGTGATTTCCTGCCTCTTGGCTATTTCATCTCCCGCATGGTCGCATTCAAAGCTGCGACTACCGGGCACAGCCAGGATCCTCACGCCATTCTTGTTCACTTCCTCAAAGATTTAATACTCCAACCGAATTTCGTGCTGGATATGTTCCAGGCCATTTCGCAGGATGCGGGGCTGAGTCCGGAAGATACGATATCGTTGAGCGGTGTTCCCGGGTATACGGATATGACCGTGGATGAGATCGGAAAACTCTTCTCCCGATTGACTTCAGAGTGGGAAAAAGTGCCGGGGAATATCAATGTCCCATCGGCTATCATGGGTGATCTCGAAAAGGTCTCCCATGCCGCATCCTCCACCTATTTCGATCCAAGCTCGCACATAAACGTGGTGATTTTCGGACACACCCACGTCCCCACCATGGTCAAACATTACGAATACAATGCCAACGATCCGGAGAAGACCACCTGCCGCGCCATCTACGCAAACAGCGGCACATGGATAGACAGTGCCGGAGAGGGAGGCAGTTACGTGGAAACCGAAGATGTCCAGGATGAAAAACGTCTCTACGTGCGGGTAATGAGGTATCCGGGGGAAACCGTCATCGAGGATTACGCGGGTTTCATCGAAACGTAAGCTCCGGCGGTGAACTGCAACGCGTACCCGGCCGACCCATTAACAAGGGGCAAGCAGAGGCTTGCCCCTCACACGCCCGATTGGCAGAGGTTCTATTTCTGCGTATATCCTAAGCAAGAATGACCGGTTCGCATTTGAAGAGGGGCTACCGGATTCTCATTCGCTTCTTTCTGCAATTGTTTCACCCACGCAGCCATTCCCAGGCGGCTTCGATTTCGGAACGGTCGAAGTGCTCAACCTCTCTATGGGTAAACAGTCCGCCTATCTTCACCCACGATTTGATCCAGGTCCTGCTGCTGACAACCGCCATCCGTTCTATTTCTCCTGCATGGTCCCTGGCAAACCTCAATTTCTCGAGAAGGGCCTCCGGTTCCATATGGCGAAAGCCCTCGATCTCGATGAGAAGTCGCACGTTTCCAAATTCTGATATCGCATCAGACATCGCCACGCCAATTTTACGGACGTCTTCCGAAGTGATATTCTCGCCGATCTTGAACCCAAGAACATTTCCGCCACTGGCGGTCAGTTGCTCGAACATGTTGACATCCCACCTCTTCGATGGCTGTTTAAATCTTTGGACTAACCGGCAGCCGCGGATGGCCCCAATGCCGTCATCTGTTTCGCGGTGTTTTCCTGGAGCAGACGACTAACCCGGGCTGACACACCCGCAACAAAGCTATTGGGTGGCACATCCTTTGTGACTACCGCTCCGGCCCCGACCACGGAGTTCTCACCGACGGTAACGCCGCCAGTATGGTGGCACTCGCTGCAATCCAAACGTTCTTCTGAATTACAGTTGGTTTAACCACGATATACTAAGACCATCATTGATTACCGAACATATACCGTGCCTACAAATCGTTGGTGGGCAGCGCTCGCGCTTTTGCCCACCCTGCCCGTTTCCCCCGCTTTTATGGCATCGTCGAAAAGAGAGCCTGTTTAGCTCTGCCGTTAGCCGCATGGCCCGCTTGGACGGACCCGGCCACGGCCTCCCATTCCGGGCTGTGGATTGTGTTTAACCGGCGATGGCTTCCTTGCATCCATGCAACCTTCTCCCGGGATTTGATTGGCGATTTCGGCGGGGAGCCTAGTGCAAATGAGTACTATACGACCTCCATGGTGCCTTCGTAGTCCTGGACAATCCCATACGCTTATGGAAAGGTCGTCTCTTCCGACGAACCCGGCGACTGCATCCCCCGCTCCGATGCTGCCCTGTGACTCTGGAGACATAATGGCTATCGGATCAGCAAATATCGTTGGCATGCAAAGCGTCACTAACGGCCTTCGGGTTGCACGCTATGACGGTAAGATAGGCTTTCGCCGCCGCGTCAGGTTCTTTGCGTCGCTGTTCCCAATCGCGCAAAGTCCCGAGCGGAATATGAAACCGAGATGCAAACTCTTCCTGACTGAGCCCGAGAGCACGGCGGATGACGCGCACCTGTGGTGTGCGTTTCATGCCTTCGATGTTATCGGGGGTTATGGGTTGTGCGTCTCGATCGCTCCACGCGGCCCTGTGGCGCTGCTCTTCGGTCATCGCATCAAATCGCTTCCAGTCATGCTTATCGGCGATTTTCTTCATGGTATTTTCGTTTCTCATAGGGTTCAGCCCCACGGGCTGAGATAATCCGAATTGAGCTCCCTCTCATCATGTAGGCGACGTACAGTAGCCGACTTTCGACCATGCCGATTATGGCGTAGCGATCTTCGCCATAACGCGCGCGCTCATCAAGCCAGTCAAGGGCAAAGGCGTCCTTGAATACGTCCCTGGCTGTTTCAAAACTGACGCCATGAGTGGCGTAGTTTTCGACGGCCTTACCGTCGTCCCATTCGAAAAAATCATCTTTCACACAAGATACTGCATGGCCGTAGTCCCGTCAATTGTCCAATTTCTTGAAGCCGGGTGAGACACTTTCTCCCGGTATCCATGCGGTTTTCTTCCGGGAGATGTGCCGGGTGCAGGCGCTATTTTGCTTCGAGTGAGGCAGGAAAGGTGAGGATGAAGTTTGACCCTTCGTTTTCCAGGCTTTCGACCTCCATGGTACCTTCGTAGTCCTGGACAATCCCGTAGCTGATGGAAAGCCCCAGGCCGGTGCCTCTTCCGGTGCGTTTCGTCGTAAAGAAGGGCTCGAAGATCTTGCCGATAAGGGGCCTGGGAATGCCGATCCCGGTGTCGGCGACCTCGACGCGGACCTTGCCGTCCAAAAGGCGGGTCTTGAGATGGATCTTTTTTTCGGGGGAATGGACGAGCTTTTCGAATTTATCCTCGATGGCGTCTCGTGCGTTTACCAGCAGATTGATAAAGACCTGCTCGAGCCTGTTGGTGTTGGCCAAAACGGGGGGCAGGTCCGGCTGGAGATCCTTTTCCACGAGGATTTCCCGCAGCTTCAGCTGCTGGAGGAAAATGGCGAGCGACTTTTCCACAGCCTCATTGATATCGACCGTTTCACTTTGGACCCCGGATTTTCGCCCGAACTCGCGGAGATGGTTTACTATCGCCGAAGCCCTGTCGATATGGCTGTCGATTTCTCCGGCCATCGCTCTCAGGATTTCTTCCCCGATCGGCTCGCCCTTCCTGATTTTTTTCAAAATGAAGCTGCTTGCCGTCTTCATGACGGAGAGGGGCTGATTGAGTTCGTGGGCAATGGCCGTAGACATCTCGCCAAGCGTTGCCATCTTGCTCGCCTGGATCAGTTGCTGTTCGACCAGAAGCCTTTTGGTGATATCGCTCGTAGTGACCAGAAAGGCGGGCTGCCCGTCGTATTCCGAGGGAGATATCCGGATGTTTACGTAGATGACAGGGCCGTACCGGGTGATGTGGCGGACCTGTTTCATGGTCTTCGACCGGCGGATCTCGGCCGCGAAATCACGGCTTTCCTCCGGTTCGAAAAGCATGGTGAACGGTTTTCGCAAAACGTCCTCTTTGCGGTAACCGTACATGCCGAAAACCATCCGGTTGCAGTCGACGATGCTCAAGTCGCTGTCGAGAACGAAGACCGGGTTGGGAACATGGTCGAACAGGTCCCGGTACTTCTTCTCGCATCTTTTGACTTGTTCTTCGAGCCTTTTTTGCTCGGCCACGTCTACGCTCGTCTCCATCGCAACACCGGGAAGCGTTCCTGTTACACCGCAGCCAGGCGCCCCTCGAAGGACCGCGTCAGGGCGAGGTTCCAATCGAACCCGAGACCGCCCCGGGGCAGCCCGAGGCTAAAGCCCAGGAGCTGCGGCAGGTATACGACCGCTATTTCCAGGTCCTTTCCACGCATCTTCGAAATCTTTTTCTGACTGATCTCCAGGTTCATCTGGCACATCGGGCAGACCGTGGCGATACAGTCGGCGCCTTGCGCGGCCTCCAGAAGATCGGCGACCAGTTCCAGGGCCATCTCCTTTTTTGTGGTCATCAACCCGGCGCCGCAGCATTTAGCCCCCATGGACCAGTCGAAAACCCGCGCCCCGGTAGCACTGATGAGCCCCTCCATGGAACGGGGCCGCTCGGGGTCATCCAAATCGGTAAAGGGGCGAAGGGCCTGACACCCATAATAAGGGGCAACGGAAAGACCGGCCAGACTTTTTTTACGCCCGGCGGTTATTTTTTCGGCACCAATGTCGTTTGCCAGAACATCGACCAGGTGTCTCACCCGAATGTCGGAACCACAGCAAAGCCCCTCCACGGCGAGGGCCTGATTCACGAGGTCCGCGGTGCGGCCGTCATGGTCGATCGCATCGGCGGCCCTTCGAAGATTGAGATAGCAGGAGCTGCAGGGAACGAGCATATCGGCCCGTGTCCCGGATTTTTGCGCCAGAGCGAGGTTTCGGGCGGGAAGAACGATAGAGAGGAGCCTGCTCGTCGTCTCCGCGGCACTCGCTCCGCAGCACGTCCAGTCATCTATTTCGACCAGTTCCTGCCCGAGAGCCTGCATGAGCGCCCGCGTCGAAACGTCGTATTCTTTTGCCGAGTGTTGGAGCGAACACCCCGGGTAGTAGAAATACTTCACAGTGAGGCCTCCAGTTCCCCGACTTTACGATAAAGCCGCGCGAGTTTTCCCCCGCCGGCGGCGGCGGGAAGTTGTACCTTCATCTTCCCTTTGACCATGAGCTTCAACCCGAGGGGAGCGAAGCTAAGAGGGACCGTCGGATTTTTTACGGCGAGAAAATAGCTGGTCATCATCTCGGTTTCCCTCACCCGTCCGTATTTACGGACCGAATCGAGAAAGGCCCTGTAAAATTGGGGGCTCCTGCGGTCGGTAAGGTGGCCTTCCGCAACAGCCAGCCTTTTGAGAGCCGCCATCGTATCGGTAAGCGGCAGGCCCCGAGGGCACCGCAGCGTGCATGTATAACAGCTCGAACAGAGCCAGAAGGTGCGGCTTTGAAACAGCTCCTCCTTCATGCCCCCCAGCACCATTCTCCAGACCTGCCGGGGCGTATGGTCCATCTTGAAAGCGCTGCCGCACGACCCTGTGCACGTCCCGCACTGCATGCAGGCTCTCAGCTTTTTGGAAATTTCGGCAAACGGATCCCGGCCGGCTGCCGCGGCTTCATTGTGAGCCATCTGCTTCGCCTTTCATAGTTGCTTTCATGTCCTTCCGGGACACCCTGAATTCATGGAAGGGGAAGGGACCGACTTTCTTCCCGCTTCCTGCTTCCCGCTTCTTTTCAAGACAGTTCCAGGGCCGCATCCACCATGGCCATAACCTGCCGGTCACCAAATCCCCGGACGATCGAGGCGCTGTTCGGGCAGATGGCGGCGCAAGCGCCGCAGCCCTGGCAAGCGAGTTCGTCGATTTCGATTCTATCCTCATCTTCGTTACGGGTCCGCGCGGAGTAGGGGCACGCGGAGATGCACCGCTCGCAAAGCGAACACAGGCTGTGGCGCACGCCGGCGACGACGGTTCCCGCTTCGACCTCTTCGCGGTTGAGAAGGACCAGGGCCCTCTGGGCGGCGGCCTGAGCCATGGCGATCGTCTCCGGGATGGAGCGGGGCGAGTGGGCGAGGCCGCACGCAAATACCCCCCGCTTTTTCCCGTTTACCGGCTGCCATTTGTACTCGGCCTCCCGGAAAAAGCCGTCTTCGTTCCACTCGAGCCCGAAGAGGTCCCCCGGGCCGCCAAGCCCGTTTGGCACGATCCCGGTGCCCAATACCAAAAGATCGGGTTCGACCGCGATATCGCGCCCCAGGATGTGGTCCCGGGCGCGGACCCTGACTTTTCCGGACTCTTCTACGGTAACCACGGGTTTGGCTCCGGGCGCATACCGGATAAAAAGGACCCCTTCCTGCCGGGCCATGGTGTAGTAAGACTCAAGAAAGCCGTAGGTCATGATGTCGCGGTAAAATACGTAGACATTCGCCTCCGGGTTTTCCTTCTTGATGCGCAACGCGTTTTTTAGCGCCGTCGAGCAGCAGACGCGGCTGCAGTAGTTTCTGCCTTCCTCGCGCGAACCCACGCACTGGATCATGGCCACGGATTGTAGAGCCGCCGCGGCCCCGCTTTTGAGCCGCGCCTCCAGTTCGTGCTGAGTCACGATCGCATCGCTCCTGCCGTAGCAATACTCGCGCGCCGGCGCTTCCCTTCCGCCGGTCGCAAGAATCGTTACGCCGTGATCGAGGTGCTGCGTCCCGCCCTCCGCCGTCTCAATCGTGGTAAGGAACCCCGTGCCCTGATACGGCATGGAGTCGATGACCGCAGCGCCCGTGTGGAGCGAAATATTACCGTTCGCCCGTACGTCGGAGACCAGTTTTTCGATCAAACCGCGCGTTTCCATGCCGTCGATAGTGCGATCGAGTTTCAGGACCAGCCCTCCGGGGGCGGCCTCTTTTTCGATCAGGTCCACCTTGAACCCGTGGTCGGCGATGGCCAGTGCCGCGGTCATTCCCGCAAGCCCCCCGCCGATGACGAGCGCCTTTTGTATGACCGGAACGGTTCCCGGGCGGTCGGGTTCTGCGCCCTTTAGCCTGCCGATCGACATTTTCATCACCGCCTCGGCTTCAGCCGTCGCCCGGAGCGGGTCTGTGGAGTCGGTCCGGAAGGCCGGGGTGTAAATATCGACGACATCCATGAGCGCGGGAGAAAGCCCCGTCTCTTTTCCAAGCTCCAGGAGCATTTTCCCGTAGAGGCAGGGCATGCAGGCCCCGATCGCGATCATGTTGACGCCCGATTCCCGGATGTTTTGCAGAAGCGCTTTTCGGCCCGAGCGGGTGCAGACGCGGTCGACCGAAAACACGCGAATCGAGGGATCCCAGCGAACGAGGTCGGATCCGAGCGACTCGACATCCAGACCTCCGGCAAGGGAGCTTCCGCAGGAACAGAGGACGGCGGCCAGTTTGGGCAATTCCCGGGAGACATCCCGTGAGGCGGTCTCACCCGGCTCGTTCCCTCCGGGGATTCCACCTTTTGCGCGAATGAGCCGCGAGGCTTCCAGAGAAGCCGAACCGGCCTGAATCACCGACTCGGAAATATCGCGCAGCCCCGAAAAGGAGCCTCCGGCAAAGACGCCTTCCCGGCTGCTCCTGGTTTGAAAAAGTTCCTCCGTGCGGCAAAACCCGGCCGGGTTCAACTCTATTCCGGCCGACTGCGCGAGGTCGCGGGTGCTTCGAGCCGGTCTTTGCCCGGCGGCCAGAACCACCAGGTCGAAGACTTCCTCGCCCTGCGCGCCTTCCTCGTCGACATAATGGAGCCGCAAGGCCCCATCGGCCTCCAGATCGATCGAGTGGACGCGGCTTCTTATGAAACGGACGCCCGATTCTTTTTCGGCGGCATCGCGGTAGCGCTGGAAGTCTTTGCCGAAGGTGCGCATATCCATGTAAAAGATGGCGAGATCGGCCTCGCCACCCGATTTGGCCTTGGCGAGCAGGGCCTCCTTTATGGAGAACATGCAGCAGACAGACGAACAGTAATCGGCCTTCTGGTGAAGGTCGCGCGAGCCCACGCACTGGAGCCAGGCGATTTTTCGCACCGGTTTTCCGTCGGGGGCAATGAGCTTCCCTTCGCCGGGCCCTGCGCCGCTTATCAGCCGTTCGAACTGCAGGCCGGTCACGACGTTTGGAAGATCGTAGCCGAGGGCGCCCGGACTTTTGGGGGGGTCGCAAAATTCCGAACCCGCGGCCATGATGACCGCCCCGACTTCTATCACGCGCCCCGTCACCGTGACCGTTCGCTCATACTGCTGGACGACTTTGGCGACCAGGGCTTCGATATCGAAAGGCTTCATGAGGTAGTCGCTCGCCCCGGTTTTCATCGCCTGCACGGCCGTTTCCACGGTAGCATAGGCGGTCATCATCAAAACGGGCAACTCTTCCTTCATTTCCCGTATGATCTGGAGGGCTTCGACCCCATCCATCCCGGGCATCTTGACGTCGAGGAGCACCAGGCCGTAGTCGTTCGAGGAGAGCATGTCTATGGCTTCGGCCCCCGACTCGGCCATATCGACGCTGAACCCTTCGGAGACGAGCCATTCTTTCAAAGAGTCGCGCACCACCAGTTCATCGTCTACCACCAGGATTCTAAAGGCGCGCCGGGCCTCCGAGCGCAGGTCGAGCGCACCCGTCGGGCACGCCTTCTCGCATTCCCCGCAGCGCGTGCATGCGCCGATATCGATCGTATAGCGGTTGGGAATATTGTGCGGGACCGGAAGATAGACCGCCTTGCGCATGGTGAGACCGCCATTGAACCCATCGGGGACGCTCACCGGGCAAACCGCAGAACACCGCCCGCACCCGATGCACTTTTCGGCATCGATGAAAGAAGGCGCAGAATCGAGAGTGACCCTGAAATTTCCCGGCTCCCCTTCGAGCGAAGTCATTTCGGTTCCGGGCAAGAGCTCGATATTTTCGTGGAACAGCCCCTTTCTCAGGCAGAACTGGGAGGAGGCATCGCGCCCGACCGTCGGGAGCATCTTGCACATGCCGCAGTGATCGCTCGGGAACTGATAGTCGAGCTGGCTGAGGATCCCCCCGATGTGCGGCGATTTATCTATGAGGAAAACACGGTAATTCATCTCCGCCAGGTCCAGAGCGGAGCGAATTCCACTGATCCCTGCCCCGATCACCAGGGCTGAACCGGTTTTTGTTTCCATCTGCGTACTAATCCTTTCCACCCGTTACCTCGGAGAATTCCTTCTCGCGAAAGACCGAGAGGGGGGGCTCCTGCTCCAGACTCGCACCCGCGCAGTAGTCGAAAGCTTTCTGCACTCCATGGGCGACCGTCCGAAAAAGCTCCATCACCTCCACTCCGTTGGGGCAGGCGTTGGAACACTGCCCGCAGCCAACGCACGCCGCACTCATGTGGGCCATGCGCGTGAGATGGTAGAAAACGGTGTCGCTCGGCATCTTGAGAGCGCCTTTGCGTTTGGCCCATCGCAGGTATTGCACCGGGTCGTGGTCGAACACATTGGTCGTAAAGACACACTCGCGGCAGTAGCAAACCGGGCAAGCCACCCGGCAGTTGTAGCAGTTAACGCAGTTGCCGAGATAGTTCATGAGCTTGTTGACGTCGGAGACGGCCTCGGAGGTGCGCTCGAACATCTGATCCCGGTAGGCGGTGCGCTCGGCCACCAGGGCCTCTACAGCACTCTTCCTGGCCCCGTCCGCATCCTCTTCGGCCGCAACGCCCAGTTTCTCCAGGACCTTCGTTCCTTTTTCCGTGTTGGAAATCAGAAGCAGGGTTTCCTCCATATCGGTCCCAAGCAGGCCTATGGCGATATCTGCGCCCGCTGCCACCGGATGCTCGCACGATTTACAGGCCGAAGAGATGTCTGTACCCGCGACCACCGTTCCTTTTCCGGAAGAGATGCTTCGGTAGAAAGAAAGAGTCGATTCCGCGCCCGAAGAACCGCCGGCGATGCGGGCATAGTCGGTATTGCCGTAGGCCCCCAGGCAGTCCACCCCGATCAGGATGATGTCTTCCGCACTTCCCTGCTTGAGTTTTACCAGTTCGACGAAGGCCCTGATTTCACAGGGGCGCATGACCGCTGCAACCGGCGCATCGAGCGGCTTGCGGGTGAGCCGGGAGAGCATCCTGGCGCTGTTTAACGGAAATGCGGGTGCAAGCGGGTCGGCCCCTCCCAGTTTTTCGGGATCGGTCACCAGGACCGGCATGACCGTGTTTTTCATTGGAAGCCGCTGCGGGACCAGCACCGCCTGGGCAACGCCCTTTTCCAGCAGGAGTTTCAAAAAACCCTGCAGCGAAGAGACCGGATCGCGGTCCGTTACGGTTATTTTCCCTGTCTTGGACATAAGCTTTACTCCGGGTCGCCGGCGGTTTTCTATAAAACCATCCGAGTGCGCAAATCGTTCTGGCCGAGCTCTTTGATTTCGGCCGTCATCTGTCGAACCGTCTCCGCGAAATCGATTCCTTCGCTGGCGCCGATCCAGGTCATTTTCAACCTGCGCTCGTCGAAGCCGAACTTGGGAAGGATTTCCTTCAAAAGCTTCATTCTGCGGCGGGCCTTCAGGTTGCCGTTGATGTAGTGGCAGTCGCCGGGATGGCAACCGCTCACCAAAACGGCGTCGGCCCCCTCCAGAAGCGCCTTGATGATGTATTTGGGATCGACCATCCCCGTGCACATCATGCGTATCATGCGCACGTTCGGAGGCTGCACGAGCCTCGAGGTCCCGGCAAGATCGGCTGCGGTATAGGTGCACCAGTTGCAAACAAACGCAATGATTGTAGGCTCGTACTCGGCCATTTGTTCCTCCCGTAAACTAAACTACCTCGTCCAGAATTCCTTCTATCTCGGCGAATACCTGCTTGGGCGAAAAATGCTTGACCTGTGCCGCACCGCTTGGGCAGAAGCCCGCACAGCTTCCGCACCCCTTGCACACGGCCTCGTTTACCTCCGAGATCCCCTTTCGCCCGTTGAACTCGATCGCCGAATAGGCGCAGAGCTTGATACAGGTCTGGCACCCGATGCATATATCCGGGTCGATCCAGGAGGCGATCGGGGAGACCTCGACTTTACCCCGTGCCGAAAGGGCCAGCGCCTGGGCCGCGGCCCCCGCTGCATGAGAGACGGCATCGGGGATGTCTTTAGGCCCCTGGCAGACACCGGCGAGGAAGATCCCGTCGGTAGCGGTCGAAACCGGCCCCAGTTTGGGGTGCTCTTCGAGGAAAAATCCGTCTCCGCCCTGGTTTACCCCGAAAATGCGCGAGATCTCCGGAGCATCTCTGCGGGCTTCGATGGCGGTGCAAAGGATGGCCATATCGACCGGGATCTTCACCCGGCGCGCCATGAGCGTGTCTTCTCCGACCACGATCAATTTCTTTTCGCCCGAAGCCGAAACCTCCTGGGTGATCTCCGCAGGCTTTCCCCGCACGAAGTTTATCCCCTCCTCCTGCAACCGCTGGTAGAACTCTTCATACCCTTTCCCGTAGCAGCGCATATCGATGTAGAAGTTGTAGATCTCCGTATCGTGTCCTGCTTTTTCCTTGATCAGGTGGCCGTATTTGAGAGCGTACATGCAGCAGACGCGCGAACAGTAGGCGTGGTGATTGGCGTCGCGGCTCCCGACACAGTGGATGATGGCAACACTTTTGGGCTTTTTGCCGTTTTTCATGACGATTTGCCCGCCCGTGGGCCCCACCGCGTTGTTTAGCCTCTCGAATTCCAGCCCCGTGTAGACCTCGTCGAAACGGCCGTAGCCGTAGTTTTTGAACCGGGTGGCGTCCATGGTGTCAAAGCCGGTGGCAAGGATGATCGAACCGACCTGGATTTCGAGTTCCTCGGGCGCCATCGAATGGTCGATGGCGGAGCGTTCGCACGCCCGGACACATTCCATGCACTCGGAGCAGACCCCGCAATTGAGGCATTTGGCGGCCTCGGCCATTGCGGCTTCCTCGGTTAACCCCGAGTTAACTTCCAAAAAGGAATTCCTTGCCTCCAGGGGCGCGACCTTGTTTACCGAAGCTCTCGGAGCACGCGGTAAATTTTTAGGAATCTCGCGCCAGTCTTTTCCATTCTCCGGAGCCCGCAAAGCCACTTCCGGCTGCTGCTCGCCGCGCAGATACCGGTCGATGGCAAGAGCGGCTTCCCGGGCGGCCCCGACCGCTTCGATCACGGTCGCAGGGCCGCTCACGGCGTCTCCCGCCGCAAACACATCGGGGGCCGAAGTCTGCCCGCACCTGGCGGAAGTGACAATCCTGCCGCGCCTTCCCACTTCGAGCCCCGAGTCGAGGCAGCACTGCGAGTCGGGTTCCTGCCCGATCGCAGGGATAATGGCGTCGCAGGCGATGACAAAATCGCTTCCCTCCTGCGGGACCGGCCGTCTGCGGCCGCTTTCATCCGCCGGACCCGGCACGGTTTTGAGGCAGTGAAGGCCGGTGATTTTACCCTCCGAGCCCTCAATCGCAACCGGCGCGGTGAGATACTCGATCTTTACCCCCTCCAGGAGCGCATCCTCGATTTCTTCCTCGTAGGCGGGCATCTCCTCCCGGGTCCTGCGGTAGACAATGGTCACCTCTTTACTGCCGAGGCGAAGCGCGGTGCGCGCCGCATCGATCGCGACATTTCCCCCGCCCAGGACCAAAACCCGCTCCCCCGGGGGCTTGCGGTCGCCAAGGCTCGTTTCGCGCAAAAAGTCCGTCGCCTGGATGACGCCGCTAAAATCGCGTTCGCCGCGAATGTTCAGCATGAGCGGCTTGTGGGCGCCGATTCCAAGAAAAATGGCCTTGAAACCCTTCTGCCGCAGATCCTCCAGGGTGAAATCGGTCCCCAACCGCTTGCCGGTTTCCATCGAAATACCCAGCCGCAAAATGGTATCGATTTCGCGCTGCAACACTTCCGGGGGAAGGCGGTAGTCGGGGATTCCGACTTTGAGCATCCCGCCCGCAGCGGGCAGGGCCTCGAAGATGGTAACCCCGTAGCCTTTGAGCCTCAGGTAATGGGCGGCCGTAAGACCCGCCGGCCCTGAACCGATCACCGCAACGCGCTCGGGCCTGTCTTCTATCTCGGGCAGGGGGAGATCTTCCGCCCTTACCCGGTCTGCCGCAAAACGTTTCAGCTCTCGAATCGAGATCGAGGAATCGGCCTCACCTCTCCGGCAGTTCGATTCGCAGGGGTGGGGGCAAACTCTTCCCAGAACGCCCGGAAGAGGCAGCCGCTCCATGATGAGCTGGACGGCTTCCCGGTATTTGCCAAGGCCTATCAACTGCGTGTAGCCCTGAACGTTTATTCCGGCCGGACAGGTCGTCCGGCACGGCGCCTTGTCCTTTTTGTCGATTGCAAAGGTGATGGGCACGGCCTGCGGGAAAAATCGGTAGACGGCTTTGCGCTCCCCCAGGTTTTCATCGAATTCGTTTTTAACCGTTACCGGGCAGCTCTCCGCGCAAATCCCGCACCCCGTGCACCGGTCCTCCAGGACGTAGCGGGGCTTTCGCCGCACCTTGACGTTGAAGTTTCCGACGTAGCCCTTTACTTCGGTCACTTCGCTGTAGGAGAGCAGATTGATGTTGGGGCTCTGGCTCACAGCAACGGTCTTCGGCGTGGAGATACACGCGGCGCAGTCGAGGGT
>JAKAJS010000104.1 GCA_021813685.1 Deltaproteobacteria bacterium | reverse complement strand
TAGACTATCGGGTCGCCGTCGGGATCTACGGCATCGTTTGTAAGGCCGACCACCGTATAGGTATGAAGGCCCAGGGAAATCCTCTGCCTCAAATGCACGCCCAGCTTCACGCTGGCCACCATCTCATAGTGCGCCTGCTCGATCCGTCTTCCCGCGACGATCATTTTCGGCCCGCCAAGACCTCCGAAGACATCATAGCCTATGATGCTGAAATGGCGGCTCTTGCCGTCGATTATTCTTTCGACCGTATAGAAGATGAACGGGCTCGCCTTTTCGACCCCTGGAATCGACTTAATACCGTAGTGGAAAAATTCGGGCAGGGTCGATTGTTCGTTGAAAGGTCCGCCCCGGTATCTTTGGACAACCCAAAGGTCAGGATCGATCACCTTGATCAGGGCGGTGCCCTCGTAAATAAGGCCACGATATATCCCGTTCATTGCCAGGACGCTGCCGAAAAGAAGCCCTACTCCGATCACTGTGGCGATAAACCTGCCCTTATGAAGCTTCAGATCCTCAACCGCGAGGTCCATCAGTAATTCTCCCCCGAGATGATTTGGGGGCGAATTTTGCTTCCTGGTTCAATCCCGGAAGGATTAACCAGCACAATCTCACCCCCCTTTAATCCTTTCAATGCTCCAACCAGCCTTCCGTCATTCAAGCCCGGGGCTACAGGCTGAAAATATGCCCGGCCGTTGGAGGCCACAAACACCCCCCGGGCGCCGTTTCTCTCGGTTACCGCGGACAGCGGAACGGCCGGCGCATCCTGGCGGCCGGTCTCTATAGAGACTTCGGTTTCCTCGCCGATTGTAAGAGGTTTTGGCAACTCATTGAATTTTACGTCCACTTCCAGTTCGCGGGTGACCGTATCGGCCTGCCTGCCCAGCCGCGCGATCTCGCCACTGAAGGACTGTCCGGAACGCAGTTCAATTCGAGCGGTTTGTCCGAGTTCGAGCAAGCCCAGCTTCGTTTCATCTATCCAGGAAGCGGCCCAGATCTGATAGTTGACCATCTGGAAAATGGGGCTCCCGGGATTGATGGTGTCTCCTATTTCGGCAGTTCGGACGGTGACGATTCCATCCATAGGCGCGAGGATGCGCGTATAGCCGAGAAGAGTTTGAGCGGTACGGGTTTCGGATTCAGCCTGGTTGAGCGTCGCTTTCGATGCGCTCACTGCGGCCTCATTGGCCGCAACGTCGCTTTGGGCCACACGGAGAGCGTTTTTTGTAATATCGAAGGCGGCCTGCGAGATATAACCCGGCTTAAAGACCTCGAAGTCTCTACGATAATTGCTTTGGGCCAAAAGAAGGTTTGCCCGTGATCTGACAAGGTCCGCTTTTGCGCGGGCCAGAGCCCGTTCGGCGCGGCATTGTGCCCAACGTGCAGAGGTCTCACGGTCCATCAGTTCGGCAGAATCGAGTTCGGCCAGAGGCCGGCCCTCCTTTACACTGTCGCCCTGGTCGGCATAGAGCTTGTCGAGGATACCCCTGATCCTGGCGCTCACCGCGACCCGCACCTTCGACTGCACTGTGCCCGGCCCCCGGACGACCTCGCGGATTTGAGCCTTTTTGACCCTGACCACGTCAACGGGCGGAGAGTACAAAAAAACTCTGTAGACGGCAAAAATCCCGGCGAGCGCGATGATCACCCCGCCTGCAACCGCTTTCAAGCCTGGCATCTTCACTTGTTTTGACCTCCATCCGTGTTTGCCCCTGGAAGAGGCGAACCCAAAATCTGCCTGATTCTCGCCCTGGCGATTTCATACTCCGCCTTGTATCTTATGAGACTAAACAGCGAAGCGGTAAGGTCCACCTGGGTCTGAAGCACATCGAGCCCGATAGCTTCGCCGTTTCGGTAAAGCGCCCCGGCGCTCGCGTAGGCTTCTTTGTTCGTCGCAACCGTCTGCCGGGTGCCGGTCACGCCCTCCTTTGCATTCTCCAGGTCCCGCCGGGCCGTGGTAAGAGCTATTTTCAGGCTGTTGAGCCTGTCATGCTTCCTGTCAATCGCTTGAAACTGCCTGGAATCGGCGGCCTCGATCTGCGCCCTTCTCAGCCCACCTTCGAAGAGCGGAAACTCCATGAATACGCCGGCAAGCCACTCGCCTTTGGTCCCAGCCGTGTCCTGGTGACGGGTTCCGATATCGCTCTGCACTTCGAGGGTCGGGTAAAGCGCCCCTTTTGCGGCCTCGACAAGGGCTTCGCTTTGCTGGATCTGCAGATTCAATTTCCTGATCTCCGGATTGTGTTCGAGCGCTTCCCGCCACAGCACATCAACGTCCGGCGCGGAAGGGAATAAACAGGGTAGGCCGCCCCGGATATCCACTTCGCCCTTTTGTTTCAAGCCTATGGTCTTTGCCAGTATTTCTCGGGCCAACATGACGGTGTTTTGGGCAACCGTTTTAGCCTGGCGGGCTTCGCAGACTTGCGATTCGGCTCGAAAAAAATCAAGCCTTGTGACTTTGCCTGTTTTGAAAAAGGTTTTCGTAAGGCATAAAAACTCCTGCCCCCGCTCGAGCGCTTCCCGGGCCACCTTGAGGTTTTCTTTGGCCTCGACCAGGCGATAGAAGGCCCTGGTTACGTCAAAGGCTACTTCATCTCCCGTCCGGACAGCTTCCTGACCCTGGGCTTGCGCTCCGATCCTCGCAGCTTTTGTGTCGTAGTAAGTCCGCCCGCCATTGAAAAGCAGCTGCCTGGCGGCAATGCCCACAAAGCCTTCCTCACCGTTCAAATCCACGCGCAGCGGCGCGGGCGATCCTCCCGGAGGCAAACGGTTCGGCTCAAGCCGCGCGTAGTATGCAAGCGAGGCGAGTTGGGGGAAAAGCTGGGACCTGACCGCCCGGTAGTCCGCCGTCAGTTCCCGGATTTTTTCAACGGCTCCCCCCAGGGTAGGATTAAATCGGCGCGCAAGGGCAAGACAATCTTCCAGGGAGAGCAACCGGTTCTGCGCTGTTTCCGCTGCGGCGGTTAAGCCTGACCATGGGACGAATAGAAAAGAACAGAACAAAACAGCAACTTTGAATATGATAAAAAGAGAGTGTTTTCTCATAAATCAGTTCTTTCTCTCGATATCAAAACAAAAGTGAATCCATTCCTGGAAATGCTGTTACTTTCATTCCAAATTCATATGGGGAGGCACGTCGATTCTTTTCAGTGTTTATGACAATGCGCCGGCATGGCGCAGTATGCCCGTTGTAAAGGTTCTTACTTTTTGCAGGTCGCTCTCGCCTGGTCGGCCTGCGAGATTGCCTAAGATACCTTCCATGTTGTTTTCCCGTTCGATCGATTTATCAATATCGGGTCTGCGCATCTGTCCGGGCAAATGCAACTTGTCTATGACAGCGTATCCGATATGCCAAAAGAAAGCTGCAAGCCATTCGGTCATCGGGGTTGCCTCCTTCACTCCTATATGCGCTCCGCAGTATGTCCCAAAGCAGACGGCAAACTTTCCTGGCTTCAAGGGGGCGCATGGCAGTACGTCTCTTTTTGCGCGATGTTCTTTCAACTTGCTCTGTATGAAGCTCCGCATGGCCGGCGTCGGCAGCCACTCGATCACCGGAGATCCGCAGAAGATCAGGTCATAATCATTGAAATCCAATTCCGCAAAAGCGGTAAGTCTGATCAGCGATGAGTCAAGT
The DNA here is from genome assembly GCA_021813685.1 of Deltaproteobacteria bacterium. Lineage (GTDB taxonomy): Bacteria > Desulfobacterota > Syntrophobacteria > Syntrophobacterales > Syntrophobacteraceae > SbD1. The sequence continues at coordinate 17,897 of JAKAJS010000104.1, read as the reverse complement.
CTGGCGGCAACTGCAACTTCATGGATTGTTTTGGCGACCTTTTCAGTGTTGCCACCTATCGAGTCATACAGTACCAATATTTTCATATCGTTTGTTTTACCCATGATCGTTTACCTCCTTGTAAAAGTGTTAAAAAGAGAGTGCTTTCTCATAAAGCCGTTCTTTCTCCCGATGTGTGCTCATTTTTTCAATCGCCCAAGCCATTAAAGCAACTCCTGGTACGTCCAGGACAAATCGTGCAGTCATGAATTTCCAACCCATGGAAGACACCTCGAATATCAACATTGGGATCTTCGTGGTCGACCACGCACCAAGAAAGATGAGCACATTCGATATCCTGCTTCCCTTTTTCAACATCATGCCTGCCATCGGGAAAGCCACATACAGCGGACCAGCAGCAAAAGACCCCATCATATAGGCGATTGCCACACCAATCATCCCTGATTTTTCACCCATCAGTTTTATCATCGTGTCTTTTTCCACCCATACGTCGAGGAGACCGAGAAGTACGAATGTTGGAGGAATGATAATTAATACCTCAACCATACTGTCCATTGAAATATGGATCGCTTTGGATCCGATAGATGGATATGTATATACAAGCACCAAATCTATCAGGATAAGCGATATACACAAACAATATCTTTTAATAATCCGAATCACCCAATCATCCTCCACAAACCAAACGCAACCAGAAAGGAAAAAACAAATGCCAGCCCGTTTCTCAGGAAAGTTAACTTTGTTCCGAGATATTCTCTTTCGAGGGGAATGGTTACGACACCAACCATCATGAGATTTGAGACGAAAACGGTGATCTGCAACAGGCCGGCTCCCACCTTGAGAAGAGCCGCGGCAAGCGGAAATGCTATAAATCCCGGCATCATGGTTATCGAACCGGTTATCGAGGCTATGAGCATCCCCATCCAGCCGGATCGGCTTCCAATGGCGCTTGAAATGAACTGAGGGCTAAAAACAGCTAATACGACGCTCATGATCAGAATGGTGGACAAAAACATAGGCATGATGTTCCCAAGGGATTTAGTCGCTTTCTTGAGGGCCATCCGCGTTTTGTTCTTATCCGCCCAAAGGGACACAACCAAAAGGGCGCCCGCTCCTACATAAAATGCGACAGCAGACATGGCAGTTCGCTCTTCTAAGCCAATATAGTTAGTATACTATCTATATCGACAAAAAAATTTATTCCCCCAGGTTCTTCCTCACGCGCGCCAACACACGTTTTACGGTTTCGATCTCGGCCGGATGGACTCCCTTGTAGGCCTGTTCGAGGAGTTCCCGGCCGTATCCGGACAAGGTTTCCCAGACTTCGGCAGCTTTTTCGGTAAGCACCAGGCGTTTCACCCGGGCATCTCCGGGGTCGCTGCGGCGACTCACCCATCCGTCACGTTCCATTCGGTCCACAAGTCTGACTGCCGTGGCAGCGGCAATCGCAAGGCGATCGGCCAATTCCGCCTGAGACAGGGGGCCCAGCGCAGTAAGGTGGGCAAGGGCCATGTGCTCAACCGGAGTGATGCCCGCACCTTCGAGTCTTGTCTCGAGGGCCGCCCTGAAGGCCTTGAGGGTAAGATTGCAGTGAAATCCCAAGCTTTCATACGGATCGAGTTTAGCCATGCCTGCCTCCCAATATAGTTAGAATACTAACTATCTATTTGCAAAATAGCAAGGCAAAACTTGGAGGAAAAGAAACAAAAGGGCGCATTTTTTCCTCTACGAAACGCCCTCTTCGGCAGGAGGGGAGGGGGCGGTGGTCGTTGCCGGCTGGAACCACAGTCTGAAGTAGACCATTCCGGCCGCAATGACCATCGGAAGGACGCCGAAAAGGATAAAGATCGAATCTCCCGGAAGGCGCGCCCACTCGATTCTTCGTACAAACGCCTGGTTGAGATAGTGCAGGCTCCTTGCGTGCCAGTAGCCGTTTTGCAGGACGTCTCGAACCTGGAGCACGCCGCCCGGGAAAAGATTTGCGATGACCATGAGCGCGAGTCCGATGTTTAAGCCCAGAAATGAAATCCGGACATATTTTTCGGGCTTGCCCCACTGTTGGTCTGTGGAAACCTGCCGAAGAGCGATGACAATGAGCGACATGCCAAGCATTCCGAAGGCGCCCATGAGCGCGGCATGGCCGTGGTTGGGGGTGAGAATCGTACCGACTTCAAAATAGCTCACGATCGGGAGGTTTATGAGAAACCCGAAAATGCCCGCCCCGACGAAATTCCAAAATCCCACGGCCATGAGAAAATAAAAGCCCCATTTGTGCGGGTTTGCGGCAGGTTTTCCGCATATGTCGCACTTTTTTTCCCCCAGCTTTATGAAATCACCCGCATCGAGGGTAAGAAGGGTCAGCGGAACGACTTCGAGCGCCGAATACATTGCGGCAAGAGCCATCGTGGTTGTCGATTGTCCGGTCCAGTACCAGTGGTGGGCGGTGCCGATGATGCCGCCGACCAGGAAGAGAATGGCATCGAGGTAAATGATGCGGGTGGCGGCCACCTTGGATACCAGCCCCAACTGCACGAAGAGTAAGGCGACCAGGATGGTCACGAAGATTTCGAGAAAGCCTTCGACCCAAAGGTGGATTATCCAGAAGCGCCAGGTATCGACCACCGAATAATTTGATACGGAGTTAAAGAAAAAGGCCGGAAGGTAAAAGATGGGAATGGTCGCAGCACCCAGGAGAAAAAGGGTGGCGATTTCGCGGCGTGCGGGATCTTTCAGTGCGGCGGCGATTTGACGATAGATAAGGAATATCCAGAAAAGGAGGCCGGCAGCGAGCAGAACCTGCCAGAATCGCCCCAGTTCCAGGTATTCCCATCCCTGGTCTCCGAGCCAGAACCACATTTTTCCAAGCAATCGGTCGATTCCCAGCACCTCTCCGGTGAGGCTGCCGGCGATCACGATTACGAAGGCCCAAAAGAGCAGGTGGATTGCCGCAGTCTGCCCTCGGGGGCGGCTTTGCCCCAGAGAGGGCGCAAGCAACAGACCTCCTGCCACATAGGAGGTTGCTATCCAGAAGAGAGCCAACTGCAGGTGCCATGTTCTCAAAATATTGCTCGGAAGATACTCGGAGAGATTATAGCCGTAAAAGTTTCCGGGCTCGGCCCGGGAATGGGCGATCGCGCCTCCAACCAGGACCTGGGCGAGAAACATGAGGGTGACCACGAAGAAATATTTGATCGTGGCCTTCTGGGCCTCGGTGGCTTCTCCGGGGAGCATCTTGGGATAGGCGATGGGCAGTTCGCTTTTCCAGCCCAGAAAGTCCCATCGGCCGAAGGCGAAAAGAACGAGGGCGGTCCCTCCCAGAAGCATGATAATGCTCAGCATGCTCCAAAAAATTGCATCGCTCGTAGGCGTGTTGCCCACCAGGGGATCGTAGGGGAAATTGTTTGTGTAGGAATAGGTCCGGCCAGGGCGGTGGGCGACGCAGGCCCATGCGGCCCATGCAAAAAAGGCGGTGAGTTCCCGGATCTCTTTGGGGTTCCCAATATATCCGGCCCGAAGCCCCCCGTTATAATTCGGATTTTTGAAGTAAGCGGTCCACTTGGCGATCTGCGACTGGAAAGAGTCGACTTCGGGCCGGGTGAAGGCCAAAACATTCGTTTTGGGTTCGTAGCGGTTCTTTCTGAGCAGGCTCTTTACTTCTTCGGCCACGACCGCTTTTTCGATCGGGCTCAGCGTTTCGGGAGTTTTTTCGTACAACTTGGATGCGATTTGCCTGAAGGCGTCGAGGCCGAGTGTGTGCAGGTATGCGGCGGAAAAATCGGGGCCGAGGTAGGCGCCGTGCCCCCAGATAGTGCCGTTGTCCATAAGGCCGTATTTCAAAAAGACCTCCTGCCCCGCCCGGATGTCCGCGCCTGTAAAGACAACCTGCCCGGTGGGGTCGGTGACTTTTGCGGGCACCGGGGGCGCATCCCCGTAAGAGCGCAGGGACATGCGAATAAGAACCGCCATTCCGCAGACGATGATAAGGGCCAGAGCATACTTCCACAGAGGCGATACCCTCGCTGCGGATTCCCCGGGGCCAGTGAAGTCGTTTTGCATGGGGATTTTCCTCTGTCCAGGTGTATTCGGTTTACCCCGTTATTCCTATCCCGGATCCCGGTAGTCAATCTCAGGTGTGACGGAGTCAACCGGCTGCAGTTGGGTGGACTTTGCGGTACCAATGGTGAGCACCGTGTTGTCGGAAAGAATCACGAGGCCGAATTTTTCGGCCACTTCACTTCTAAACTGGTATTCGATCGCCATTTTGCGCGGCTTGTCGTGAAAAATCAGGAGCATCAGGGCAAAAGAGGCGGTCAAAAGCAAAATAGCGCCCGAAAAGATGAGAAAGACGTTTGCAGATTTTGCCCCTATGGCTTCAAGCATCCCTCCCGGGGAATCGAGTTTGTAGAGAAGAATCACGCCAAAGCCAAGCAGCAGTAACAGGCCGAGGTAGGGAAGATTGCCGAGCAAGTCCGCCATCCGGCCCAGCTGCACGACTTTTCCGCTTTTCGGGGCAGGGGTTCCGGGTCTTAATTCGTTTTCCCCCGTCTGTGTTTGGCCGAAATACTTGTTGAAGCCCGTCATGATCGTTCCCGGGAGGAAGGTGATCGCTACGGGGGACAGAAAGGCGAGGAGAATATAGGTTCGCCACGGAAAGAAGGGGTGCGTGTAACTGGCGCTGTCGCCCAGCTGGAAGAGCCAGCAGGTGAGCAGGACGCCCAGTTCGATCCAGGGAAGAAAGTGGAAGTATTTGCGGAAAAGGTCTTTGCGCTCGTTCGCATCGAAAAGAGCCGCCACGCCACGCAGGGTTCCGGGGTTTGGGGCAGGAGGGTTCATGGCGTTCCCGTCAGAGGGTTATCCCATGTTCGTGTACTTTCTTCGCATAGGGTAAAGACAACTTGGGTATTGTCAATCCGTAGGAGCCGATTGCAGTGAGTTCGCTTTTTCCGGTGTGACGCACAAGGCGGCCGAGGCGGCAAAAAGCGCCAGGGCTGCGCCGGCTACATAGGCCCAGTGCATGCCGTGCAGAAAAGCATGCAGCTCCGCTGGCGTGAAGGGACCGATATGCCCTCTGGTCGTAAAGGGGGCGAGGCCGTACATGATCGCGCCGGCTATGGCGATGCCGAATGCCATCCCGGTGTTTCGCGCAACAGCCAGTATGCTCGAGGCAATGCCCCGGAACCGCGGGGGCGCGCTGCCCATAGCGGCGCTGTTTATCGGACTCTGAAACATGCCCGCCCCCATGCCGCATACCGCAAGCCGCCAGGCTACGGCCAGATCTCCGGGGGCAGGCCCCATCGAGCTGAGAAGGATCAGGCCGGAAGCGAGGAGCACCATTCCACAAAAAGCCAGTCCGCGCGATCCGATCCGGTCGGAGAGGCTCCCGCTCACAGGGCCTACGAAAAAGGTGAGCAGTGCAAAGGCCATCATGTCCATGCCGATCCGGAACACCGGGCGGTGCAGGGCGTCGGCAAGATACCAGGGGGTCAGAAAGACAACCGAATAGACGGCCATGAAGTTCAACAGGGAGCTGAGGCAGGCGAAACTGAAGCGGCGGTTTGAAAAAATCGCAAGATTGAGCATGGGCTGTGCCGCCTTTTGCTCCACGAGAAAGAAAAGTGCGCCGAACACTACGGAGCTCAGCAGCAAAAGAATACCCCATACGGAAAACCACCCCCACTGTTCGCCACGGTTGGCATAAAGCAGAAGGCTGAAAAGAAAAACGAAAGCCAGAAGCGCCCCCAAAAAGTCGAGCCGTTGTCCCGGTTTCGTTTTTTGGGCCGGAATGACCCGGTAACCCCAGAAAAATGAAACGCAGCCGATGGGCATATTTATCAGAAAGACAAACCGCCAGTTCGAATATTGAGCGATTATCCCTCCGAGCACCGGCCCCATCATGAGTCCGAGGGCAATGGCTGTTGCGTAGATCCCGATGGCCTTGCCCCGTTCCCCGGGGGCGAAGACAGAGGTGACGATCGCCAACCCGAGGGCCATCTGCATCCCGACGGCCAGCCCCTGAAGGGTCCGGAACGCGATCAGCATCCAAATGCTGCGCGATAACCCGCACAGAAGGGAGGCGGCGGAAAAACAGGCCAGCCCTGTGAGAAATATCTTCCTGTATCCAAACATGTCTCCCAGGCGCCCATAGACCAGGATGAAAGAGCAGATAGCCAGAAGATAAATGGTTGGCACCCACTGGGCCACCGCGTAATCGGTCTGGAAGTATGAGGCGATGGAGGGAAGAACCACATTGACGATACTGCCGTCTATGGGCCCCATGATCACCCCCGTCATGACCGCCCCCAGAACCATCCATCTGGATGCATTCCGTGCGTTTACTCCCGGAGTTGCCGTACCCATTCGTAACCTCGCATTCGACGGAGAGACTTTTCGCAAGGGGCATACATAGCGTACTCGGGGGGGAGGGGCAAGTGGACATTAGACGTCAGGGCGACTCGCTCTGGTGAATATCTATAACTACTCCCTCACTATTTTTTCACTATCCGGAAAAACCGAAACCTTGCCGAAATATCTAGGTGAGGAATTCCGCCAATCCGACCTGACTGGAAAAGAGACGTTTACAAACAGATGGGATCCGAAAAGACAAAAATTTTAGTCGTAGACGATGAGGAATCATTGTCCAGGCTGGTGATACGATTTCTGCGCAGCGCAGGCTACGAGTGCACGAGTACGAACGACCCTCTGAGCGCTCTGGAGATGTTGCAGGAAGACAATTTCAACCTGGTGATTTCCGACATCACCATGCCCGGGATGAACGGTCTGGAGCTTGTCCGCAAAATAGGCGAGAGCCATACCGGGATCGATACCATTTTAATGACCGGGAATACGAAGGATTATACCTATAATGATATCGTTGCAGTAGAAGCATCCGATTTCATTGGAAAACCTTTCGTCCTCGCCGAATTGAAAGCTAAGATCGAACGAATCAGGCGGGAACGAAAAACACTGAGCGAACTTCAGAAAGCCACTGCCGCTCTGCAGTTGACTTTAAACAGAAATCGCGCGATTACCGAATCGGTCCGCGATGCCATTGTAATGGTCGACCCGGGAGGCGTTATCAGCTATTGGAATCCGGCTGCCGAAAGAATCTTGGGGTATGCGAAAGAGGAAACGACAGGCCGGAATCTGCATGGGTTCATAGTGCCGCAGCGCTACCAGGCTGCCTATGAGACTGCCTGGCCCAAATTCGTGGAATCGGGGGAGGGGGAGGCGATCGGAAAAACGCTCGAGTTCGAGGCCTGCCGCAAGGATGGGGGGGAGATACCCGTTGAACTATCGCTTTCCTCCTTCTATATGGACGGATGGCACGCGGTCGGTCTTCTGCGCGACATTACGGAGCGCAAGCAGGCGGAAAAGAAGCTCGGCGAGATAAACCGCGAACTGGAAATGCAGACCCGGGTCGCCAAAGAGATGGCTTCTCAGGCACAAATGGCCAGTCAGGCCAAAAGCGAGTTTCTGGCCAACATGAGTCACGAAATTCGCACGCCCCTAAACGGCATTATTGGTATGACGGGCCTGCTGCTGGATACCGAACTAAATGAGAAACAACGGCGCTATACCGAAATGCTGCGCGCAAGCGGTGAGACCCTGCTCGGGCTGATCAACAATATTCTTGATTTCTCAAAGATCGAGGCGCGCAAGCTCGATCTTGAGGTGGCCGATTTCGATCTGTCGGCTTTGTTGGCGGATTTCAGCGATTTCATGGCCGTGGCGGCACACAAGAAGGGCCTCGCATTGCTTTGCACGCTCGACCCCCGCATTCCACCTCTTTTACGCGGGGATCCGGGGCGTTTAGGCCAGATTCTTACCAATCTGGTGGGAAATGGAATAAAATTTACCCCCTCCGGCAAAGTGGAGATCCTCGTTTCGCTGATCTCCGAGACCGCAGAGACAGCCATTTTGCGCTTTGTTGTACGGGATACGGGGATTGGGATTCCCGAGGAAAAAAGATCTTTGCTGTTTGAAAAGTTCAGCCAGGTGGATGCTTCCACAACGAGGGAGTATGGCGGAACGGGTTTGGGTCTTTCCATCGTGAAGCAGCTGGTCGAGCTGATGGGAGGTAAAATCGGGGTCAAGAGTGAGTGCGGGTGCGGAACGCAGTTCTATTTCACAATCCCTTTGGGCAAACAGACCGGCAGCGCCCGGAGGGAAACGGTTTCGCCTGTTTTGCCGCCGGATCGGCTTGCCGGCCTGTTCGCCGATAGAAAGGTGCACGTTCTGCTTGCAGAAGATAACTTTACCAACCAGCAGGTTTCCCTGGGCATGCTGGAGAAGCTTGGAATCAAAGCGGATACGGTTGCAAATGGCGTTGAAGCACTCGAAGCGCTCGAGGCGACCCCCTACGATATCGTTTTGATGGACGTTCAGATGCCGGTCATGGACGGGTTGGAGGCTACGCGCAGAATTCGAGACCTGCAATCCGATGTGCGAAGCGTTCCCATAATTGCCCTCACAGCCCGAGCCGTTCAGGGGGATTGCGGCGAATGCCTGAAGGCGGGTATGAATGACTATGTGACCAAACCGGTGGCGCTGCCGAAATTGGCCGGCGTTCTGCAAAAATGGCTTTCAAAAGGGCGTCGCACGCACAGAGGGAGGGAGGACAAAGGCCGGGACGGAAACGGAACGGGGGAGCTTCCCGTCTGGGCCCGGGAGGGGATGCTCAAACGCCTGATGGGGGATGCAGAGCTGGAAAAAAAAGTTCTGGACGCCTTCCTGCTCGATCTTCCCGGGCAGATCCGGACCTTGAAACAGTATATCGAATCGGGAGACTGTCGGGGCGCGGAGCTCCAGGCACACTCCATCAAGAGTGCGTGTGCAAATGTCGGGGGAGAAAAACTGCGGGTGTGGGCCATGGAGATGGAAAGATCCTTAAGCACCGACGACCTTGGCGCTGCCGCAACGATGATGGCCGGGTTGAAGACCAGGTTCGGCGCCTTGAAAAAAGCCATACAGGCTTCCAAAGGGGAAAGAAAGGTGAACACGGATGAAGACTCTGATTGTCGAAGATGATTTTACGAGCCGGGTTTTGCTGCAGGAAATTTTGAACCAATATGGCTCTGTTCATATCGCGGTAAACGGCCGGGAGGCTGTGAGCGCAGCCAAACTCGCGCAGGAGGAAGGCGAGCCCTACGACCTGATCTGCCTCGATATCATGATGCCGGAGATGGATGGGCAGGAGGCGCTGCGACTCATCCGCGAACAGGAAGAGGCGAGGGGGGTCTTTTCCACCTACGGGGCCAAAATCATAATGACCACGGCCCTAAACGATATGAGAAACATTCTGGCCGCGCATCACAGCCTGTGCGACGCCTACCTGTTCAAGCCCATCGATAAAGCAAAGCTGTTGGAAGAACTTGGTAAAATGGGACTGCTGTGAAGAATCGGAATTAGGAATCAGGAATTGGGAATGAAAAATTGAGTGTTCCTCATTCCATAGATTCCTGATTCCTAATTTTTAATTCAACCGTCCAGCCAGAAGCTTTCGAGGTCGATTTCAATTTCTGGAAAGGGCTCCAGGCGGCATTTGGCCTTCCCCCCGTAAACACCCGCGGGCTCGAAGGCGTCGGAACCGAGCCGATAGACTTCCACGGTCGGATTATGAGGATCGATCAGCCAAAGATGGCCGACACGAGCCTGTGCATAGAGTTCCTTTTTTCTCGTCCGATCGCGCAGTGCAGTGCTTGGAGAGAGGACTTCACAGACCCGATCGGGCGCTACCGAAATCCAGTTGGTCTCTGTGCGGGCGGGAAACCTTTCTTTTTTCCATCCGGCAAGGTCTGGAACATAAGTTTCTCCCAGCCGGACTTCAGTCTCGAATAGAAATACCCACCCGCCGGGGCCGCCTCCATGTCCGCGTTCGCAGGGCGGCCCGATTTCCAAGCTCAAAGCCCTTATAACGTTCATGTGTCTTGGCGACGGTCCAAGGGAAATAAAAAGCCCCCGCCCCCTTTCCCGGGGTGACCAGCATGGTGACTCCGCCGATTACGACGGTTCGTGATGGACATGAGGGGCACAACCAGCGTTACCGAAGCCGATTTTCCGGCGATCAGGCAGCCGATGAAAAAAAGGTCAGGAGGAAGCATGCCTGCCGCCTCATTTTCCCGACTACGACCGGTACCGGAATAGCGTCGAAATATCGTGAAAATTCAATTGGCGCGGCAAAATTTCATCCTGCAGGAGGTGCAGGAGGCGGCACCGGTTCGAGAAAAATTGCGGAAGAAATGAGTGTGCGGATATGTATCCGGAATCACGATGAAAGTGGGTGGCGCCCGGGTTGTAAACCCGTGGCATGCCCTTTGCTCAAGGGTTCGTCATGAACGAATGGTCCTGTAACGGGGCCGGTGTAAACAGAAAGAGAACCGATCCGTACTGGTTTTATGAGCAAGAGGAGGATTATCGTGTCAAAGAAAAAATCTTGTCGTTATGCCTTACTGTTTTTCTTGATTTCGGGGCTCTGTCTTTGCGGCATTTCGACGGCCGCCCGGGCGGCCGGTGTCAGCTTCGGCGTCGGGGTTGATCTGGGGCCCGGTTATGTAGCGCCTCCGCCTCCAACCTACGAGGCGCCTGCAGCTGTGGAAGTCGCCCCGGCGGCACCGCCGGTCGTGGAAGCCGTCCCTGCGGCGCCAGTCGTGAGCGAGCCGGTGTCTCCCCCGGTTGTAGTCGAACACCCGGTGGTAGTCGAACAACACACCGCGCCTGTGGTCGTTTCGCGCGCTCCGGTCGTGGTGGAGCGCCGCTCGACGGTTTCCTACTACTATTATCCGTCCTCTCACTACTCCCAGAGGGTAGAGACTCGCAGGGACTACTGGAACGGCAGCAGCTACCGGGAAGACGAATACGAATATTGATTCTTGTCCATCCGGAAAGGTGACCCCACGCCCCCCTTTGAAAAAGGGCGTGGGGGAATTTTGCCAATAAATCAGCGGTATGCTCCTGTGGAATCCCCCTGTGTAAAGGGGGGCCTGCGACATGTAGCAGCAAAGACTATTCTTATCCGGGGCAGCGCCCCCAGCCCCCCGCTGCAAAACGCACAGCAGAAAGTCTCATCGGAATCGCGAATGGCAGTGAATGCAGGCTTGGCCATCGGGCAGCGGCCCCGGCCGCATAAAAATTCTGAAGGAAATCCGATAGAATGACGATATACCTTGATAAGGGGCTTGTCGTGGCTTAGTATTCATAGCGATGCACCGCCTGTTGCAAGCCCGATCTATTACGCTTTCGGGTCACCTTCGACCTGTTCCCGGAATGAACATGGCAAATACAGACGCCCTCCTCGTTGCAACGTGCAAAACCATGATCAGGACAATCCTTTTGTGTCTTGACAACGCCACCAAGGGTACGATTTACAAGATCGGCCTCATGCCCGAACTGACTGCTGTACGCGTTTTATCAGGATATAGAAAACCGGGCACCGATGAGCTCGAGTGGGGTTTGCCCGCGATTTCGGAATACAATCCCCCCGGAAAGAAATGGGAGATGTACAGGGACCAGCCCGGACGGCCTTTGGAAGCGATGGGATGGTGCGTGGAAAGGCAGACGAGCTGGACCGCCGATAACCCCGCGGAAGATCCGCGAAGCGTTCGCAAACAGATTTCCGGGGTGCCCGAGGACGAATTCCACATGGAGCCGGTGTTAATCCGCAAAAAAAATCTCTACGGCAATTCGCCGAAAATCGAGTACCCGGTCGACTGGCAGGGTAAGCCCATCTGGCGGGACAGTGAGCATGTGGTGAGTGCGGTTGTGAAGATCCACTTTCGGCCGGGGTCTCTCAGCGCCGGGGACCGTTCGACGGTGATCGTGCGCAATCTGGCGCGTAGCCTTGGCTCCGAGTTGCTCTCGCTCTGGTTTCGGGAAAAGCTCTACTATGCGAGTAAGGAACTGGCCCGTCAAAGGCTCCAGAGCTGCGAGATCCTGGCCCATGAGCTTCGAAACACACTGGTGAAACTGGGTTTTGTCTTCTCGGGGATAAACGCGCAGATTGGCATTCTGCGGGAAAGATGGGAGAGGCTGCTACGGGAGCATCGTCCCGAGATGGAGTGGAAGGAACCGCTTCTGGAGACGTTGAGCGGTTTGTTGGGAGAAGGGGTCCAACAGTTGCCTTTTCCAGGCGAGTTGTTCGATCTGGGGAAAAAACTGCTCGCCGAACAAAAGGAACTGGCGACGCTGTACCTGCCTCCTTTTCAGGAGCGGGAGTGGATGAAAAACAAGATCTATCCCAAGTGGAAAAAGCTTCTTTCGGCGACCGTTATTTGGGATAGAGGGGAAATAGAGTCCCTGCTGAGTCGGCTTGAAAGCTCGTTATCTACGGGAATGAGCTATGATCCTTCCTCCGGTATCGACGGGTTGCCTTCGGAGTTGCTGGCCAGGTGGTCAAAACTTGCTTATGTGCAGATAACCTCGGGCAATCTGTTGCAATTGGACGAAGTGATCCGGCTGGTCGAAGAGCCGATCCTGCCGGTTTCCCACAAGGAGCAGATGTTGCGCGTGCTCAAATCCTCGAGGGCGATTGTGCAAACGATCCAGGAAGTCGAGGAAAAGGCCAGCAGCATCCTGCAGTCGCTACGGTTTGGAAACCGGGCGGAAGATCAATACAGCTTTGCACCCGACGTCCTGGGGTTGGATGCCGAAGGCGAGTTGGGATTCGGGTTGTCTGACTGAACCGGGTGGGAGGATCTCTTTGGTTTCCAGTTCAAAGTGTCCCAGCTATGTATAAGCGCTTTTTCGATACCGCGGGGGACCCGCGTCTGGTTTCGAACGGATGCGGGAAGATGCTCGAGGTGAACCAGGCAGGGGTGGAACTGTTTGGCTATGGCTGCAAGCAGGAGTTGCTCGATCTGGAAAGTGTGGGTACGCTGTTTTGCGACCCGAATGTGGGCAGCGAGTTTCAACGGCGGCTTGAGGCCGAGGGGTTTGTAAAAGAATTCGAGGCCGAGCTCAGGAAAAAGGATGGGACGGTTTTCATCGCCGCCATTACGGCGACTCTTGCCTTTGAAGAAAACGGTTCGATTTCCTGGGAGGGCGTTCTACGGGACATTACCCGGTTCAAGGAGCTCCAGGGGGCCTACCTGGAGGTGGAAAAAAAGAACCGTGAGCTCTCCGAGTCCGAGCGGAGCATAAGGGACCTCAATCGGCACGTGCTCGACATGCTGATGATCATGTCCCACGACATTCGGGGGCCTCTTGTCTCCATTGCTGCCACGCTGAAACTGCTCCTGCGGGGTTCTTTCGGACGCATGGACGAATCGGTGTGGAATACGGTCTCCGACCTGATGGGGCGGGTGCGAAACCTCATCTCGATTGCCGAGGAGTGCCTCGGGAGCGCTCATTCCATCGAGGGGGAGCCGGTTAATAAGAGGCAATTCATCGATCTTCGACAGGACATCATAGACCCGGTGCTCGATGAGATGTCCAACGAAATAGAAGAGCTGGGCATTGCGATCGATAACCGCCTGGGTGCCATTCCCGGCGGGACCATCCCCATTTTGTCCGAGATGCTGTGGCTCAAGCCGGTTTTCAGAAATCTGTTCAAAAATGCCATAAAATATGGTGGAAAGGGCTGCACGATCGCTTTCGGTTTCGAAGATCACGGCTCATTCTACCGACTCAACGTCTACAACAGCGGCCGACCGATTCCCGAAGAATACAGGGACAGGCTCTTTACCAAGTTCTCCCATATCGATGACGGGGCGGAGAAAAAGGATGGCTTCGGTATGGGTTTGTATCTCATCCGGGAAATTGTGCGCAAACACGAAGGCGACATGTGGTATGAACCGGGAGAAAATGGATCGGATTTTGTATTTATCCTGCCCAAGCATACCGTCCCGTGAGGAGCGGGAGGTGCGGGGCGTTTTGTAGTTTCTCCCGGGGGGATGAAAAATGGAAACAATGGTTTCGGCCGCCGACGTGCAAAGGGCCGCCTCACTTCTCAAGGGGCATGTTATCCGGACGCCTCTTGTCTATTCGCCTGCTTTCAGCAAACTTTCGGGCTTCGAAGTGTATCTCAAGCTCGAAAATCTTCAGGTAACCGGTTCTTTCAAGATTCGCGGCGCAACCTGTAAAATCCTGGGCGAGTTCGACCGGATCGGGGGCCGGGGAGTCGTTGCGGCCTCGGCAGGAAATCATGCTCAGGGTGTAGCCCTTGCGGCGAAACGGGCCGGGCTTGCCTCCACAATCATAATGCCCGAATGGGCCTCGATCTCCAAGCAGGAGGCGACTCGCGGATACGGCGGAAAGCTCATCCTGGAGGGGCAAAGTATTTCCGACTCGATCTCCAGGGCGTTGGAGCTGGCCAAAGAGGGCATGGTCTTCATCCATCCCTACGACGACCCCGCCATCATAGCCGGCCAGGGAACCATCGGGCTCGAAATCATGGAGGATCTGCCGGATGCGGATGTGATAGCTGTTCCGGTGGGCGGAGGGGGGCTCATAGCCGGAATTTGCCTCGGGGCGCACGCCGCAACCCCCCGGGTCCACATAACGGGGGTTCAGGCAGATACCTGCCCTTCCGCTCTCAAGGCACTGGAAGCCGGCCAAAGAACGCAGGTGGAAGCTCTAGCCTCCATCGCCGACGGCATAACCGTCAAGCAGATCGGCGCGATTCCTTTCGAGATAATGCAAAAGGAAGTCGATCGAATCGTGCTGGTGAGCGAGGATCGGATCGCAGAGGCCGTGATCACGCTTCTCGAGAGCAAAAAAGTGCTTGCCGAAGGTGCGGGCGCTGTGAGCGCGGCGGCTCTTCTTACCGGGCAGATCGAAGCGCCGCCCGGGGCGAAGGTGGTGCTGGTCGTGAGCGGGGGAAACATCGATATATCGCTTCTCGACAGGGTCATCCGCAAGGGGCTTTCCTGGAACGGGCGCATCATGCGGTTTGGCGTCAAGCTCGATGATGAGCCGGGCGCTCTTGCCAGGCTCCTTACGATCGTTGCACAGGCGGGGGCCAATGTCCTGCAGATTTATCACTACCGGGGAGGCGCCGACCTGCATGTTCGCCAGAGCCGCGTCGAGCTTGAAATCGAGATGCGCAATTTCGCCCATATCCGCGAACTGGAGACAGTTTTGGGCGAAGCCGGCTATACTTTAGAACCCGGCGCCGGGGGGGCGGAGAGCTTGGTAGTTTAGATCCGGAAAGCCTGCCGAATGTCACGACGTTGTCGGCAGGGGGCTTTGAATCACTCGATGATCAGGTAATATTTAGCTGGGCGTACAAAAATGGAGTGAGGCATGGAAGCTATTTCGGAAAAGATTGTCAAACACTTCAAGTATCTTGGCCTTAGCGGCGCAGGGACTGAGGGAAAGATTCGCGACGTGTTGGAATCCGAGTACCGGCGACGATTGACTCGATACGAGCACACTGACAGGCTTTTCAGAAAAAAGTATGGGATGACGTTCGATGCGTTCGAGCGGAGTCAGGTTGTCAATGCCCGGGGGTTCACATGGGAAGTCGAATCGGATTCCGATGAGTGGGAGATGGCTATCGACGGGATAGACAGCATGAGACGAGGTCTAAAGGAGTTGCTGGGAGAGAGCCTGGATGCTTGACGACCTCATACGGGAAGCTCAAGCTGTCGTCGAGTCGTTTGGATTCATAAGAGCTGTGGCCGATCTGGATCGGACCGACAATGCTCTGCGGTTTCGGCTGATCATTGATGAAACGATGTTCATCCCAGTGTATGCTGAGTGCTCTTTATCTCTCCCCCCTACAGCCACAGTAGTCCCGCGTTTTCCCTGAGCCATTTTCTTCTTTGCCTGTGGTCCGGGAGAATGGAGGCGACAAGCGCCCAGTATTGCTCCGAGTGGTTGTGGTGAACGAGGTGGCACAGTTCATGGACTATGAGGTAATCGACGATCGCCTCAGGGGCCATGATGATGTTCCAGGCAAGGCTGATTCGCCCGGAAACCGAGCAGCTACCCCATCGTGAGGTGAGCGATTTGATCGTGACCCTCGCGGGTGTTACGCCGATCCGGGCGGCATAGAGCGCGGTCTTTTCCCTGATTACGGAAAGGGCGCAGGAGACATACCAAGCCTTTAGCCTTTCTTTTATCTCCGAAGGGCCGGGGGGAGCGTTTCGGGCGGGAAGTCGCACGCAGATACGGCCATTTTCACAAACGACTTCGGGGAAATGTCCCTGTTCGACCTGCAGGGTGTGGTCCTTTCCGAGGTACGGCAGCGTGTCTCCGGTTTTAAACTTTCTTTCCACGACCTGGCGACGCTTCAGCAGATTGGCTTCGAAAGTTTTGCGGACCCAGTCGGATTTTTGTTCGATGAATCGGGCTATGCTTTGCTTGGGACAAGTCGCCGGAGCGTGCACGATGACGCGATTGTCGGGATGGACGGTTATGGATAGGGTTTTTCTCCTGGCGCTCATCCGCAGCTGGTAGCTGAAATCGAATTCTTTCACCGCACTTTTTCCGCTAAGGCTCGTTTGGAAATGGGAGAACGGGTTTCGGGGACCTCTCGGGCCTCTCCTGAATTTTTTTTCGAAGGTAGCTCATTTCGGGAAGAAAGGGAACATGCAAATGGCTGGTGGAAAGTATGGCCAAAAGGAGCCGGATGAAGTATAGTTGAAAGTTACCACTTCATTTCCGCATATCCTGGACGGCAGAGCCTGCGGCCGGAGACGCATTGGCGAGCGTTATACTTCAGAAGGAAAAACAATGTCCTATTTGCAGCAGATCGACCCTGAGATAGCACAAGTCATCGAGGAAGAGGAGAAGCGGCAGCGGGGCCGCCTGGAATTGATAGCATCGGAAAATTTTGTGAGCCGGGCGGTGCGGGAGGCTCAGGGATCGGTTCTTACCAACAAGTACGCGGAAGGCTACCCGGGCCGGAGATATTACGGCGGGTGCGAATTCGTCGACGTTGCTGAAAGACTTGCCCAGGAGCGTGCCGGAAAGCTGTTTTGCGCCGACTATGTAAACGTTCAGCCCCATTCGGGCTCTCAGGCGAATATGGCCGTGCTGTTTGCGGCACTGCAACCCGGCGATACCATTTTGGGAATGGATTTGCGGCAGGGAGGCCATCTCACGCACGGAAGCCCTGTGAGTTTTTCGGGCAGGCTCTTCCGGGTCGTCTCCTATGGAGTAAGGCGCGACACGGAGCAGATCGACTACGACCAGGTGGAGCAAACGGCTCTGAAGGAACGGCCGAAGCTGATCATAGCGGGGGCGAGCGCCTATCCCAGGATCATCGATTTTGAGCGGTTTGCCGGGATAGCAAAACGTGCGGGCGCCTATCTCATGGTGGACATGGCCCACATAGCGGGCCTTGTGGGAACGGGCCTGCATCCGAACCCCGTGCCCTTTGCCGATTTTGTGACTTCGACCACGCACAAGACGCTTCGAGGACCCCGGGGAGGGTTGATCCTGTCGCACGCGACGCACGCCAAGATGCTCGACAGCCAGATATTTCCCGGGATCCAGGGCGGACCGCTCATGCATGTCATCGCCGCCAAGGCGGTTGCCTTTCAGGAAGCGCTAAAGCCCGGGTTTCGGCTCTACCAGGAGCGTGTCATCGCCAACAGCAGGCGGCTTGCCGAGGTGTTGAGCGGGTTTGGCTATCGGCTGGTCTCCGGCGGTACGGACAATCACCTCATGCTGGTCGATCTGGGTCCGCGCGGGCTTACCGGAAAGGTCGCCGAGGAAACCTTGGACATGGCGGGCATTACCGTCAACAAAAATTCCATTCCCTACGATGAGCGCAATGCCAATGTGACGAGCGGGATAAGGATCGGGACTCCGGCGCTTACCACGCGCGGCATGGGCCCCGAGCACATGGAAACGATCGGAGGCTTTCTGCATCGGGCGCTTGGAATCGTGGGCGACGAGGCCGGGTTGAAAGCCCTGGCCTGCGAGGTGGCTGAGTTTTGTTCCTGCTTTGGGCT
>JAKAJS010000010.1 GCA_021813685.1 Deltaproteobacteria bacterium | reverse complement strand
AATGCGCGCGAGGGCTTTCTCAGCGGACTCGATCGTCCCTGGCCGGCACGCCAAAGTCTCCCCAGAACCTGTCAGGCAAACTCGAGTATTCCTGCGATGAACTCTACGCGATCGGCGACGCCAAGATCCCCCGCAAACTTTATAATGCGATCCATGAAGGGTTTACACTCGGGGAAGAATTTAGGAGATGGGCAACAGGCTGAGGAAGGTTCGATGGATGGATTCGGGAATTGAACTTAACAGAGACGGCCAGTCTACGTCCGGAAATCTCCTGTAATCCACGGGCAAGACCGGATCGCCCCCCTTTATGCAAAGGGGGGCCGGGGGATTTAAAAAGAGTATCCCAGTCGATGTATTTGCATAATCCCCCCAAGTCCCCTTTTACAAAGCGGGACTTGGGGTTTGAAATCATCCGTATGCCCCCGCCGCCACGGGCAGTTGCGCTCAACGGCCAGACAATCCGGAAGCGGCGCCAGCCGCCCGCCGCCACTAGCGTTTTGCGAAATGCTTCATGTAATCGACAAGAGACTTCACCCCTTCCAGGGTGGTCGCATTGTAAATCGAGGCTCTAAGGCCCCCGACCGAGCGGTGGCCTTTCAGTCCGACGAGGCCGGCATCGGTTGCGCCCGCGAGGAAGTCCTTTTCCAGTCCGGCTTCGGGCAACAGAAAAGTGACATTCATACGGGAGCGGGAATCGCGCCTTGCGGTTCCCCTGTAGAAGTCCTGGGAATCGATATAATCGTAGAGAATCGCGGCCTTTTCCTCGTTGATCTTCTCCATCCGGTCAAGCCCCCCGACGGTTTCTTCGATCCACTTGAGCACCAGTTCGCAGATGTAGATCGAAAAGCACGGCGGGGTGTTGTAAAGCGACCGGTTGTCGGCATAGATGGAGTATTTGAGCATCGTTGGAAGCTCTTTTGGCACCCGTTGCAGCATGTCTTCGCGGATGATTACCAGCGTCACTCCCGCGGGGCCTGCATTTTTCTGCGCTCCGGCATAAATCAGGCCGAAGGGACGCGGATCGAACCTGCGGCTAAAGATGTCCGAAGACATATCGCATACGAGAGGGACCGCCCCCGCCTCGGGAAAGCTTCTCCACTGGGTGCCCCGGATCGTGTTGTTGGAGGTGATGTGCAGATAGGCCGCATCGGAGTTGACCGGTACCTTCTCGGGGATGTAGGTAAACTGCTGGTCTTCGGAGCTTGCCACCACCCGCGTCTCTTTTCCGCAGATGCGGGCTTCCTTGATCGCCTTGGTCGACCATGTGCCGGTGTCGACGTAATCGACCGGTTTTCCGGCGGCAAGGTTCATCGGGACCATGGCGAATTGCATGCTCGCGCCCCCCTGGAGGAACAGCACGTGGTAGCTTTCATCGAGACCCAGCAGCCGCCGGGTACGCTGGATAGCGCTGTCCAGCACCGCTTCGAAACTCTTGGAGCGGTGGCTCGTCTCCAATACGGACATCCCGGTCCCTTGAAAATCCAGCAACTCCGCCTTTGCCTGCTCCAAAACCGAAAGAGGCAGCGCCGACGGTCCCGGATTGAAATTGATCACTCGTTGTGCCATTTACCCTTCTCCCATTAATGCATAGTAGTGTACTGTAAAAGTTTTACACCCCAATTTCGGTTTCCAGCTTGACACTACCTATTCACCCATGCTTTTCTTTTGTCAACGGCTTTCTCCAATATTATTTGTAATAGACTGAAAACTTTAGCAATTCGAGGACTCACATGCAGATCGAATGGAAAACCGCCCCTGCTTCCGAGTGGCAAGCCGATGCCCTCATTTTCTTCACCTTCGAAAAGCCCGGCGAACTCCTTCCCGCGTTGGGGAAATTCGTTAAAAACTCCGGGAAATGGCTCGCCGATTCGCCGGCTCTTAGCGATTTCAAGGGCAAGCCCTCGGAAGTGACCGTACTCTATGCACCCGCAGGAGTCGGACCGACGCCCCGGGTCATCCTGGCGGGCCTTGGCCCCGTCGACCGCTTCGAAACCGAAAGGTTACGAAATGCTTCGGCGTTTGCTCTCAGAAAGTGTTTCGAACTGGGCATTCTCCGACCCGCAATTGCCGTGGAAGCGCTCGAAGGCTTTCCCTGTGCGGCCCAAAACACGCCGCCCTCCCTCGAGGTACTTTTGCGCGAGGCCCTGGTCGGCGCCATGGCAGGCCTCCATCAGTTCAATGAATTAAAGACCAAAAACACGACCGTCCCGGGGTGCCCCGAATCGTTAGCGCTTCTTTGCGAAAAGCCCCCTGAAACTTCCCTTCGTGAAATTGCGGCTCTTGCGCAGTGCGAAGTGGCCGGCATCGAACTGGCGCGCGATCTCACCATCTCTCCCGCCAACCGCGTGACGCCTCCATTCCTGGCTCAAGCCGCATCCGAAATCGCCGCGAGGTTCGGCTTCTCCATCGAGATATTCGATCTCGACGCTGTAAGATCCATGGGCATGGGCGCCTTCGCCGCAGTCGCCGCGGGAAGCTCCGAGCCGGCCCGTCTTATCGTGCTCGAACATGCCCCGGCCGGAACCCAAAACGATGCTCCCCTCGTCTTTATCGGCAAGGGGATCACATTCGACAGCGGCGGCATTTCTCTAAAACCCGCGGAGAAGATGGAGGATATGAAGCAGGACATGGCGGGAGCCGCTGCCGTTCTGGGCACCTTCGAAGCCATCGGTGCGGCCGGCCTTTCCAGAAGAGTGGTCGGCATTCTGCCCTGCACCGAAAATATGCCCGGCGGCAAGGCGTATAAACCCGGAGACGTCCTTCGCTCCTATTCGGGCCGCACCGTCGAGGTCATCAGCACCGACGCCGAAGGCAGACTCATTTTGTGCGATGCGCTGGCTTACGCGGCCGAACGCTTCAAACCTGCACTCATGGTGGATATCGCCACACTTACCGGTTCCAGCATCATCGCCCTGGGTAGAGACGTCGCGGCCGTCATGGGCAACCCCGAGGCCCTTCCCGAGGCCATCCGCAAGATCGGCACCTCGGTCGGGGAAAGATTCTGGCCGCTGCCGCTTTTTGACTTCTACTTCGAGGGCCTCAAAAGCGAGGTGGCCGATATGAAAAACGTCGCCGGCCGCCCCGCCGGGGCCATTTGCGCAGGGATGTTTCTCAAACAGTTCGTACCCGACCAGATCCCCTGGGCCCACCTGGACATCGCCGGCACCGCCTGGACGGATAAAGACACGGGCTTTACCCCCAAGGGCGCAACCGGTTTCGGCGTAAGAACCCTTTTCGAACTGGTACGAAAAAAATAAGTGCGGGTGAATAGGAAAAAGCTTGGGGGAGTCGGTGAATTGGTGAATGGGAAAAAAGCAACGGAATAGCGCATAAGGGGGACTGGGGTGGGGTACCAGAGCTTCAAGGAACTGAGGGTTTGGCAGGAGGCCAAGGCGCTGGCTGTCGATATCTATAGAGCGACTTTCGCGGGAAAGATTTCCCGTTCGATTTTGGTTTGAAAGATCAGATGCAGCGGGCTGCCGTCTCAGTAGCAAGCAACATATCCGAGGGATACGAAAGACATTCAGATCCGGAGTTTCTCCGTTTCCTCCACTTCGCCAAAGGCTCGCTTGGCGAACTGGTCACAGTTGGAATGCGAAAAGGTAGGCTCCATGCTCACCAAACTCATCCAGGCTAAGAGAAGCCGTGTAGAAGTGAACCAACGTAGCGACTCAACAGCGGAAAATAGCCAACCTCCATAAACCGAGTTTTCACCTATCCATCCGCTCTTTTCCCATTCACCCATTCACCGGTTCTTTTCCCATTCACCTACGCCTTTAATATCCCACCTCATTTCGCAACCTTCTCAATTTTTCGAGCAGCTCCGTGGGTGCCTGGCCGCCAGATCTTTCCACTTCGTGGGGGGTAATGGCGATCAGCAGTTCGGTGCGGTCCAGGTTGGAAGTATCGGCTGCAAAGAGCGGCGAGAGCAAAGGAATGTTTTCGAGCCAGGGGATTCCGCTCTTCCCCTTGCTTCCCGCCGAATCGATGATTCCTCCGATCACCACCGTGTGGCCGTTTTCGGCAAGGATGGAAGATCTTATGTGCCTTTCGGTGAAGGTTGGGGCGATATTGCCGTTGCCTACCGTCACCGAAGTTGGATTGACGCGGCGAACCGTCGAATCGAGATCGATCCGTATGAGCCCTCCGGCGTTTATGTGGGGAGTCAAGTCCAGGATGACGCCGGTTTGGGCGTAATCGATCGTGCTGATAACCGAAGAGCCGGTCGTGTAGCCCGTAACCGAACCGGTCGGCACGGGCTGCTCGCCGCCCACCGTAAGGGTGGCTTCCTGGTTGTCGGTTGCAAGCAGAGTGGGGGTGGAAAGAACCGAAACCTTGGTCTTGGACGATAGAGCACTCAAGAGTACCGCGAGGTTCTGAGCGTTGGCCACCCAGTCCAGGGCTATCCCGGAGCCTGCCACCGCGCCAAGGTTTATGGGAAATGCACCCGAGGCGGTCGTCGTTGTGGTGGTGGTGCCGCTGGTGGTCGCCTGATTGGAAAGACCGCCGAAGGAGACGCCAAGACCGGTATTGGTCGCGGGATGGGTCTGGAAGTAATACTGCAGCCCGAACTGGAACTGCTTGGTGAGTTGCACTTCGGCTATCATCACCTCGATCATCACCGAGCGCGGGACGATGTCGAGTTTCTTTATCGTCCCCATCAACCTCGTGTAATCCGCCGGGTTTGCCTGGATGACTATCGCGTTGTTGACATTGTCTGCAATTATCCTCACCTCGCCGGAAAAGCCGGGCGGCTTTCCTTTGGCGGTCGCCCCGATCGTCGGCGCAGTCGTGCCGGATTTGGACGTGCCGGCAGTGCCCGACCCCAAAGCACCGCCCATCGAGCCGCCGGCTCCCCCGCCGAAGGGGCTGCTTCCGGTGCCGCCAAAGGCGCTGCTCCCGAAGGCGCTTTGGGTCGAGGTGCCCGAGGGCACGATCTTCTGTCCCTGAGCCTGGGCCCCGCTGCTGATCCCCAGCACCTCGCCGAGAATCTGGGCAATATCGCTTGCCATGCCGTTTTGGACGAAATAGACGTGGATTTGTTCCTGATTTCCCAGCCCCTGCGCATCCATCGCCTGGAGCCATTGCTTTGCCGTTTGCAGCAACTCCGGGGTCCGGGCCATGATCAGAACGCCTCCGAAATTTTCGAGCGGTATCAGGGCAAGGCTGCTCGCGATCGCGCTTTGCTTGAATTTGCCAAGCTGGCCCATAAGCGTTTTCATCCCCGCAACCGCATCCTTGGGAGACAGGGAGTGAAGCGGCAGCACCTCCATGCTCACTTCCTTGAGAACATTTATATCCACAGTCTTCAAAAGACCGATGAGGGTGCGGGCATTGGTGGCATTGTCGACAAATACTACGCTGTTGGTGACCGGGTCGATCGTCACCCGGCTGCCCGGCGTAACAAATGGAGCGATGAGATCGCTTGCCTGCTTCGCATCAATATAGCGAAGCCGATAGATGACTATCATCGGCCCGCTGCCATTTTGCTGAAGCAATCGCTCGTTGGCGACCGGGATGCCCGCCCCCGCCGCTTGCCTGGATAGCGTTATGAAATAAAAACCCTTTTTGGGTATGATGCTGATGCCGTTTTCGGCATAGGCTTTCATGATCATATGAAGGAGTTCTTCATTGTTGAAGTCTCCCTCGATGTACATGCTGATCCTGCCCTGGAGCGTCTGATCCAAAACGTAGCTCAGCTTTAACTGGTCGCTGAATATCTGGCTGGTCACTTCTGCAATATCGGCTTTGTCGAAATTGAGCACGATGTGTTGCCTTCCGCTCAAAGCAGGCGCGGGAGCGGCAATACTCCTGTGTTCGGGCGGGCTTAAAAGCCCCGTGCGAACGGGGGCAATAATCGGTCTGAGGCTGGAGGAGGTTCTTTCGGGAAACACTTGTTTTTTTACATCCGAGGCTATTTCATCGACGACGGCCTTTTTGTGCGCTTCGTCCAAACCGGCCCTCGGCGCTGGTGCAGGCGCAGGTACAGCCGCCGGCGCCTCCGCAAAGGGCGATTCGGGGACTCCGACCGGCTTTTGCATCGCAGGCTGACAGGAAACACACATAATTGCCAGCAATATTACAAAGATAGACTGGCGCCCCCTCATGAATCCCCCCTCCTTGACCAGAACTGCCTGCAACTACACAGGTTGCGACTATATCACAATTGTCTACAAATGAAGTAATGAGAATTCCGGGGCGCGACTTCGCCCGCAAAACAGATGATGACAAATTATCCGTCACTATATCATAATCGAGTACAAATGACGCAACAAGAAATGCAAGACGTGCCGATGCGTTTGAAAAAAGCGATCTGCGAATGAAGAACGAAATATCTTTTTCGTCAGGATTTCCCCCCCTTTTCCATGAGCGCGGCAAGAATTACGTTAACGATAAGATCGGGTCCTTTAACCCGTTGTATCTTCTGTATGTTTATTTCCTTTACCTGGATTGCGAACTCGGAATTCTTCACCCTGGTGAGAAAATAATGGAGCCCATAAATATTGGTCATGAGATTGAATCTCATGAGCACTTCTTCGTAGAGGCCATGCTCCTTACTGGTAAGTACCTGATATGTCTTTATATCCAGTTTCGGCGCATCGGGTTTGCTCTTCGAGGAGAGCACATCTCCCAGGGAAGCCGCCAGTTGGTACGGATCGGTCCCCCGGAAAAGTTTCTTTTGCATTTTCTTGAGCGCCCCCTCATGTTTTGCCAGGGTTTCTTTGATCGTCTTGCTCTGGCTCAGCTTCCGCTCGTACTGGGAGATGAGCTTGCGCTGATGGTCAATTCTGGAGACGAGTACCTGTTTTCGCTCCGTGACAGGAGCGACAAGAGTCAGGTAGACGATCGCAAGGAGCAGGAGGACAACGATCGAGGCCACGATCGACCACTGATGCTTTTTTATATCCCCGATGGTTATGTCAAATTTTACCGGTTTCATTGCCTGTTCTCCTTAAGCGCCTTCGTCGCCCCCGTACCGGCTCCTGCGGGCATTGGATAGGCCGGCTGCCCGGTCGGCGGCTGTACCGCCTTAAAAGGAGGGGGCCCTTTCGGCAGCGGGCTCTGCCCCAGGCCCTCGCTCGCAGTTTCGGCCGGAAGCGTTTTGAAACTTTTTCGCAGCAACTTCTTATCCAGTTCCACCTGGATATTGAACCGTTCCAGGTCGTTTCCCGGGTCACGGGAGACGGGGGAAGCAAACTTTACCTGGGTCAGCCCATCGATCTTGGAAAGGGCGGTGAGATACTTCAAAGCAGATTTGCTTTCGCCCCGCAAGACGAGCTGCCCCTGGCTGATCGAGAAATAGTCGAGCCAGGTGTCCTCCGGGGTGCGCTCGCTCAGCAGGTCGAGAAGCTCGCGAAGCCTGTAGTCTTCGCGGTTGAATTCGGCCAGGGTTTTTTTGTCCTGCTGGAAATTTTGGATGCGCAACTGCAGTTCTTCGATCGGCTTCCATCGCGCTTGGAGTTGATCGATCCGGGCGGTGAGCCGACTGCTCGTAAGCGCCAGGCGCCGAGTCGACCAGGATTGGTAGGAGCCGTACAGAACGAAAATCAGCACGAGAGCGGCAAGCGGCCACATGATGCGCGGGACTTGCCACGGCTTTAGAAGCATCTGCGAATCGAAGGTGTGAATAGTATCCTGCTTGAGCAGGATGCTCAGCCAGTTGGAGATAAAAGCCCCCTGAACCTCCTGCACCTCGACGCCCGCCCCCCCCTGCCCCAGGGCAGCCGCGGATTTGTTTGCGGCCTGGTATTCGCCGGGCAGACAGACGACATGGATGCGGGGCTTTTGCTCTCCACAGCACAAGCCCATCAGGTTTTCGCCAAACAGGTCCCGGCTGCGGGAAAACTTCCCGATCGTTGTGGAATCCAAAAACGCTCCGTGATAGAAACGGTGCGCTTCCAAAATGTCCTCGTCGAGAGTGCGGGCAAGAATTTGGCCGTCGTCTTCGGGGTTCTCGCTCTCGGATAAAAGGGCCTTGAACAAAAGCGCGCTCGGCGTCACCGCGAAGGTGTGAAAAAGCGTTCCGTTTAGCGCCTGATTGAGCCGTTCGTAGACTTCTCTCTGGATCGTAAACACAGGGACCGATACGTGCCGCTCCAGCGCGACCGGGGGACCGGAAAAGTGCAGCGTCCTCTCATGTTCCTGAAATATGTTTTCCTGCCAGTCGAAATCGAGGGTGCTCGCAAGCTGATCTTTTATCGACAGAGGGTAGAGTTCGCTGTGAACCGAATAGAAAACGCTCGAAACGATAGCAAGAAGAGCGCTTCCCTTCCTCGCCCCGGGCTTGAGGTTGAGGGCCTGCAGGTGGTCGAAAACCGACTCGCCGGCGGGAACACGCATTTGTTCGACAGTTCCCCTCTCCCAGGTTCTCCAGACCCTGTGGGCACTGGAAACCTCAATTCTGCGCGGTTCGATGTAGACCGCATGGAGTTCGGTCGGCCGATACCTGATTATGCTTTCCAGCATAAATTCACCTCGTGAACTGTGAAGTTTTACAATATCTTTCTGTTCAGTATCTGGTAGGGGGCATTACCGCCCTGTCCCAGGCGTATGGTCAGCCGGATGCCAACGCTCGGAGGTCCCTTGGCGCTCTTTCCGAAAGAAAGTATCCGATAGGTTCCCCCGGCTGCCCAGGAATTCTGAAGAAAAGCCGGTTCCTGCCCGCCCTGCAGAGTCTGGAGTCCCGTTAGCCCCGTCTGAGCGTTCGCATTGCCGCTGTTGACGCTCAATTGGCTGAAAAGGGAATTTTTCGCCGGGATCGCAATGTGATCCAAAACCCCCGACCGGCTTCCCCACTCTTTTGCGCCCTGCTCATAGCCGTAAAAGAGCTCCTGGGTGATCCCGGGGACCAGCAGCAACTGGTCGAGGCTGGTGAGCGGTCCCTGGAACCCGGTGTCGGACTTCCCGCCATTTCCCAAACTCGGATTGGTCTGTGGCTGACCTCGGAGCTGAGAAGCAATCCCGGGGTGAACGAAATCGGTTATCCGGCCGGCGAGCATCTGCGCGGTCTCTCCGTCTGCACCCGCCTTTTTGAGAACCACAGTGAGCTGGTCCGCACTCGCAGAGTTGACGTTTATTTTCCGGTCATCGGACTCCATGATCACCACGGCAATACCGGTGTTGTAGACAACCACGCGCGGCTTCCCATCGGGCAGCCAGTTTTGCTCCAAAGACTGGTTCGCCTGCAGGGGCCTGCCCTGGTGAATGCGCGCCAGCGCCTCATAGCACCCTCCAATCGCAAGGTAGAGCGCATGAGTGGCCGCGATCGAGTGCAGTTCGTCCTCGCCGAGCAAACGGGTCTGGGCGCTCAACTGAAAACCGGCCCACATGACGATCGCGCAACACCAGAGAACCGCAATCAACACCACCCCTTTTCGGCCGCGGGCGCCGCGAAGGCGATGCAGGGCGCGTTCCACTGTCCCGCGTCCCTCAGGGTTTGCACCGGCAGCAGAGATCTCTTTCATTGATTCAAACCACCCGGGGTAGAAGCATTGAGAAAATTCGACTCGATCGCAAAGGGCGAATTCACCATGCAAACCATCGAGTGGGCAACCCCGTCCACACCCTTCCAGTTGAGCAGGATTTCAACGGGCAGCGCCTCCGTGGAAAGCCACGACCCGGAAAACTCCCTGGCCTCTTTTCCCGCATAGGCCAGGCTAAACTTGGGAAAGTCTACCCGGTAAGTGCGCACTTCAGCTCGGGTTCCGGAAGGGCTTCCTCCGGCTGCAAATTGTTCGAGGGCTTGCGTACGGTAAGGGTTCATCACCAACTCCGCGTAGGAAAGCACTCGGGTTCCCGGGTCGTACGTATAGCGAACAGCCACCGGAACCCCCTTGGAAATCGCTTTTACGGACTGGGAGGTGATGAAGCATATCGAGTCCGATTTGCCCTGAAACAGGGGGCGAGAACCACTTTGGAAGTTTATGGGAATGGGGTCGCATTCGGAAAGCTGGCGCTGGAGCAGTTGGGCCATGAGCAGCGTGTGGTCGGGTTTGGCCCGGACCGTTTTCTGCCACACGCGCAGCGAAAAGGAAAGACAAACCGAAATGATGCCGATCACCAGCGCAGAAATCGCCGTAGCCACCATCAGTTCGATGAGTGTGAAACCGCCCGGTCCCGAGCGTACTATTTTCCATACCCGATCTATCATTTGCATTTACCCGAAGACCGATTCTCTCACTTGTCACCAATTTCCTTCCACCGCGCCTTACCCCGGAACACCCGACTCCATGAAAGGTTGTCGGCGCACGCGTTTCTTCCCGCTTCCCGCCCCTCTCTTCCCGCTTCCCGCCCCTCTCTTCCCGCTTCCCGCTCCTCTCTTCCCGCCCCTCTCTTCCCGCTTCCCGCTTCCCGCTTCCCGCTTCCCGCCCCTCTCTTCCCGCTCCTCTCTTCCCGCTCCTCTCTTCCCGCCCCTCGCTTCCCGCTTCCCGCTTCCCGCTTCTATTCTCCTAACCCTTTTGGGGCGGCACTATGACGCTGAACTCGAGCTCGGAGGACTTGTAGTGCAGCATCACCCGGCACAAGGTCCCCCCGATTTTCCCGGTCGGGTTATCGAGAACCACGGGGGTCGCCGTGACCGCTACGGTGGGAGAGCCCTCGAGTTCGGTGAGGCGCACCACCCCCTGGGTCGCCTTTTGCGGATCGGCCAGAATCACTTCGGCGGCCGACTCCAGTATTGGCTGCACGTAGGACTTTTCCTTTAAGCTCGTCCTGTAGCGCAGCGCTTCGGAGATAAGCCCCATCGACGAACCGATAAGCAGGGCGCCGATAGCCAGTGCGACCAGCACTTCCAGGAGGGTGAAGCCCCGGGAAGTCCAAAGTCGGAAGGTCGAAAGTCGAAGGCACGATTGAGCCCAACTCCGGTCTTCCGCGTTGTATTCCGCCTTTTCCCGTTTCACTTTTCCGGTTCCCCGCAACCCTGTCATCGACCGTCGACCTTCGACTCTCACTTGCCCCGTTCGACCCTCACGGTTCCAAACAGGGGGTTGATGTGAACCTCGTACGCGCGCCCCTTGTCGAAGACCACCCGGAGATTGTCGCCCACCAGGCTCCCGTCCGGATAAAACGTTATCAGGAAGTCACCGCTCTTCGGGTCCTGCTCCAGGTGTTTGGCGAATATTTCGACGTTTAGGGGGATGGGGTGCGCGGGCGGGTTTTCACACCCGTATACCCGGCTGGTCCCGTTCAGTCGGAAGCAAACCGGCATGCCGGTGTTCATGGCCAGAAGCCTTCCCCGCTGTATCGTTTCGGTAAACCGCTCCAAAAAATCGCTATCCTGGATGCGCTTCCAACCCGAACCCACCCTGGGGATCGCTATGGCAATAGTCAGGGTGATGATGATCATGACCACCAGCAATTCGACGAGGGTAAAACCACGGGGGCCAAACACCCGGGAGCGGGGCGCACGCCCGCATGCCCTCTCCTGCTTTTTTCCCGTCATGATGCTCAGGTCCACTCCAGTTTCCCCGCGGTTGGAGCGCCAATTTCCGCGGCTCTCCGACGCAGTTCTTTAAAACTTGATGTTGTTGATCGAAAAAATGGCCGAGAACATGCTCATGACTATGATTCCGATAAAGCCGCCGGTAAAAAGGATCACCATGGGCTCGGCCATGGCCATGATCCTTTGGAGCGTCCTCTGAAGCTCTTTTTCGAAGTACTCCGAAAGAGACAGAAGTCCGGCGCCGAGGTTGCCCTGCTCTTCAGAGATGCGAAGAATCGTTGCCATGCGTGCGGGAAACTCACCATGAGAGCGGAAAAAATTGCTTATGGATCGCCCGGCCTTTATATCCTGGTGCAGCGGGTTCATCGATTCACGCAGCCGGCTGTTGAGTATCAACCCCTGGCCGAGAGTGAGCGCTCGAAGAAGCGGCACACCCGACTCGATCATCGTCCCGAGGGTACGGCAAAACCGGGTCATTTCGCTGAACATGACCAGATAGCGCGAAAAAGGAAGGCGGAAAAGCAAATTGTCTAAGGCGGAGCGCGCCCCCGGCCTCCGAAGCAGATACTTTCCCGCAATGAGCGCCACGACGGCCAGAAGCGGAATCACCCATCCGTATTCTCTCAACCACAGCCCCGTTCCGATAAGGATCTGCGTGACAAAGGGCACGGGCTGATTGAGTTCGCGGAAAATCTGCGCAAATCGCGGTATGACGTACACCAGTAGTATTACCGCAGAAACCAGCGAGGTGCCCACAAGGATAACCGGATAGATCATCGCCGAAAGCATGGTCTGTCGGAACAGGCGCCGCTGCTCGAGATACTGGGCGAGCCGTTTCAAAATGGGTCCCAGCGTCCCGCTCGCCTCCCCGGCCCGGATCATGTGGTCCGAAAGTGCCCCGAATACGTCCCTGTATTGACTCATGGCACCCGACAGATCGTTTCCGGCCTGGACGCCTTCAAACAATTCCTGCACCACCCGTTGAAAACGCTTGTGGGTCTGATTGGTGCTGATAAGACTCAGCGCCCGGTCGACAGGCACCCCCGCCACGAGAAGCTCGGAGAGATCGAAAAAAAACCGGATGATGTGCTCTTCGGGGATTCGCCGCCTCCCGCCGTGGGCCGCGGCTTTGATGCTCACCGGAAACAGTTTGCTCGATTTGAGCTTTCTGGCGGCGTCCGACTCGGAGAGCGCCTCCATCACCCCTCGGTGAGTGGCCCCGCCAGCATCGCGCGCCTGGTATTGAAATGTAGCCATACTCCCCCCGGACCGATCTGCTAAATCGTCAGGCTCGTCACTCGGAGCACTTCCGAAAGGCTCGTTATCCCTTCGATAACCTTGCTAAACCCGTCATAGGCGAGCGGTCGGTAGCCGAACTCGGAGGCTATCCGCGCGATATTTCCCGCGTCTTTTCCCGCCACGATAGCCGACTTTACCACCTCATTTACCGGCAGGATCTCAAAGATGCCCTGCCTGCCCTTATAACCCGTATAGCCGCACCTCTCGCACCCCTTGTTGCGGTAGAGAGTTACGCTTGCGGGCAGCTCGGACAAGATGTCGCCGATTCTCCCCCTGTCCTCTTCCCGGGCCTCGTAGCCCTCCTTGCAGTGCGGACAGAGCAGCCGGATGAGGCGCTGGGCCATGACGGTGAGAAGAGAATCGGCCATGAGGAAAGACTCGATACCGATATCGCGAAGCCGCGTGATGGCGCCCGGAGCATCGTTTGTGTGAAGCGTCGAGAGCACCAGGTGCCCGGTCAGAGCCGACTCGATGGCTATATCGGCAGTCTCCTTGTCGCGGATTTCGCCTATCAGCAACACGTCGGGGTCCTGGCGGACCAGGGAGCGCAGCGTGTTGCCGAAGTTCAGCCCGATCTGCGGTTTTATCTGCACCTGGTTGATGCCGTTTATCTGGTACTCCACAGGGTCTTCGACCGTGATGATCTTTCGGGTGACCGTATTGAGCCTCTTTAGCACCCCGTAGAGGGTCGTCGTCTTCCCCGAACCCGTCGGTCCGGTGACGAGCACCATTCCGTAGGGGCGCTCGATGAGCCCCTCGAGGTATTCCAGGCTCTTTTTGTCCATCCCGAGGTTGGCAAGATCATATTCGACGCTCTCCTGGGCGAGAAGCCTCAAGACCACACTCTCGCCGTAAATGGTGGGCACCGTGGAGACGCGAATGTCCACTTCCCGGTTCCCGAATCGTATCTTGATCTTGCCGTCCTGGGGCAGGCGCCGTTCGGCTATGTTCAGGTTGGCCATGAGCTTTAAGCGGCTGACGATCGCCGACTGCATGGTCTTCTGCGGCTGGTCCAGATCGAACAGGACGCCGTCGACCCGGCATCGCACGTGGAAGGCCCGCTCGAAGGGCTCAAAGTGTATATCCGAAGCCCGCATATCGAGCGCACGCGATATCAGCACGTTCACCAGCCGCACGATGGGCGCCTCCTGCGCAAGCCCCCGCAGGTGCTCCAGGTCGTCTTCGAAGCCGCTCGCGTCGATCGTGTTGACCGACTGTTCCTCGGCTTCCCGGGCCGCGGTCCCGTAGAGCCGGTCGATTGCCGTGCGAATTTCTTCGCGCTGGCCGATGCAAAGGCCCAACTCCATTCCGCCGAAATAATTGGAAACCGAATTGAGCACCGGCAGATTCATGGGATCGTTCACCACGACCCGCACCCTTCCGCTTTCCACCTGTATGGGCAAAATGGCGTGTTTTCGAAGGAAAAACATCGAAACGCCCTCGAGCAGCACGGGCTTTTCAGGGTAGTCTTCGCGGTCGAGCATCGGAATATCCAGATGTTTGGCCATCACCCGCAGAATGCGGCCTTCATCGGTAATTGCGATCTCTTCGAACGCATCGGCGAGCGGAAGCCGCTCGACGAAGAAGGAATGCTGCAGGCGCCTTTTCTGCTCTTCGTCCAGGTTGAACTCCCGTTCAAACGCATCCAGCAGACACATATGCTCTTGCATGACTTGCCCTTGCTAAAACGGTGATCCGAAACGGATGGTGAAAAAACTCGCCGATCTGAGAATTGGTGCATGTTATCAGCATCGCGGGGAAAAGTAAACGATACCGGTAAAAAACGCAGGGGGATTGCGCTTCTCCTTCCTGTAGGCAAAGTTTACAATTAATCCCGTAGTTGACTTGCACCAGGATACCTTCTAATTTGGCGACTTTTGATATTCAAAATCATTTGCCCGGGAACCGGCCGGATAGCGGGAAAGGCCTGCGCCGGGCAGGAGGAGCAGGGTTGATATGAAATGCGATCAGAAATCGTGTGCGAGCTGCAAGAGTTCGGGAGAAAAGAAGAGCAAAGAGGAACTGGTAAGCTGCAAACTCGCGCGCATCAAACACAAGGTATTGGTAATGAGCGGCAAGGGGGGGGTGGGCAAGAGCAGCGTCGCCAGCTACGTGGCGCTGGGCCTCTCCCGCAGGAACGGCTACCGGGTGGGTCTTTTGGACATCGACCTCCACGGCCCTTCCATTCCCAAGATGTTCGGGCTCCGCGGAAAGCTCAACATCACCTCCGACCAGGAGATCCTTCCCTATGAATACAGGCCCAACCTCAAGATCGTCTCGATCGAATCGATGCTCGAAGATACCGATTCGGCGATCATCTGGCGCGGTCCTGTCAAGCACGGCGTCATTCAGCAGTTCATCGCCGATTGCCGCTGGGACGATCTGGACTTTCTGGTGATCGATTCGCCGCCCGGAACCGGAGATGAAGCGCTCAGCATCTCCCGGCTGGTTCCCGACGCGAGCGCGCTCATCGTAACGACGCCCCAGGAAGTGGCGCTTGCCGATGTGAGAAAATCCATCAATTTCTGCCGCAAGGTGGAGATGAACATCCTGGGACTTGTCGAAAACATGTCGGGGCTTTTTTGTCCCCACTGCAACGAGTTCATTCCCATATTCAAAACCGGAGGCGGCCGCAGGACTTCCGAGGCGATGCAGGTGAGATTTCTGGGCGAACTGCCCTTCGAGCCCGGTGTGGTCGAAGGCGGCGACCGGGGAATTCCGGTGCTCAATAGCGATTCCGAAACACCCTTTGTTCGGGCCGTGGAGCACCTTGTCGATTCGGTCCTGGAAAATCTTGGTGAAAAAAAATAAGGCGGAGAATTAAATGTTTACGATTTCGCTCGACCAGAGTTCCCTTGGCGAAGAGCAGAAAAAAACGCTCCACGAGATGTGGCTGCGCTGCATGCGCCGCATCATAGCGAGCACAACCCTTGCGGGCAGCGGCCATCCGGGCGGCTCGATGTCCTCGCTTCACCTTCTTCTGATGCTCTACAGCACCATGGCGCACACGCCCGAGGACCCCTGCCGGGAAGAACGCGACCGGCTGGTGGTGAGCATGGGGCACATCAGCCCCGGGGTCTACTCGGTGCTAAACGAGTTCGGCTACCTGGAGGAGGAAGATTTTCTGACGGGGTTTCGGCGCGGCGGCTCGGCGTTCGCCGGCCATGTGGAATCCTGCGTCCCGGGGGTCGAATGGAACACGGGCGTACTGGGACAGGGGCTTTCCGCAGGCGCGGGAATGGCTCTTTCCATGAAGCTCCGGGAGAAAAAAAACAGGGTCTTCGTCCTCATGGGAGACGGCGAGCAGCAGAAAGGTCAGATCGCCGAAGCCCGCCGATTCGCCGCCAAATACGGCCTGAACAACCTGGCCTGCCTGATCGACAGAAACCATCTCCAGATCGGGGGAAGCACGGGGGCGGTCATGCCCCAGGATATCCGGGCCGACTATGCGGCGGCTCACTGGAACGTGGTCTACATCGAAGACGGCCACGATTTCGAGCAGATCTACCAGGCGCTTCGCAAAGTCTACCGCTACGAAGCCGGAGACCCGCGCCTTCCCTCGGCTATAATCGCCAGGACCGTCATGGGTAAGGGCGTCTCCTTCATGGAAAACAAGGCCAAATACCACGGATCGGTGCTGAGCGAATCCGACGCCGCAAAGGCTCTCGACGAACTGGGGCTGGATAATCCGATAGCCCTTTTCAAACAAAAGCGCACCGCCTCTCTCAAAATGGCAAAGTCCTTCTCGCGGCCCATCGCCTATCCGGTCGTAGAGACAGGCGAGCCCCGCACCTACGCTCCCGGGACTTCCACCGACAATCGGTCCGCCTACGGCGCAGCCCTCGAAGACCTTGCCCGCCTCAACAACTCCGGCAAGGTCCCCCGGATCGTCGGATTTACCTGCGATCTCGAGGGCTCGGTCAAAATGGAAGGCTTCCACAAAGTCTGCGAGAAGGCCTTCTTCGAATGCGGCATTCAGGAACACCATGCGGCCACCTCTTCGGGCGCCCTGAGCAAGGAGGGCTTCGCCGTCTTTTTCAGCACCTTCGGTGTGTTCGGCCTGACCGAAGTTTTCAACCAGGTGAGGCTCAACGATATCAACGAAACAAACCTCAAGATCGTCTGCACGCACCTGGGGCTCGATGTGGGCGAAGACGGCCAGACCCATCAGTGCATCGATTACATCGCGCTTCTGCGAAACCTCTTCGGCTTTTCCATCTTCATGCCCGCCGACCCCAACCAGACCGACAGGATCATTCGATATATCGCCACGCAGCGGGGTAATTTTTTCGTCGGCATGGGCAGGTCCAAACTCGCAACGATCCTCGACGAATCGGGAAATCCGGCCTTCGGGGGCGACTACCGGTTTTCTCCTGGCAAGGCCGAATGGCTGCGCAGCGGCGCCGATGCAGCCATCCTCGCATGCGGCGCCCCGGTTCACGAAGCCTTGAAGGCGGCCGAAGATCTCGCCACTACCCACGGCATTCAGGCGGCGGTAATCAATTGCGCTTCTGTAAGGCCCCTTGACTCCGAAGCGGTCCTAAAGGCCGCCGCGACAGGCCTGCTTGTCACCGTCGAAGACCACCACGCGGATACCGGCCTGGGCTCTATCGTAGCCGGGACGCTTTCCGAAAACGGCGTACCATGCAAGCTCCTGCGACTGGGCGTCAAACAGTACGGCTTTTCCGGAACACCCGCCGAACTCTACCGCGCCCAGGGCATCGACCGCGAGGGAATAGTGAGAGCCGTTTTGCAGGCAGCGGGCGCAAAATCGAATCCGCAAAAATAATATCCCAAAAAAGCGCGGGGGCTATCGCCCCCGCACCCCCACGCCGCTTCGCGGCTCTTTTTGGACTTCAGAGACTCACCAGCCTCCGGCGCCAGAAAGCCGCTTCCGCCGAGGCCGGGTCGGGAACGGGTGTAGAATCGATTTTCGCAACCGGCATTATTCCAATCATGGAATTGAGCACCCATACGGTATTGGCCGAATACAGCTCTTCAGGCTGCATCCGGAGCGTTGCGATCGTTATGCCGGCCTTCTCCATCAGAGCACAGAGAGACCGAACCGTCGTCCCCGGCAGCTGAAACCGGCTTTCCGGCGTCCACCACCGTCCGTCCGTATTGACAAGAAGAGACCCCGTGCAGGTCTCCGTTACGCAACCTTCCCGGTCCAGAAGGACGGCCATGTCGCAGCCTGCGTCGAAAGCCGCCTGTCTTGCACTCAGGCAATAGAGATAGTTGAGGGATTTCATGCCTGCGAGCGCCGGGGCGAACCCCTGCCTGTAGATGTGCAGCATGCAGCCCCCTTCATAGAGGCCACGGGCAGGGGGCTCGTACGGAAAGGCCGTGATGCAGACCGTGGGCTTTACCGCCTTGGGCAGGCCGAGACTCCTGGAAATTCCCCTGGTGACCACTATTTTTACCGCGGCAATTTTTTCAGCAAGCCCGTTTTCCTCTATCAGCCGCCTTACGATCGGCACCCACGCCGGAGTCGGGTCAAGCCCGATCCTGAATTCTCGAAGCGAAGCCTCAAGCCTTTCCAGGTGGAGCGGAAGCCACAAAATCCTGGATCGTTCGACCCGAATGGTCTCGAAAAAACCGTCCCCGTAGAGAAAGCCCCGATCGATCGGGGAGATTCGCGCCTCCTCCATCGGTAAAAACCGGCCGTTGAGCCAAACCGTAGCCGCCTCGTTCATGATTTTTCCCTGATCTTCTCGATGAGTTCGAACAGTGTGCGCCCCTTGTCCAGAGTCTCCCGGTATTCCTCTTCTTCGTTGGAATCGTAGATTACGCCGCCGCCGACCGAAAAATAACAGGTATTGTCCTTGACGATCGCGGTACGGATCGCGACGTTTAGATCGAGAGTATCGCGCCAGCCGATGTAGCCTATGGCCCCCGTGTAGGCGTGCCGCGCATCGGGCTCCAGTTCGTCTATGATCTCCATGGCCCGGATCTTCGGACACCCGGTGATCGAGCCTCCCGGAAATGTGGCGCGGAGGATGTCGCCCGGCCCGGTTCCGGGGCGAAGAGCCCCCGTCACGATGGAAACGAGGTGATGGACATTCCGGTAGGTTTCCAGTCGTTTGTGTTCGGCCACTCTCACCGATCCCGCCCGGCAGATGCGGCCCAGATCGTTGCGAATGAGATCCACGATCATTGAGAGTTCCGCATCGTCTTTCGTAGAGTTCAAAAGCTCGGCCTTGAGTTCTTCATCTTCCTGCTCCGTCGCCCCGCGCCTGCGGGTCCCCTTGATCGGACGGCTCTCGATATATTCCCCCTTCCGACACAGGAAACGTTCCATGGAAGTCGAAACGATCCAATGGTCGCCCGCGTTCACGTAAGCGTAAAAGGAAGCGGGGTTTCTATCGAAAAGAGCGGTAAAGAGCCCGAAGGGATCTCCCCGGAACGGGAATTGAAACCGCTGCGAAAGGTTTACCTGGTAGGCGTCGCCGCGCCGAATATAGTCCCGCACCTTGCCCAGAGCCGCCAGATAGCCCTCACGGCTGAAATTGCTCGTAAGCGGCCCGACTTCAAAGAGAGCTCGCTCCAAAGCCGCTGTCGTTTTCGGTATCCGGGCCTGATCCAGAACTGCGCTGCTGCACCTTCGCAGTTTCCTGTCGTAGACATCGATCCGCCCGGGCCACAACAAATAAAGGTCCGGCAGCGCCGGGTCCTTTCGAACGGTTGCGGGCAGATTTTCCAGGCAGTTTTTCAAATCATAGGACAGATACCCCGCCGCACCGCCGCAAAAAGGCGCGATATCGGCCTCGAAGCCCGGTCGTGTCTTTTCGAAAATCTCTTCGAAAACACCTATGGGATCGGCCGACCGCTCCTGGACGCCGCGGGCCGTAACGATCCTGACCGCGTTCCTCCTGCCCGTGAGAATGAGAAACGGATCGCGTGCGAGGATGGAGTACCGGTTCTCATCGCTCTCTCTCAGCTCCCCCCCGCTCAGGAGCAAAACCGAAGGGTTATGGCAAACGACGCCCCGTGCCCTGCGCAGGAATTCGATTTCCTCCATTCCCTCCAAGATTTGCAGTTTCTGGAGCTTCACCGGGCACAAATCGGATAAGAGGTCTGTCATGATCGATTTCCTCCGAGCCCGAGATACAGGAAGTTTCGCACCAGCTGGACTCCACATTCGCTCAGGAAGGACTCCGGGTGGAACTGAACGCCGAAAACGGGCAGCGATCGATGCCGTATCGCCATGCAGACCCCCTCGGGCGAAAATGCCAGCGGCAAGAGGACGTCCGACCCGATCTCGATGCAGAGCGAGTGATACCGTGCTGCGGGAAAAGGAGAGGGAAGGCCTGAGAAAATGCTCTCGCCCCTGTGATGAACCGGGGAGGTTTTCCCGTGAACCGGGAAAGGCGCTAGGCGAGTCTTTCCTCCAAAAACCTCATTTATGGCCTGCATCCCCAGGCATACGCCCAGGATCGGCACCTCCCCGCTCAAATCCCGGATCACTTCCTTACTGATTCCAGCGTGAGCCGGGTCTTTGGGGCCGGGAGATATGCATATCCAGGCCGGATCGCAGCCGCGAACCGCATGGAGGCTCGCCTCGTCATTTCTAAAGACGATGACCTCTACCGCCAATTTTTCGAAAAGCTGCACCAGATTGTAGGTGAAAGAGTCGTAGTTATCGATCATGACCAGTCGCACAGGCGCCCCCAAAAATAAAAAAACCACCCCGTTTCCGCTGAGTCGGGATGGCCTGCGCCTGGGCATAACTCACGCTCGATTGTGAAAAATTCGATGGCAGTCTATCAGGATTCCGGGAAGGAAGTCAAAAAAATCAGCGGCTCCCGGGGAACTTCCCTCCCCGTCCTCCCGCGTCGGTGTCATATCCTATCAGGGCCGGCCTGCCCACTCAACATCGACCCGAAAATAAACAGTCGGCGGATTCGCCACTTGAGGCACAAGGCGTCCAAGGACTTGATTGAAGCTTCGGACAAAGCCATTTTCATCATCCTCTTCCTCGCTCTCCCGATCTTTATCCGCCAGCAACACCAGGAACAAGAGTGGAGAAATACCCTCTTTCTCTGCTTCACCCCTCTTCGCGACTTCGCGTCTTCGCGTGAGACACCGTACACGCCTCGGCAATCCGGCAAAACTCGGCCGTTACGGATTCGAGCGCGCGGGTCATGAAGGAGTCGCTGAAGGGGTTGCGCGTTTCAGGCAGGGTGCGCGCAAACAAATCGGGAAGCATGGGGCGGGAAGGTGCCACCAGGACCCCCAGGGAGCGCGTCGGGGCAAAAGCGAGCAGTAGATCTCGCCTTCGGCCCAGCGTCTTGTTTGCAAATAGCCTCAGCAGAAAGTTCTGCCACAGAAAGCACCTCGCGATCCGCTTTTCGGAGACTCTTCTTTGGGGACCACCCGAAAATTCCAGAAAGCTTGCGTAATGGGAAGCGATCCGCAAAAGCCCTTCCCGATTCCCCAAAAAATCAGTTCGAACGGGATTGTTCCTTGGTGTCCCGGAATACTTTGCAAACCAGAAGGCTTCGATTTCCGACTCGAGCAGTCGGTGGCTCTCCAGGGTGGAAAGCTTTTGCGCAAGCCCCAAGCCCGCTTCGCTCAATTGCTCAATTAACGGATGCCAGGCCGCGTCGGCGAGAAAATGGCCGGCGAAGCCAAGGCCCCAACAACCCGCCTCCAGGTTTCCTTTTTCAAATTCTTTCGAGATCCAGTCGCAAATCGTGGAGATCTCAATCCCGTGAATCCAGTCGCCTACAGGCGAAAGAGAAAAATGCGGCAGGTCGTAGTAAAAGATGTCCGGGGAGACAGAGCCAACATAAAAGGCGGGCAGATCGGCCAGAACCGGCGGCCGAGTCTCGCACAGCCTTGCGAGTTGATCGGCCAGGTAGATATGGAACCGTTCTTTGGGCATTCGGCTTGCCTCGCATTTTTGTGTTGGGGTTCGCCTTTGGCTCACCCCAACCTACCCTATATCGTCTTCCGGGTCGCAAAAAAGCTTGACTGCCTCGGGGATGAGTCTTCGGATGAAGGATTGCCGGTCGAATTCAAACTGTGCGGCATACTCCCTGTAGCGGGGATGTCTGCTGGAAAGCACGGGAGAACTGTGTCGGGAGGCCACGAACTTGTCATGAAAATCCTCCACCAGATCGAGCAGGGCGATATTGAGGAATCGGTAATCTTCCAGCCAGTCGAGTCGGAACATTACCTCGAAGCGGACCAGGTCGAGGAGGAAAATCGTTATGTCGGTCACGCACATCTTGAAACGGGGTTCCAAGAAGTCGAACCGGGCACCGTTTCCAAGCCCCTTTACTCCCATGATCAATTCGTAGAAGGCAGCGGAGGACTCCTCGTTTCCACGCGCAAGACACCTGAGCACCGGAGTATCCAGACTGCGGACCGTGGTGTTTTCATCAAACAGAATCCCGAAACGGCGCCACCAGGGGGCGAACCCCTTTTTGGCCGCAAGCCGCCGCTTGCACTCGGCGATATAGAATACCCTGCCCATTGGTCAACCCCTGGCGTTAGAAGACGTCGGCCGAAAAAGCGTATATCTCGGCATCGCTGTCTTTCCAGGCTTCCTCGGGGAGCCCGGCCTTACGGCACGTCCACTCTAAAAATCTCTCGGCGTCCAGGCCGTGTTCGGTGGCGACTTGGGGCAAAAGAAGCCCGGATCTGTAGCCCTTTCGAATCAAAAGGCCATGTTTTCCGATCTCGATATCCGAAAGACCGCTTATCCGCCGCAGCGGGGTGAGAACCGAGATCTCCAGGTCGATTTCGCCCAATTCGTCGGGAGAAAGAGCGCAAAATCGGGGATCTGCAAAGGCGGCCTCGACAGCCATCTTCATGACCGTTTCCCAGACAGGGGTCGAGGACTCGACCATCCCGATGCACCCGCGCAGCTCCTTTCCCTTGTGGAGGCAGACAAAAGCGCCCCCGGGCTCATTGAGCCCGGGGGAATCCACCTTGATGTCCGGCATGGCCTCACCCAGGCAGCGGCACCGGATCGCGCGAAACGCCACCTCACGCAGCATTTCCTTTTCCTGTGCGCTAAACCCCAGGTCCACTCCCGCTTTTCGGGATTCAGCCGTTTTGTGCTCATCCATTTTCGGCCCCCCCGTAAATTGCCGCAGCCGCATACCCGACAACCCCGGAGTCGTCTCCGGTCACCTCGCCCGAATGGGCGTATTTCAAGACTTTACACCGGTCTGCCCCCAGATGTCTACCCGCATGGAGCAAAGTGATCACCGGGCCCGCCCCGCACGCCTCGCTCCTCCTGTTTTCCACTTCCCGCGAAAGACCTTCCGGATCGCAGGCTTCGAGCAGTTTCAAAAACGCCCCGTCCATTCGCCGGGCGGTTTCAGCCGGGTGATAATGGGACAAATCGCTGCTGGCGATCAGCAATACCCGTTTCGAGCGACAGATTTTGGCGATTGCCTCCGCAAGCTTCAGGCAAAATTGTGGGGCGCGGGTCCCTAAAAGGAGCGGTGTGAGCCGGAACTCGCCCAGGACCACCTGCAGGAACGGCAGCTGGATTTCCAGGGAATGCTCCCCGGCTTCGGCGCGCGGGTTGTGTTTTATGAGATCCCGAAACCGGCCGAACTCCTCGATCAACTCGCGGTCGAGGGGCACGACCCCCAAAGGGGTGCGATACCCCGCGGCAGCGGAGAGGCTCGCCCCGGCAAAAGCGGCGCTGTGGCTGGGCGCCATTATGAGAACCCTGTCGAACATGGTACGGGAAAGAAGCTTATAGGACCAGGCGGCCACACCTCCCGAATACATGTAGCCCGCGTGCGGGGCTACCAGACCGACCAGCGGTCCTTCGAGAGCGGGCGGGGCGGCCCGCTCGAGGTACCCGACGAGTTCATCTTTCAACCTGGCAGGCTCGGAGGTGTACCAAGTCCCGGCGATTACAGATTCCCGGATCTTTTCGGCGTCCATCTCCCTTTTCCTTTTTCGTTCACCCTTTGCCCACGCCCATCGCCTGGTCGCTCTCCTGGCAATGATGTTTGATGTTGACACCCTTGACCATAAAGATCACGCTTTCGGCGATGTTGGTAGTCTGGTCGGCAGCCCGTTCCAAGGCCTTGGCGACGATAATGGTCTGGACGGACCTTTCCACCGCGGGCGTTTGACTGGCCATGTACGCAAGAGAATCCTTCAGGATGCGGTAATTGAGTTTGTCGGCCACATCGTCCATCTGGCACACCCGGGTGGCAATCTCGGTATCCTGGTTGACAAAGGAGGTTATAACGGTGCGCAGCATCTCCAGGGCCGTATCGGCGAGCTCCTCCATGGCGCTGTTGCGGGGCAGGGGAGGACGGCTGTTCAGAGACATCGCCTTTCGGGCGATATTGACCGCCTGGTCGCCTATGCGTTCGAGCTCCACCGCTATCCGCAGAGCGCCGATGATAAACCGCAGATCCCGCGCCATGGGTTGGCCGAGGGCAAGCAGCCTGAGGCAATGACGGTCGACTTCGAGTTCGAGCAGATCGATTTCCCTGTCTTCGTTCAAAACTTCCCGTGCGAGGTCGTCGTTTCTCTCCAGCAGCGCCCGGGTGGATTTTTCCAGCGCCTTTTCGGCAAGTGCCGACATCTGCAGGATGATCATCTGGAGAGCTTCGAGATTGGAGTTAAATCTTGTTCCCATTGCAGTACATACTCCCGGCCCATTGAGAATTCAGCCTGATTGGCTCTGCCCGAGGGCGCTCTCAGCCTGTAGCCACCGTTTTCGCAGCCCGACGCGCATAGGCGGCCGCCTCGAGCCCCGCAACGCAGCCCTCCCCCACCGCCTTGGCTATCTGCCACGGGGGACCGCAGATATCTCCCGCGGCATAGAGGCCGGGCACGTTGGTCTCCTGCTTCTTGTTCACCGCGACGAAGCGCATCGATTCGCTGTCAAGCGCAACGCCAAGCCCGGTCACCAGCTCGATGGCACCCTTGGCCCCCAGTTCGATGAAAACCCCGCTGGTCGCTATTTCTTCGCCGTTGTCCAACAAAACAGCCCGAACTTCGGACTCTCCCACTATGCGGCTCACCTTTCGCCCGACATGGACTTTGGCCCTGCTGCTTTCGAGCTGGTAGCGAAGTCTTTCCGATATTTCCAAAGAATCACAAACCAGGTGCGTTTCGCTTGCGACCAACAGCAGCCGCAAGGCACCGGATGCCGCGGCCGAACCGCTTCCAACGACCGTAACCACCTGGTTTCGATAAAAATTGGCGTCACAGTCCACGCAGTAGCTCACGCCCTTGCCCAGCAGTTCTTTTTCGCCCGAAACGTTCAACCGGTTTCGCGAAACCCCCATGGCCACGATCACTGCCCACACGCGCAGGGTTTCTCCCGATTCGAGCTTTACCGCAAACCGGCCGTCATCGAGCCGTTCGATGTGCAAAACGTCTTCGTCGAGCAAAACCGCCCCGAATTTTTCGGCCTGGCGCCTTCCTTCGTCGAGAATGTCCTCGCCGGAAACGGTGTCGAGAAGGCAGCAGTAGTTTTCGACATGGGCTCTGTACAAGGCGCTGCTTTTCACCTTGCCCAAAACCGCCGTTTTGGCCTTAGCCCTGGCCGCGTGCACCG
Source organism: Deltaproteobacteria bacterium (assembly GCA_021813685.1). Taxonomy (GTDB): domain Bacteria; phylum Desulfobacterota; class Syntrophobacteria; order Syntrophobacterales; family Syntrophobacteraceae; genus SbD1. Next base: position 58,284 of record JAKAJS010000010.1, on the reverse strand, counting down.
CCGCCTGCAACCCTGCGGGACCACTTCCCAATATGACTACGTCAAATTCGGACTCCACTGCGCATCACCTCGCTCGTTTGCAATTATTCTATCCAGACCAGATCATGTATTGTAATATTGGTTGGGGACTGGTGCAATCGCAATGATGCCTGTCGATCGTCGGGTTTTTTCGAGGAGAAGCGCGAAGCGCTCGGGAGTTCTTAGTGAAGGAAACCTCGACGGGCCGTACCGAGATCACTGCGGCCCTTATCACCTCGCAGGGGAAGTTGCTGGTCGCGCAGCGGCCGCCCGGGAAAAAATTCGGGCTTCTCTGGGAATTTCCCGGAGGCAAGGTCGAACCGGGGGAAGCGCTGGAGGAGTCTATCGTGCGGGAAATCAGGGAGGAATTGAGCCTGGAGATTCAGGTGCAAAGCCTCTTTAAGACCATCTCGCTGCGCGAGCCGGGCTCGCAGGCGCACCTGCATGCGTACTGGTGCACGATCCGCGGCGGCTCCATGATTCTTTTGGAACACGTCGCCATCAGGTGGGCGACCAAGCCCGAGTTACTGGGGCTGGAATTTACCAAAGTCGACCGCCTTCTCATGCCGTATCTGGAAAAGCTTCCGGCATTTCCATGAAGGCCTGTTGCCCTGGGCCCGTATGCGGGTTATCCTAAGCATTCATATTTTTCCCAAACTCCGGAGAGCAAATACTGGATGTCCAAAGAAAGAAACGCGGTCTTCCGCCTGATCACATCGGTAAAACTCACGCTGGTTCTTTTCCTCGTACTCGCCGGGGCTTCGGTTGTGGGGACGCTGCTGCCCCAGGGCGCAACGACGGCGCAACTGCAGTCCCGCTTCGGACCGGCATTCGGGGCACTGCTCGGGTTGCTGCACCTGGGCGATATTTTCCATTCCGCGTGGTTCAGCGGACTGCTGCTGCTCCTTTGTGCAAACCTTGTCGCCTGCACCCTGGACAGGCTCCCCAAAACCATCCGAATACTCAAACAACGCGAAACGGCCTTTGATGCGAAAAAACTCTCTAAATTCGCACACAACTTCGCCCTCACCACCCCTCTGCCTTTTGAGAAAACACGAAGCGTGGTGGAAACCGCCGTGGGGGAAACCTTCGGCCGGATGTCGCCCGTCGAGTCGAACGGCGGTTTTTGCGCCTTGAGCGAAACCGGGCGATGGAGCAGACTTATGGTCCACGTGGCCCACTTGAGCGTTCTGGTAATCCTGGTCGGCGCCCTTGTCGGATCCTTTCTGGGATTTAAAGGGACCATGAATCTGGCCGAGGGAGATACTTCGAGCACCGTCATGTCGGCCGACGGCCGGCATGCCATAAAACTTCCGTTTTCCGTACGGTGTGACAAATTCACCGTTTCCTTCTACAAAACGGGTGCTCCCAAAGAATATAAAAGCGATCTCGACCTGCTCGAAGGCGGCAGGAAAATCCTTACAAAATCGATCCTCGTGAACCACCCCCTTATCTACAAGGGCATCACCTTCTACCAGGCAACCTATGGGACAATTCTCAAGCAGGCGGCAATCGAGCTCACCGACCGCGACTCGGGCAAAAAGATCTCCATGGAGCTGCCCTTCGAGCAACCGGTCACCATCCCCGGCACCCACCATCTGCTCTTTATAGCCGACTACCAGGACAACCTCATGGGGTTTGGCCGGGCCATCGAACTGGCCTACGGGAAGCTCGGGCAGGAAAAGGATTTTTCCGCCCGCTGGATCCTGGTCGACCGGTCGTTTCATGGAAACCGGATCGGAAACTACCTGGTGCACGTAAGCAAGGCCTCCAAGAGCTATTTTACCGGGATCGAGGTCAAAAAGGACCCCGGGGTCTGGTTTGTCTGGACCGGTTTCATTGCCCTTACGCTTTCCATCGGCCTGGCCTTTTATTCGAGCCATAAGAAACTGTGGGTCTGCATCCAAACCGATGCGGAGAAAAAAAAGAACATCATTACGTTCGCAGGCAAAGCAAGCCGCAATCCGCATCTTTTCGAGGAAAAGTTCGAAGAATTGCACGCAATCCTTAAAAAACGGCTAAAAGAACTTCCCGTAATGGAAAATAGCGCGACCAATACCGATAACAAGGGGCTTTGATGACAAGTTCTCTTCTGCTCAGCCTGACTACTTTTCTGTACTTTTTTTGTACCCTCTTCTATCTGTCCGGTACGATTTTCCGCTACCAGCCCCTGCTCAAGGCGGGCACGATTACCGGCTGGATTTCCCTGCTCGTGCAAACTGCCGGCATCGGGCTGCGGTGGGCCGAATCCTACCGGATGGGCTATGGGCACATTCCGCTTGCCAATATGTACGAGTCGCTCGTTTTTGCTTCCTGGGCAATAATGATTATCTATCTGGTGTTCGAATGGCGCATCCGCCAGCGGGCCATGGGGGTTTTGCCGGCGCTTTTTTCGTTCCTGGCCATGGCCTACGCCTCCTTTTCCAAAGGGGTCGATTCGAAGATTCAGCCGCTCGTTCCCGCCCTTAAGAGCAACTGGCTCATTGCGCACGTCGTGACCTGTTTTCTGGGCTATTCGGCTTTTGCGGTCTCGTTCGGACTGAGCGCACTCTACCTGGCGAAGAAAAAGTACGGCGGCGAGGTGGAAGCGCAAAACGGCGCCCTGGCCTTTTTGCCAAGCGTTTCCCAGCTCGAGTGGTTTAACTACCAGTTGGTGCTCTTCGGCTTCCTGTGGCTTTCGGTGGGAATCATAACGGGGGCGGTCTGGGCAAATTCGGCCTGGGGAACCTACTGGAGCTGGGACCCCAAGGAAACCTGGTCTCTTATCACCTGGCTCATTTATGCCGCCGTGCTCCACGCGCGCAATCTCAAGGGGTGGAAAGGGGAAAAAACGGCCTGGCTGTCAATGATCGGTTTTGGGTGTGTTCTATTTACCTATTTTGGGGTAAACTTCCTGCTAAGCGGATTGCATAGCTATGCAAGACAATAATTTTGGAGGATGAACCATGTTAGACGGACTGGAATGGGCGGCGTTACTGGCAATTGTGATGATCGTTGCGGGCGGGAAGAAATTGCCTGAGTTGGGAAGCGGCCTGGGAAAAGGAATCAGTGAATTCAAAAAGGCGCTGGGCGGCGACGCCAAACCGGAAGACCCCAAGCCTGCCCCGGAAGTCGAAACCAAAGCCGCGGAAACAAAGTCGAATGAATCCAGGTAAGCTGCACGGGGTTTCGAGAACCTGTGGGAGGTGAACTATGTTCGGCTTCGAACACCTTCTGGTGATCCTGATCGTGGTTCTCCTGGTGGTAGGGCCCAATAAGCTGCCCGATGTCGCCAGGGCGCTCGGCAAAGGCTACGCCGAGTTCAAACGCACGATGGACGATCTCAAAAGCGCGATGGACCAGGACGATACCGTTCGCGGCCTAAGGGAAGAATTCCGTTCGGCGCAGCGGGAGGTGAGCCTCAAAAAACACCTTCTAAACAGCCTCGCCGCAGACGAGGGGAACGCCATCCGGTCGGCGGTCTATGAGGAGCCGAAAAAGGCCCTGGAAGACGCACTGGCCGAAGCCAAGCAAAAACAAGAAAAGCAAGAATAGGTCTTTATAGGACCTATACGACCTATAGGACCTATTATAGGACCTATACGACCTATACGACCTAACAGGAATGCAGATGTCGGACGAAGAAGATAAAATGCCCCTGTTTCAGCACCTGGAGGAGCTGCGAGGCAGGATACTGTTCTGCGGCCTCGCCGTAGGTGTGGGCTTCGTTCTGTGCTATTTTTTCAAAGACAGGGTGTTCGATATATTCATATTGCCCTGGGTCAAGGCGTTGCCCAAGGGCCAGCCCTACAAGCTCATCTATACGGTTCCCTACGAAGCGTTTCTGGCGGAGATGGAGGTATCCTTCATCGGGGGCGTGATCCTCGCCTCCCCGGTCATTTTGTGGGAGATATGGAGATTTGTGGCTCCCGGCCTCTATGCGAGCGAAAGAAAGTACATCCTGCCGGTCATCTTCTCTTCCAGTTTTTTCTTCGTTGGCGGCGTTTTGTTTGGCTACTTCGTGGTCGTTCCCGTAGCCTTCAAGTTTTTCGCCTCCCCCAGCTCCCCCTATATCACTCCCATGATGAGCATCGACAAGTATCTCGGATTTGCCGAAAAGATGCTGCTGTGCTTCGGGCTGGTGTTCGAGCTTCCCGTCTTCGCCTTTTTTCTTGCCAAACTCGGCGTGCTCAGCTCCGACTTTTTGAGACGCAAGCGCAAGTGGGCAATCGTTTTGATTTTTATTGCGGCCGCGGTGCTCACTCCAAGCCCCGACATCGTGTCGCAGCTTTTAATGGCGCTCCCTCTGCTGGTTCTCTACGAGGTGAGCGTGTGGGTTGTCTATTTCTTCGGGGCAAGACCCGCCCAGGTTGTTGAACAAACAGGTGAATAGCCGATGTCCATCAAGGTAGCCGATCAGATTCTGGTAATCGCCACGAGAAACCGGGGAAAGTCTTCGGAGATCAGGGAAATGCTCGCCGATTTTCCGATCCTGGTGAAGGATTTAAACGACTTCGGTCCGATTCCGCAGCCGGTCGAAGACGGCGAAACATTTGACGAAAACGCCTACAAGAAGGCGAGCTTTACGGCCAAGGTCCTGGGGCTTCCGGCCCTGGCAGACGATTCGGGGCTTTCGGTCGATGCGCTGGACGGAGCCCCCGGCGTCTATTCGGCCCGCTACGCCGGGCCAAAAGCCACCGATGCGGAAAATAACACCAAGCTTCTCGCTGCCCTTTCCGGGCAGACAAATCGGAAGGCACGGTTTTGCTGCGTTCTGTCCCTGGCCGTTCCCGCCGGAGCAGCCCTGACCTACGAGGCCTCGTGCGAAGGGGAGATCCTCGATGCGCCCCGGGGAACAAACGGTTTCGGCTACGACCCGCTTTTTCTCTATCCGCCGATGGGGAAAACGTTTGCGGAAATGAGCATGGGGCAGAAGCTCTCGGTGTCGCACAGAGGCCTGGCGCTGCGCGAGTTGAAAGGCGAGTTCGAAAAGGTGCTCCAATGGCTCCAGTACCGGCAGGCCGAAGAAAACACGCGCCGGGGAGCAGACGAAATCTGCATGGGAAACAAATAGATAGAACGGTTGCTGGTTGTTAGTTGATGGTATTTAGTTGCCTGGTTGCCGGCCGCCGGATGCCGGGAAAATCGGACGTTGTCCGGCCGGGCCTGGCGGCCCGGCAGCGACGGCTCGCCGCCCGGGCTTATTCGCATCTTCTCCCGAGATATACTCCTGCAACCCATGCCAGTTTCGAAAAAGAAGCCTCAGACGCTTGAAACGATCGTAGCCGAGTAATTTTCTCACCTCCAACGAGTAGGTGAACCGTGTGGAGGCCAGCAGGGTCCGGCTGTTTTCCAGTTTCCTCATTTTGGACTCGGCAGCGGCTTCATTGAGGTGTTGCCCCTCGACCGCGTTCACCAGTTCACTTCTTTCCTGCTCCATTTGCATCTTTATCTGTGCCAGCCTGTTTCGGTTATAGTCGAAGAGCCTGTCGAGCTGCTCTTTCTGCGCGCTCGTGATATCCAATTGGGTTGCGAAGTACGGCAGGTGCCACCATCTCCCCGGGGGGATCTCTCTGGCTCTTTGATTCGCCTCGCTGGCGGCCCGGTTGGCAAGCGTGCGGTTTATCCACTTCCCCGGCGCGGCCTGCTGTGCCCTGCACACGGAGGGACAGGCGATCAGAAAAACGACCCCCAGCGCTATGACAAATGAGGTCTCACGCATTTTTCGATCCACCCTTGGGTGAGAGGACAGGACCGTTTTTTGCGCCGGGTCCCGGGGAGGGTGTGTCCGGTTGACCGGCGCCGCCGCCCGAGATATCCACATAGAAACTGGGCAGAGGATCTTTCTCGAGGTTTTGAACCTCGGCCATGAACTTCTCGTCCTGGAGCATCTCCTGGTAGACGACTGCCTTCGTAAAGAGTTTGTCTTTATTGATTGCCATGGGACTCAGGAAAAGAACCAGCAGGGCCAAGGCGGCGCTGAACGCCAGCACGGGATGATTTCGCCATGCAGTTGCCAGAAACCCCGGGCTCTTTTGGGAAAGCCTCGGTTTTTTAAAGTCCACAGGAATGTCGGTGCGCGACATCTTTCCGAATTGCGCAAGCCTGGCTTGCAGTTCCTCTTTTCGGGCGCGGCAGGCGGGGCACTCGGACAAATGACGGCGCAACACTCCATCCAGGCCGTTTTCATCGACTACGGCCTCGATAATCCGGTTGTCGTCAAGATGGCTGATTTTTTTCACCATGCCATTCTCCCTGTAAGAAATCATTCAAAGTGGTGTCCTCTTTGAATTTTTTGATCGCGCGGTACAGATGGGTCTTCACTGCGCTCTCGCTCCGGTTAAGAGTTTGGGCTATTTCCCTCAAATTCAGATCGTCGGCGAACCGCAAGAAAAACACCTCTTTTTCCATCCGCGAAAATCGCTTCGATAACCGCTTAACATGCGACCAGAACTCTTTTCGGATGACTGTGTCGAGCGCGCCGGGATCATGGTGCGGTTCGATATCGGCCACATCTGCATCTTCCCTGGGCTCGGTCATCCCTAAAAAAGCAAGAAACTTGTTTTTCCTGTGAAAATCATGCACCCGGTTGAGCGCTATTCTGTAGAGCCAGGGGCGAAACCTGTCCGAGTCCTTGAGCTGGGGCAGGTATTTGAAGGCAGACAGAAAAATGTCCTGCGTCAAATCCTCGGAATCGATCCGGGAGCGGGTGCGGAAAAACACCAATCGAAAAATCTCGTCCTGATGAAGAGCCATGAGCTTTTCAAAAGCATCGCGGTCCCCCTCCCTTGCCTTCTCCACGAGCGCGGAAATCTGCTCCTCCCGGAGGGAGACTTTCAGTTCAAGATCTTCGGTCAGATTCATCCTGAAGAGAACACACCCTGTCGTGTATGTGATTTTTATCCCCCTTGCACTCTACGCATTATGAACCACTTCCTCGCAATAGGAAACGTCTTTTCGCGGCCCTCGACACACTCGGAAAGCAACCGCGAAACACTCTTCACCTAAATAACGGACGGCGTCCGGAATTAGTTTACAAACCTATGTTTTTTGGGAGCACTGCCATGGGAGTCCCTATATGTCATTCCTGCCGTGCGTTTTGATGATTATAATATGTGATAATCCACATCGGGGCGACCTTGACGATGCCAAGATCGCCCGCAGGAGGGTGCAATGTCAGTCAAGAAAGTCATTTTTCCGGTAGATCTCGCCGGTTCCTCCCACCGCATCGCTTCCCGGGTACGTTCCGTTGTCGAAAGTCTGGACGCCGAACTGCACCTCGTACTGGCGGTGGACATATTCAAAGGATACGATACCTTTTTCATTCCCCACAGGTCGCTCGATCTGATGGAAAGGGAGGATAGGGCGCTCGCCGAACGGGACCTGGAAGAATTCGCCGAAAAATATTTCCAGGATGTTCCCCGAGTGAAAAGGGTTGTGCTGCACGGAAACCCCGTTGAACAAATCCGGGACTACATCGCCTCGCAAGACGCCGATATGGTGATTGTGGCCGCCTATCATCTTCCCTTCTTCGAGCGAACGCTCTTCGGAGATATGGCGGGAAAAATCGTCAAAACCTCCCCCATACCCGTTACAGTCATCAACCCCTTTGAGCTGGAAGGGAGCCAAACGTCCGCTCCGTCGGCCGAGCCTCTTTTGGTCGAGGGGCTCCCCGGAGCCTGAGGCTCCTGGTTCCCGATTCGTTTTACTTCTCGTACCGCATGCCGGAAAGGAAGGGACCCCAAGCTCCCTCCCTTCGGCATTACTTCTTCCCGGTCCCCGGCTCTCGTAAAGGCCTTGACGGAGGCAAGCCGGTACCATAAGGTAAGGGGGCTTATAGGATAGGAATCTTACCTGAAAATAAAGGGAGGAAGATCGTGGCCGATATTACGGATGTCATACTCAATCGCCGCAGCATTCGAAACTACGAGGAGAGACAAGTTCCCGAAGAAGTGCTCAACCGCGTGCTCGAAGCGGTACGGTGGACGCCCTCCTGGGCGAATACCCAGTGCTGGGAAATTATCGTGGTAAAAGACCGGGAGATAAAGGAAAAGCTCCAGCAGACCATGTCAAAGGGCAATCCGGCAACCCGTGCCATGGTGGAAGCGCCCATCGTGATTGCCGTATGCGGTAAACTCCAATCGGCGGGCTTCTATAAGGGACAGTCCACAACCAAATTCGGAGACTGGTTCATGTTCGATCTGGGGCTTGCGACGCAGACTCTTTGCCTGGCCGCGCAAAACGAAGGCCTTGGAACGGTTATCACCGGCTTGTTCGATCACGAAAAAGCCAGGGAGGCCCTCAAGGTGCCCGAAGGCTACGAACTGGTCACACTCATCCCGCTCGGATATGCCGCAAAGGGTACCGGCGCCCCCGGGCGCCGGGAGGTCACTCAATTCGTACATCACGAAAAATTCTAAAATCAAAAGATCAGTGATTAGTGGCTGGTGAGTAGAAAAAGCTCTCGGCACCAGTCCACTAATCACCAATCAGCACCCTTGTCTGAAAAGCAAAAGAGGCGGATCGTAGATTTCCGGGGGGTCGATCCCGAGCAGCTGCATGAGAGTCGGGGCAACGTTTGTGAGGCCCGGGTTTGCGATTTCGGGGTTGAACTCGATACAGCCCTCCCCGGTTGGGTCAAAGACTATGAACCACACGGGATTTGTAGTGTGAGCGGTTTTTGCCCTGATTTTACCGTTCGGGTAGACTTTGGGCTTTCCGGTCTTGGAGTCGATTTCAAACATTTCCTCGGCGTTGCCGTGGTCGGCGGTAACGATCAGAATACCGCCCGCCTTCCGGGTGGCGGCCATAAGCCTTCCCAGGCACAGATCCACTGTTTCGACGGCTATCCGGGCCGCCTGGTAGACGCCGGTGTGGCCGACCATATCGCCGTTGGGATAGTTCAGCCGTATCAGGTCGTAGCGTTTGGAAAGGATCGCCTCAACGGTTTTATCGGTTATTTCGGCCGCCTTCATCCATGGCCGCTCCTCAAAGGGGGGCATGTCGGAGGGCACCTCGATATAGTCTTCGAGCTTTTCGTCTATCTTGCCGGACCTGTTGCCGTTCCAGAAATAGGTGACATGGCCGTATTTTTGTGTCTCGCTTATCGCCATCTCGCGCAGATTATGGGTCGAGAGATACTCGCCCACGGTGTGGTCGATATGCGGGGGATCGACCAGAAAAAGCTTGGGAATGTGCAGTTCGGTGTCGTACTCCATCATTCCGGCATACATCACCTTCGGGTGTGGAACGCGTGGGAAGCGGGAAAAATCTTCTTCCTCGAAGGCCCGGCTGATCTCGATGGCCCTGTCGCCGCGAAAGTTGAAATAGACGACCGCATCGCCGTCCCGGACCGGCCCTACGGGGTTTCCCGCTCCGTCGGCGATTATAAACGGGGGCAAGTCCTGGTCGATTATCCCGGGTTCCTCCCGGCGGTAAGTCGTTATGGCCGCCTCGGCGGAAGGAAACCGCCGGCCGTCTGCTGCGACATGAGTCTTCCATCCCAGTTCCACCATGTCCCAATTGGCTTCGTAGCGGTCCATGGTGATCTTCATGCGCCCGCCCCCGCTTGCGATGCGAAAATCCACGCCGGCTTCGGTCCGCAGGCTTTCCAGAAGCGTTTCGAGCCTCTCGACATATTCGAGCGCCGAAGTCTCCCCCACGTCCCGGCCGTCGAGCAGGATGTGGACCCGCGCCCGTTGGAGCTTATCCTGAAAAGCGAGGTGGCTCAGCATCGCTTCGAGGTGCTTTATGTGGCTGTGAACATCTCCGTCGGAAAGAAGGCCCAGGAAGTGCATCGCGCCGTCGTGATCGAAACAGTACTTGACCAACTGTTGCCAGGCGTTGCCGTTAAAAATCGCTCCGCTTTGGACGGCCTCATTGACCAGTCTGGCTCCCTGGGGATAGAAGCGACCCCCGCCCAAAGCGTTATGCCCCACTTCGGAGTTGCCCATATCGTGATCGGAGGGAAGCCCTACCGCTGTGCCATGCGCGCGCAACAGCCGAAAAGGACAGTTAGCCAAGAGCCAGTCGAGATTGGGAGTAAAGGCGTTTGCCACCGCATTACCCAGCGCCTCCTCGCGAAAACCGACGCCGTCCATGATTGCCAGGGTCACCGGGCGCGGACTGCGGTGCGTCAGTAGATTCACCATACCTGTCATTGCAGCACTCTCCAGGGGGTACCCGCAGTCTGGTCCGGATCGAGCGACTCACGGCTGCCCAATTTATTTTTCTCCCGGGGTCTTTCCCCAAGAGTTACGGTGAGGACCTGCGAGGCGCCGTCACTTCGGACAATTCCCAGCCGAACCCTGTCTCCGGGATGCAGCCTGTCGATCTGGCGAACAGCCGCATCCGCATCCCCCACCTCGACCCCGTTCACACTCACTATCACATCTCCACCGCTCATTACAACGTCATTCCCGATCCGCTCCTTGTGATTTCCGCCTTTAAGGCCCGCTTTTTCAGCGGGTCCGCCGGGCACCATCGCGATTACCAGTGCGCCTCTTCGGACCGGAAGTTTGAGCGTTTCGGCGATATCGGGAAAAAGGCTCATCAGAGTGGCCCCCAGGTAAGGGTAGCTGTAGTATCCCTTTTTGATCAGTTCGACTTCAACCCGTCTTGCCAGGTTGATCGGTATGGCGAAGCCGATCCCCACACTTGCCCCCGTAGGACTGAAGATCGCCGTGGTGATGCCGATCATTTTTCCGGACGAATCGATAAGGGGTCCTCCCGAATTGCCGGGGTTGATCGCAGCGTCGGTCTGGATGACATCTTCGACCAGAGCGCCGTTTGCCGCCCTCATCGTACGCCCCACCGAACTGATCACCCCGACGGTGAGGCTTTTGCCCAGCCCGAACGGATCTCCAATCGACAAGGCTTTCTGGCCCACCTGCAGATGGTCCGAATTCCCCATGGGGATAACGGTAAGCTTTTCTTTGCCGGCGTTTATCTTTAGGACCGCAAGATCGGTGTTGGAATCCGAACCGATAAGTCGTGCCCTGAACTTTCTGCCGTCGGCCAGTGTCACCTCCAGCTTGCGCTCGCCGATGACATGTTTGTTTGTGAGGATGTAGCCCCCCGGGTCGATGATCGAACCCGACCCGGTCCCCTCGGCGGGAACCGCCTGCATGAGCAGATCGTGCTCCATAACCGTACTGGTGATCTTCACCACTCCGGGGGAAAGATGCTTGTAGAGCTCTATGTTGTTTTGTTCTTCCCGGGTGAGAGCCAGAGCCGGGGAGGACAAAAGCAGGAACAGAACCGCAAGAGCCAGGCTAAGGATTTTCGTGTACCGCATGGCGCCTTTTCCCCTTGTAATGGAATGGAGCGCATTCCCCTATCCCGCGACACGGCGTCGCCTGCTGTAGAGCATTCGCAGCACGAGGAAAACAAGCAGGACAAAAGGGATCCAGGCAGCACTGCGCCGCCCGGGGTCCATGAGTCCGGGTGCCACTTTCCTCACGCGACTCACGGGGGTGGCAAACCCGATGCGTATGCTCGCGCCGTTAGGACTCACGATCGCAGTGCAAATCCCTATGAGCCTTCCGGAAAGGTCCACCAACGCCCCCCCGGAGTTGCCCGGATTTATGGTCGCATCGGTTTGAATGAGATCCCTGTACACTTTCCCCTTGTCTTTGACGGTCCTGCCGGTCATGCTGACGACCCCGGCGGTCAGGGTCTCCCCCAAACCGAACGGATTGCCCAGAGCAAGGACTCTCTGCCCGATTTGCAGCGCATGCGAGTCTCCCAGCCGGATCGCTTTGAGCGGCTTCCTGCCCGGATCCACCTTGATTACGCTCAGGTCGTCCCCGGGGTCGGAGGCGATAATTCTGGCCTTGAACCGCCTGCGGTCGAAAACCGTCACTTCGATGTCTCTGGCGCCATAGACGACGTGGTAATTGGTGATGATAAGCCCATCGGGCCTCAGCACCACTCCGGAGCCGATCCCCTTCATAGAAGGAACGGCACAATAGAAATAGCCGGGCTCACACAGGTTCGTGGTGATATTTACGACCGAGGGCGCCACCTCCCGGTAGGCTTTGATGGTGGCGAGTTCCTGGGCCGTATATGCGGAGGCGTTCGCGCGGATCAACCCCAAAGAGGCGAAAAGGATCAAAACGGCTATCCTGGAGCATTTGGCAAAAATCCCAAGTCTTCGAAACATGAAAGTCTATTCCTCGGCCAGCAACCGGCGGTTTCCGACATATCGCGCGCCAGTCTCCAACATAATGGCAATCGCGTAAAAATCCACCGCACGGACAGAAGTGGACATGGAGAAAAGGACCTGAACATCCTTTGCTCTTGCACTTGAGTCGGGTTATAGTGGGCGAATGGCGATACAGGTGAACGAAATTTTCCACAGCATCCAGGGGGAGTCGTCCCGGGCCGGAGAGCCGTGCGTTTTTGTACGGCTTACCGGGTGCAACCTGAGATGCGCCTACTGCGATACGCGCTATGCGTACGAACAGGGGGAGTTTCTCGAAATTTCCGAAATTCTCGAACGAGTCCGAAACCTGCGGTGCGATCTTGTGGAGGTAACCGGAGGAGAACCCCTTCTTCAGGCAGACACCCCCGAACTCATCGTAAAACTGCTCGACGCCGGCCACGAGGTCCTTCTGGAAACCAACGGGAGTCTGGATGTAGGAGCGGTGGACGCGCGCTGCAAAAGAATCGTCGATATCAAGTGCCCTTCGAGCGGCATGGCGGGACGAAACGATTTGCGAAACCTGGCGAAGGTGGGGGCGCGCGACGAACTCAAATTCGTCCTCGGGAGCCGCGAAGACTACGAATTCGCCCGGCACATCCTGGAAACCATGCCGGATGCGGAATGCACGATCAATTTCTCCCCGGTCTTCGGCGCCCTCGAACCCCGCATCCTTGCCCGATGGATTCTCGGAGACCGCCTCGCGGTCCGGCTAAATCTCCAACTGCACAAACTCATCTGGGACCCCGAGGCGAGGGGCGTGTGAGGGACAGTGAACAGTGAGCGGTGAACAGTAAAGGGAAGAAGGTTTTTTCTGTTCACTGACAACTACAGTGAACAGGGGAAGCAGTTTTTTTCTGTTCACTGTTCACTGTTCACTGTTCACTGTTCACTATAAAATATAGCGACTCAAATCCTCGTCCTTGATGATCTCGTTCAGAATACTACGAACGTAGTCGGGAGTTACGTGGACGGTCTGGCCCTTGAGGTCGGGGGCGTTGAAGGAGATATCGCTCAAAAGCTTTTCCATGACCGTGTGCAGTCTCCGTGCGCCGATATTTTCAGTTCTCGAATTGACCTGATAGGCGATTTCGGCCAGTTCGTCGATGGCCTCGGGGCTAAAGACGAGTTCGACCCCTTCGGTTTCGAGCAACGCCTTGTACTGGGCGATCAGGGCGTTTTCAGGTTCCTTCAGGATGCGCACGAAATCCTCCTTGGAAAGCGAGGTGAGTTCGACGCGGATGGGGAAACGGCCCTGAAGCTCCGGGATGAGATCGGAGGGCTTGGCGATGTGGAACGCGCCCGAGGCGATGAAAAGGATGTGGTCGGTTTTGACCATTCCGTACTTGGTCGTTACGGTGGAACCTTCCACTATGGGCAGAAGATCGCGCTGAACGCCCTCCCGGGAGACATCGGGTCCCCTGCCCCCGGATTCTCTTCCGGCGATCTTATCGATTTCATCCAGGAAAACGATTCCCGAGTGTTCGACCCTCTCGATGGCCAGCTTGATCACCCTGTCCATATCGATGAGTCTTTGGGATTCGTCGGCGATGAGGATTTCGCGCGCCTCGGGGATTTTCACCTTCCTGCGCTTGGTCCGCTTGGGCATCATCGAGCCGAGCATTTCCCGGAGGTTGTAGTCCATATCCTCCATGCCCGCGCCGGCGAATATTTCGATCATGGGGATGTTTCGGTCGGGGACCTCGAGGTCGACGTAGCGGTCGTCGAGGGCGCCCTTGCGGAGCAGTTTTCTTAATTTTTCCCTGGTCGAATCGGCCTGATCGGCCTCCTGTTTGGCCGCGATCAAGGCCGTGGGCTCATCGGGAAAGGGATGCTCGCGCACCTCGGCGGTGTTCGACTGCTTGGGGGGCAGCAGGATGTCGAGCAGTTTTTCCTCGGCGATCTCCTCGGCCTTTACCTTCACCCCTTCCATCTCCTCGTTTCGCACCAGGCTCACCCCCAGTTCGGTGAGGTCTCGAATCATGGACTCGACGTCCCGGCCCACGTAGCCGACCTCGGTGAACTTGCTGGCCTCCACTTTGAGAAAAGGAGACTGGGCGAGACGGGCGAGACGGCGGGCGATCTCGGTTTTGCCCACCCCGGTCGCCCCGATCATGATGATATTTTTGGGCGCTATCTCATCGCGCAGATGTTCGGGCACCTGCTGGCGTCGCCACCTGTTTCGCAACGCGATGGCGACCATGCGCTTGGCATCTTTCTGGCCGATGATATATTTATCCAGTTCGCTTACAATTTCAGCCGGTGTAAGGGGTTGTTGCATCTATCACAGCTCCTCGATCACAAATTCCCTGTTCGTATAAATGCAGATCGACGCGGCGATGCTCATGGCTTCCTCGGCGATCTCGCGGGCCGACAGGTTGGTATGGCGGTCCAGGGCGCGCGCGGCGGCAAGCGCATAGGGCGCCCCCGACCCCACGGCCGCAAAGCCGTCGTCAGGCTCGATCACATCCCCGGTGCCGCTCAGAATGAAAGCATCCTTGGCATCGGCGGCTACAAGCAGCGCCTCCAGCCTGCGAAGTGCCCGGTCCATCCGCCAGTCCTTGGCCAGTTCCACCGCGGCACGTTTGAGGTTTCCGTTATACTGTTCGAGTTTGGCTTCCAGCCTTTCAAACAGCGTGAACGCATCGGCGGTGGACCCCGCAAAGCCCGTTAGAATCTTATCATGGTAGAGCCTGCGGATCTTTTTGGCCTGCTGCTTTACAATGGTCTCCCCCATCGTCACCTGGCCGTCTCCGGCCATCACAACCCGGCCATCCTTACGGATAACTATCACTGTGGTGCTGCGCACCCTGGAACCAGGCTCAACCATATTTCTTCTCTCCCTCCAGTCCTATAGCGCTTTATCCAAATTCGGTCAATTTGTCTCAATTGTTTAACCCACTTAATATAATCACAGCCGACTCATTTTTTCCTGCTCCTGGGGTGTGACGCATCGTATACTTTCATCAACCGGTCGATGTTCACGTGCGTGTACTTCTGCGTCGTCGAAAGGCTCTCGTGTCCGAGCATCTCCTGGATCGCCCTGAGATCGGCCCCCGCATTGAGAAGATGGGTGGCGAACGTGTGCCGCAGTCCATGCGCGCTCAAATGCTGCCACAGTCCGCACCCGATCAGTTCCGCCTTGAGTATCCGGTTGACCGATCTCGCCGTAAGCCTTCCTCCCCGCGAATTGAGGAAAAGAGCTTTCGCGGCCCCCGCACTCCTTTTCCCGAACTGAAATTCCAGCGCGGAAATGTAACAGCGGATTGCGTCGAGCGCCTTTTTCCCGATCGGGGTGATACGCTCCTTGCGCCCTTTTCCGCTCACCCGCACGACTGCCTCGTCGAAAATCACCCCGTCGCGGTCAAGCTTCACCAGCTCGCTCACGCGAACGCCCGTCGAATAGAGCGATTCGAACAAAGCCCAGTTGCGCGCCTTTCTCCACGAAGCGCCCGGCTTCCGCGCCGAGCTCGAAAGCGCGTCCAGAAAGTGGAATACCGCATCCACGGTCAGGAAGGAAACCATTTTTTGCTCTATCTTGGGGTGGGCGACCAACTCGGCGGGATTATCGTCCATTAGGCCCGCGCTGATGAGATAGCGAAAGAAGGAGCGAAGCGCCGAAAGCTTGCGGGCGCGACTCGTTTTTTCAAGCGTTCTGTGGACCGAAGCCAGATACCCCCGGATGGTCCCCGGATCGATCGAATCGGGAAAAAGGAGGCCTTCCCCCCCTACACTTCGGGCATATTCGGCAAACTGGCTCAAATCGCTTGCGTAGGCCCGAACGGTCTCCTCACTCAAATTCCGCTCGTATCGCAGGTATTGCAGAAAAAGCGCCTGGGCGCTATCCCAATCGGCGCTGCGGTTGGCGCCGCTGCCTTCGGCGGCAGGGCCATTCGTTGAGGCTTTCATTCGTTCCGGAACGGATTTCTTTTTCGATCCCACGTAAAGGCCTGTCTTTTGGATTAGGTAAAAGGGGTATAGCACAAGGTCATACAAAAATGGCCCCATTTTTTTGCGATAGCTCCGGCTTTATCGCACGGTTGATTTGTTCGTCTGGCTTTTTAAGGTATTTTATCCGACAAATCCACCGTGAACCGGGTCAGCGGTGAATTTGCAATGCAAACAGAGCTGCGATATTATCTTTTGTGATGGAAGAATTCCCCGGGAGAGCCTGAAGACCAAATCCGGGGAAGAAGCGCACGGAACTCCAATTTGCAAGGTGCTCCCATGGCAATTGCATCCATGATCACGATTTCCCGGCAACTGGGCAGTGGAGGTTCCTACATCGGCCAACTGGTTGCCAACCGGCTCGGCTATGCTTTCATCGACCGCCAGATCATACAGCAGGCGGCCAGGGAACTCGGAGTCGAGGAGGCGATTGTCGAAGACCGTGACGGACGCCTGCAAACCTTTTGGGAAAAACTGGTCGAAGCCTTCGCGAACGGCGCTCCGCTTGGGAGCTACACGCCCCCGCCGCTCAACCTTGTATCGGACGAAGAACTCGTCGATACCGAACACCGCCTGATTACCGAACTGGCGGCAAAGGGCCCGTGCGTGGTTCTCGGCCGAGGCGCTTTTCATCTGCTTCGGGGGAAAGGACGCCTTCTAAACATCATGATCCACGCGCCCATGCGGTTCCGGGTGGAGCGGTTGATGAGCATCTATCATGTCAAATCCGGGGATGAGGCCGTCAGGATGATCGAACGCTCGGACCGGGATCGCCTCGGCTATATCCGGACCTTAACCGACCTCGACTGGTTTGACGCCAGAAACTATCATCTGACGATCGATACGGGCCAAATCGATTTCGCTACCGCCGAGGGAATAATCGCCTCTCTGGCCGGGCAACTGCCCACAGAGGAAGAGTGGCCCTGGGTGAGCGAACCGGTCTCAGACACCACGGTATCGCATGAAAGGGGGCCAGGAGATGAGGGAGAAAAATAGGAAAGAGATCCTCGCAAACCTGGTCGCCGATCTTCCCGAATTGGAAAGTGTCTACAAAGACATACACGCCCATCCGGAACTGTCGATGCAGGAACTTCGCACGGCCGGGATCGCTGCGAATCATCTGAGCGCTCTGGGCTTTGAGACAACCACGGGGGTCGGCAAAACCGGGGTCGTAGGAATCCTGCGCAACGGAAATGGCCCCACCGTCATGCTGCGCGCCGACATGGATGCGCTGCCCATACAAGAAACGACCGGCCTTGAGTACGCGAGCACCGCCACGGCCACCGACGATGGAGGCGGGACCGTACCCGTAGCCCACTCGTGCGGGCACGATATGCACGTTGCCTGTTTGATCGGCGCAACCGGTCTTTTGGCCCGGAGTCGCTCCGCCTGGAAAGGGACTCTCATGGCGGTGTTCCAGCCGGGCGAGGAGACCGCCCAGGGGGCCGTGGCGATGATCGATGACGGAATGCTCAACCGATTTCCGAAACCGGATGTTGTCCTCGGGCAACACGTCATGAGCTTACCGTCCGGAAAAATCAACTGGTGTGAGGGGGTTGTCACCTCTGCTGCCGACAGCCTGCAGATTCGCATGTTCGGTCGAGGCGCCCACGGGTCGATGCCCGAGTCGAGCATCGACTCCGTGGTGCTGGCTGCCTCGACGGTGATGCGGCTCCAAACCATCGTTTCCCGGGAAATCTCCCCCAAGGAGTGCGCCGTCGTTACGGTTGGATCGCTTCAGGCGGGTATGAAGGAAAACGTGATTCCTGATGAGGCGGTGCTCAAATTGAATGTGCGCACCTTCGACGAGGAGGTGCGAAAACGTGTGCTGGCAGCCATTGAACGTATCGCCAACGCCGAAGCGGAAGCCTCCGGAGCCTTGATGCGCCCGGAAATCACCCCGCTCCACCGGTATCGGCCGGTACGAAACGATACACAGGCGACAAGGAAGGTCGTTGAAGCATTTCTCGAGGGTTTCCCGGCCGGTTCGGTCGAAGAGACAAAGCCCACTATGGCAAGCGAAGATTTTGGCTGCTTCGGTGCCGGATGGAACGTTCCGGCAGTCTACTGGTTTTTCGGCGGAGAGGACCCGGCGGCATATGCGCAGGCAAAGCGTGATGGAAAACTCGGCTTTCTTCCGACCAACCATAACCCCGGCTTTGCACCGGTCATTCATCCTACTCTGGAAACAGGCGTAAAGGCCCTGGTGTTTGCGGCACTCGCATGGCTCGCCGCCTAAAAACAGCATCCGGCACCGGCGCTATCCTCCGTGTGGAAACAGGGGAAAAAATGGAACGGGATCGATCATGACGGAGACCGGCGCTTCCCTTACCTGGACTATGTTGAGCATCATGTATTTCGGCGACGCGGTCTTTGCCGTCAGTGGAGCGTTGACCGCGGGCCGCTACAACATGGACATCGTGGGATTTGTTCTCATCGGCACAGTCACGGGAATCGGAGGGGGAACCATACGAGACCTCCTGCTCGGGCGGACAGTCTGGTGGACGCAAAGCCCGGCGGAACTGATACTGTGTGTGGTTGCCTCCGTCATAACCTTTATCTTTCTGCCGGAGCGCATCGCACGGGACAAATGGCTGCCCTGGCTGGATGCTCTGGGCTTGGCATCCTTTAGCGTCGTGGGCTGTCATGTGGCGTTGAGCCTTCGCGCCCCCTTTGTCGTTGCCGTGTTCATGGGGACGGTAACGGCCACGGGCGGCGGGGTCATCCGGGACATTCTCACAAACACGCAACCGATGATTTTGTGCGGGCAACTCTATGCTACCGCCGCCCTGGCTGGAGCAACCCTATACGCAATATTCTCCCGGTTCTTTCCGGGGGCGGGAGCCTATGCGGAACTGGCCGGCTTTGTGACTGCCTTTGGAATTCGTGGAGCCTCACTTCTCTTTGATATCCGAACCGGTCCGCCCGGGAAATTCTTGAGCTCCGGGGGGAAGCAAAAAAGCGCTGAACATTCATGACCGGATGTCTAAATAAAGGCGCGGGGGCCACCGGCCCCCACACCCCCTCGCCGCTACGCGGCTCCTTTTGGCGCTTGCGCACAGGGCCGATTTGAGCGGGGGTGGAGGGCGCCGAACCGATCGTTATTCGGATCGGAGGCAGCAGGGGGCTACTTTCGGTTCAGATGCTCGGCATCCTGCCATTGTTCGGGCAACGGTTGCGGGCCCGGCTTGATTCCCGCAATATCCGGATCTTCGTCGCCCTCAAGCGGGGGCCTTTCCGATTTTGCCCTTTTGGCTTCCAGGCGGCGGGCTTCCTTATCTCTTTGTTTCTGCTGCTTTTCTCTTTCCTTTTCCTGCTTCTGGAAGGTAGCTTTCGATCTTTGAGCCATAGGCGAACTCCTTGCAATTGATTTGGTGAAGCGGCTGCGACCGGAGGGCGATTAATTCCGAAACCCGCGCATCGGGCGTTTGGAGGGTGGCTTCGCCTGGCTCAGCTTGATGGACTGCTCCTTGAGCCTGGTTCCGTTGAGCCCCTTCATGGCCTTATCCGCTTCCGAATTGTTGGGCATTTCCACAAACCCGAACCCCTTCGACTGTCCGGACGATCGATCCTTTATAATCGTTGCGGAAACCACTTCGCCATAACTTGCGAAAAGATTCCGCAACTCCTCATCCGTCACGTTGTAGGCAAGATTGCCTACGTGCATTTTCATATCGGTTTCCTCTCGGCGTATCGGTCTGACGCCCGGTGAAAGAAAAAAGCCGGAGAGACTCCGGCTCTTTGTTACATCGTAGAATGAGATTTTCGAGGCGAACTAGAGTTTTCTCACCTGCGTTGCCTGCGGACCCTTGGGGCCTTTTTCCTCGGCAAAGCTCACTCTGTCGCCTTCAGTAAGGGACTTGAAACCAGTTCCCTCGATGGCCGAAAAATGAACGAACAAGTCGCTTCCGCCATCTCTTTCGATAAATCCAAATCCCTTGCTCTCATTGAACCACTTTACTCGACCTTCCGCCATTTCAGAACCTTTTCTCGTAAAAGATTTATATCGCCCGCTACGGAGCTTTAAAACAATCGTTTCCCCGCAACCGCACGACTCCGGCAATCCTGCAGGAGCCGACAGCGCGCCGGTTACTACCCGAGACGCTTGATCGATCGCAGTCGCTCCCACACGTTGGCGATCTGATCATCCAAGTCGACCAGATAGATTTCTCCCGAGACCTTTACTACAGTCCCCACGCCGTTGGGCGTTTGGACTCTTTCGCCGAGCTTGGGCCTCCACCCTTGCACGGGAGTCGCACGAACAGACGGGAAAGCCTCTACTTTTTTCGCCTGCTTTCGAAAGGAGGCGAATGCACCACGGCGTCTTACCATGATCTTTCGCTTTCCGGCTTTTCGCCATGAACTCCGGCACAGAAAAACCACTCGAGTGGAAGCACCCAAACCATGCTTCCCCGGCCCCGGGACAATTTTTCGAAACGATACCCATTCCAACCGGACCCTCCGGAAGGAACGCTGCCGGTTTCCGATTTAGAGCTTTCGTACCTTCGCGGCGCTTGGACCCTTGGCGCCCTTTTCGACCTCGAAGCTGACCCGGTCTCCCTCGGCCAGCGACTTGAACCCGGCGCCTTCAATGGCTGAGTGGTGAACAAAAACATCATTTCCACCGTCAGCTTCAATAAAGCCGTACCCCTTTTGATCATTGAACCACTTTACTCGACCTTCCACAGTTTACTGCTCCTGATTTGATATGTTTTCTTCTCTGTCATTTCCGTCCAGCAACTTGGGGATACCCGAAATCGCACCAACCAATGAGGATCGAACGAAGTATGACCACTATTGGGCAATAGTAACTACAAAATAAAATAATGCAACCACTTTTTTCGAGAAAATTTCGATATTTTTTGACATCACTCCAATAACAGCGGAAATATAAATATCATTAGACATTTTGAAAAAATGATTGTTTGAAAGAACTATCTTCTCATATGTCGGTTTAGATGCTCTTCGAGGATCTTTAGTTTTTCCTGGTAATTCTCTGCTCGATACTGCTCAAGCAAATCGTTTCCCTTTTTCGAAACCGATGTGAATACCTGGTGGAACAGCAGCGACAGGCCTCCCCGACCCGATTCGCGCACCTCGATCGTGAAACGAAACAGGTACAGATGAGGGGCTATTATCAGAAAATCGACCATGCGGGCCGCCATATCGTAGCGGAGCGTGTGCCAGTACAGTTCGACGCCGTAGGGTTTGAGGGTCCTGAATATGGCGCCCTCTTCGTTATAGCCGCTTTTCGACCAGATCGTTTCACACTCCCAGCCGGGGATCCACTCTTCTTCTCTTTTCGGGCAAAGAAGCGGAAACACCGCGGTGAGTGAGCCCTCACACTCGATAACGCCGTTTCTTACAAGCTGCTGTGATGTAAAGTTCATCGAATCCTCCTTTTTACGCCCCTGCCGGGAGAAGCTCTTCCGAAAGGGGCTCGAGTCGTTT
Organism: Deltaproteobacteria bacterium; assembly: GCA_021813685.1. GTDB lineage: Bacteria > Desulfobacterota > Syntrophobacteria > Syntrophobacterales > Syntrophobacteraceae > SbD1. Next base: position 36,686 of record JAKAJS010000010.1, on the reverse strand, counting down.
AGCCCGAACCGGCGTCTCCGGATTTTCTCCGGGCCTGTTTTCTCTTCGACCAGCCGCGGATCAACCGAACTTCCTTTTCCGAAATTCCCAGGGAGAGCAAGAATGCATGATGGGCCTCGGGAGCGCGGCATTCGAACTCTTCGTGCCACAGCTTCATCGCCTCGTCATTCATGCCTGCGGCCCGCAGCATCTCCACCCACATTTTTTTGTCCACCCTGGGCGGGCTGCCCTCTTTGCTGGAAATCCCCCGAATCATACGGGAGATGAGCTCCTGTTTTACTTTGAGCTCGTCGATCTCGGATTCGATCTCCGAGAGTCGCTTTCGAAGAAACGCGGCGGCGGGTGCGTCTTCCGAGGAGATGATCGCGCGAATGTCTTCGAGCGACAGAGTTGTCCGGCGCAGTGTGCAAATTCTTTCCAGCCGCCGGGTGTCCTCTTCCGTATACAGGCGATATCCCGCCCGCGTACGCACGGAAGGCGACAAAAGCCCCACCCGGTCGTAATAGAGGAGAGTGCTCCGGGAGAGGCCGAACAAACGGGCGGCTTTCGAGATCGTGCTGAGCTTTCCACTTCCTTTCATTGCCATCTTCCGGTTTTCCTTTCCCTCGATTCTCTCGTGCGCGACGAGCGCGAAGCACTCTATAAACCGTGAACCTATAGTCGGGTAAAGCGAAAAGGGGGGGTGGCGACAAAAAAATCCGGCGCCAGGGGTTTTTATGTATAATGTATTACTGACTGTAGCGATATGCTGCTTGTGCGAGATTTTCGAGGGTAGGGAAAAAGATGGAAGAGGTGAGCCCGTTTGATCTCCACGCCGCCTTTCTGCGGCGTGCACAAACCGATATCAGGTCCTTTCTGGAGGCGTTTGCCCAAACGATGGAGCAATCCCTGCCCGGGCGGGTGGAGGTTCGCCGCAAGAAAGACTCTTTATTCGGAAAAACGCAGCACGTGGTGGGAATTTCGATTCATCTGGGGGCAACCCGATTCGTGCTGGAAAATTCCGAAAAAGGGTTGCGTCCGATCCGGAGCAGCGAGGTTCGCGGCGTTGTGCTGAAAAGTGAAGAGCTGCCCTTGCCGGAATGGCTGACAGGACTCAATAAGGAGCTCGGCGCGCTGTCGGCCGGAATGGACGACGCGCAGGCTGCGCTCCACGATTTCCTCATGAGCTGAGGTGGAACATGTCACTGTTTGGAAGGCTTTCGGGGGCGGGCCGGGACCCGGAGGAGCAGAAACATCGCGTCCGGCAGCGGGAGCGCGACCAGGCCTGGGAGACGGCGCTAAGAAACGGAGCGGTGCCCGAATTCGTAAAAGAGCGGCTGGAGAATACGAAAGCCGGAAGACTGCCCTGGGTTTCCACGGGGTCGGTGGGGGCTCTCGTGGCGCAGAAGACCCATGGCATTCAGCCCGTGGGGATGGTCTCGGGCAATTGCTGGTATCACTACGGCTATTCCTGGACGCGGGGCCACTACGACGGGTGGCATACGGCCATCGACCGGATGCAGCGGGAGGCCGCGCTGCTGGAGGCCAACGCCGTTGTCGACGTACAGATGAAGGTGAGGCGCCTGGAAGGCGCGGGTGCCGACCAGATGGACTATGGCGTCTTTGGCACGGCGGTGCGCATCGGAGGCCTTGCGCCGGCGCAGGCGCCGGTCGTAGCGACGGTTTCGGCCCTCGAATTCGCGCGGCTTCTGGAGTCGGGCATTTTGCCCGTGGGACTGGCGATCGGGGCCCACTTCGACTGGTGCTACACCTACCGCAACGCCGGCGGCTTCGGGACATGGTGGAATCAGGAGTTATCGTTTTTGTCGGAATTTATGAGTGGAGTCCGGCGCACCGCCCTTAGCCAACTGGCCTCGGACGGAGCACGGATGGGAACGGGCGTGCTGGCGCGGGTGCAGTTTTCAGAACTGATTCATGCCGAATCCCCGGAAAACGATCCGCGCGAACGGTTTCTGGGTCGCCATATTGCTTTTGGCACCGCCGTGCTGCACGAACCGCGTCACCACGCCCCGCTGGGGGTGCGCGCGGTTTTCAGCGCAAAAGATGGGAAAATGACCCCGGCGGCGGCAACAAACGAGGAGATCATCTAATGACGGAAAAGATAGCGACAGAGCAAAACCCCGCCTTGGCCCAACTGCCCCCGCACGCCCTGGAACGGTTGCAGGGTCTTCGCGAAACGGGGCGCAGCGGCGGAATTTTTACCTCCGATTTATCGGTAAACGAGTTTTTGATGATTCGCGAGGCGGGTTTTGAACCCCTGGGGCTGGTGGTGGGGTCGTGCATATATCATGTCGGCATCCAGTACGGCTCCTGGACAAAGAACCAGGAGCTCGACGTCATCTCCCAGGCCATGTACCAGGCGCGGGAACTGGCCATGAGCCGCATGGAACAGGAAGCCCTGTTGCTGAAGGCCGACGGGGTGGTCGGGGTGCGGCTGGAGGTTAAGCGGCTGGAGTGGGACACCAATATCCTGGAGTTTATGGCAATAGGCACAGCCATCGCCCACAGTGCAGGACATCCCGGATTCAAGGGGCCGAAAGGAATGCCGTTCACCTCCGATCTTTCCGGACAGGATTTCTGGATGCTGCTGCGGGCCGGCCACCGACCGCTTGCGATGGTGATGGGCTCCTGCGTCTACCATGTGGCTCACCAGGGGGTATTCCGGGCCCTGGGCAATCTGGGGCGAAACGTCGAGATAACCCAGTTTACGCAGGCCATGTACGATGCGCGCGAACTGGCGATGGAGCGTATGCAGCAGGAAGCCGCAGAGGCGGGCGCAGACGGCGTGGTCGGCGTACAGCTGCACGAAGGCTCCCATAATTGGCAGCCCCATGTGATCGAGTTTTTTGCCATCGGGACGGCAGTTAAGCCCATCGAAGACAAGTCGTTGATTCCGGAGCCCGCCTCTCCGCAGATCGTGATCCCCGTAAACGACTGAAATGGAAGAACAGTTGTTAGTCGTTAGTTGCTGGTTGCTGGTTGTTAGTTGCTGGTTGCTGGTTGTTCAGCAGGGGGAGGAACCCCATGAAATGGCGTAAGGGCGCGGTCGTTATTGCTTTCTTTCTCGCATGGGGCCCATCCGGTGCGATGGTTCTGGGCGATTCCGCAAGGCCGGCCAAAACCCGTGGCCGGCTCACGCATGTTCTTCCCTCCGGCCGCATCGTTTCTCCCGTGGGAATGGTCACCGGCTGCCCCAACTTTGTGACCGGGGTGGCACCGATAGGAGAGAGTGTCGCCGTCCTGAATAACGGGGCGACGCGCACCCGGATGGTCACCGTGTATTCGGGCAAGACGCTTCGCCGGGTGGCGCACTTCATCGCCTACAAAAAAAGCGGCAAAACGCCGGCACCGGGGCTTCCGAGCGCCGTCCTCGGCCGGCAGAGCTTTTTTCAGGGCCTGGCGGCGGGGCCGAATAACCGCCTCTACGTGGCCGGCGGGGTGAGCGACAATGTGGCGGCACTTGCCCTGCAGGACGGACACCCGCGCGTATTGCGCCGATACCCCCTGCACTGGCACCCCTTTCCCCGAGATCAGTACCCATACCGGTACCAGGGCCGTCATGACGGGAAAACACGCCACTTCTACCCCGACGCCGTCGCAGTCGGCCCCGGGGGACGCCATCTCTACGTCACCGGAATGCTCTCCAACAGTCTCGCCCGGATCGATCTGGCCACGGGCAGGACGCAGTATCGCAACATAGGTCCCTACCCGTTTGCCCTGACTTTTGCCGACGGCGGCCGCCGCCTCGCGGTGAGCCTCTGGGGCGGCAATGCGGTAGCGGTTGTAGACCCCGCGACCATGCGCCTTCTCGGCACGGTGCGGGTCGGCCCGCCCACCGGACCGGGCAATACGCGGGCAGGAGTGCATCCCACGGCTCTTGCCGCTATTTCCGGAACCTCCGACGTGCTCGTCGCCCTGGCCAATATCGACCGGATCGCCCGGGTGGATACCCGCGCTCTTAAAACACTCGGCTACCTCGACGACAGTCCCTACCCCGGCGCCCCTCCGGGCAGTTATCCCGACGGCCTGGCGGTAGGGCGGTGGGACAGTCTGCCGGGTGGCCTGACCCATCCGCACGGCCAACTCTCTAAACCGGACGGTCCCACCGCAGTTTTCGTGGCCAACGCCGGCAATAACGACGTCGCGGTTTTCGATCTTGCCACGGGAAAGGCTTTGGGCCTAATTCCCACCGGTTGGTATCCCACAGCGCTCACCGTGGCTCACCATGCCCTCTACATAGCTTCCGCCAAGGGTTTGGGCTCCGGGCCCAATATCGAACACCAGTGGGTGGGCGACATGATGCACGGATTGATCCAGAAAGTGGACCTGACGGATATCCCCGCACATCTTTCGGCGTGGACGAAGGAAGCCCTGGAAAACGACGGGTTTTCTACGGCACAACGCGCAGCTCGCCAAGAAAAAGATGGTCGCACCACAGCGTTTTTACGCGACCACATCCATTATGTGGTCTTCATTCTCCGCGAGAACAAAACCTTCGATGAAGACTTGGGCGACTACCGCAGAGCAGGCGACTGGGCCGATCCGCACCTCGACCTCTACGGCGAAAAAGAACTGCCCAACCTCTACCACATGGCCGACCGCTACACTCTGTTCGTCAATTTCATGGCCGACGGCGAAGTAACCGCGCAGGGGCACCAATGGACCACCGCCGCGTCGGATTCGGATTTTGTCCAGCGCACCTGGCCGGAGTACTACTCGGGCCGCGGCCTTGTCGCCAACCCCGGCTGGACGCAGTCCCTCATCCCGGGACGGGCCACAGGAACCGGCGGGCTTCCGCTCGGCATAGACAACCCCTATGCCATCTACCAAAACCTCTCCGCGCTGGGCGCCTGGTCCAACCCCTGGATCAGTTATCCGCAGCGCCTTTTTCTCTTCGACGATCTTCTGGAACACCACGTTTCTTTTGAAGACTTCGGCGAATTCGTCTCCCGTTCGCAGACCGGAGACATCTCCCCTGCGATGGAAAGACACCTCGCCACCTCATTTCCGGGCTGGGACCGCATGATTCTCGATACCCGCCGTGCGAATCTGGCGATCCGATGGCTGAAGGCTCATCCAGGCAGCCGTTTCCCCCATTTTCTCTATATCTGGCTGCCCGACGATCACACGGCCGGCCGCTCTCCCTGCTACTACACTCCGAACTACTACGTCGCAGACAACGACCTCGCCACCGCCCGGTTCATCCACTACTTATCCACCACACCGGAATGGAAACAGATGGTCGTGTTTCTTACCGAAGACGACGCCCAGTCGGGGGCCGACCACATCGATGCGCACCGCACCTTCGCCCTGGCCATCGGGCCCTGGGTGAAAAAGGGCCATCTGGAAACACAGCCCTACTCCCAGGTGAACCTCCTCAAGACCACCGAAGCCGTCCTGGGGCTCCCGCCGCTTTCGCAGTGGGACCAAAACGCCCGTGTGCTCTCCGGGATCTGGACCGAACAGCCCGATTTTTCCCCGTTGCGTGTCCTGCCCCGCCGGGTCGACGCAGCCTTCAACGCTGGGGAGTGTTCCGATTATACCCTCCTGCGTCGTGAGGCCGGGGCAACCGGCCATCGCCTGACGCCACGCTGGATGCGCTGGTACAAAAAGCATCGGAGTTCGCACGGCGCAGGACTCCCCGCTCCGGCTAATGATGCCGCCTATTCGCCAACCGCGCTCCTCAAGGTGGAGGGTCCCGAACAGATGAAGCAGGAGTGGATCGCCGCCCGGGGGGTAGAGGCCTATGACAGGGAAATGGCCTATCTCAAGGCGTACGCACAAAAACATCACGCGCCCCTCGCGGCGTTCCTGGGAACCGACGGGGATTGATAACGAGCCCTTGCCTCGTATTGCGCTATTTAGATCAGTTTCGGTCGAACCCGTACCACACCGGGCGTTACAACCGTAAATGTGTTGATGAGTTGCCCACCATGGGCACGGACAACCGAGGTGATTAGCTCGGCTTTATTGGCGGGAGTTAAACCGACAAGCCGCATAAGAACAATCCCTTGAGAGATGCGGCGCAGTCGATAGACTAATTCTCCGAAATCTTTATCTGCCGTTAAAAGCAGGGCATCATTATTGTTGGCGGCAGCAAGGACCTCCTCGTCGGGAATCCCGGCGGCCATTTCTGCAATGTATTAAACGTTGTGCCCGTCACCTCTCAGCCGTTCGACCACCGGGAGGTCAACGCTTTCATCGGCGACGAATTTCACCGGGGCACACTGCCTGTCGGATAGACGACATCCGCCCGCAGGGCTTCGGCGGCAAACCTGAGGGCAGCCCTGACCGCCTCTACCGTTAATCTCGGGTGTGCTTCGATTATTTCCTCGATCGATTCCCCCGCCGCCAATTTTTCCAGTATCAATTCGACCGTAATGCGCGTACCAGAGACCACCGGCTTGCCCATCATCACCGAGGGGTCCGATTTTATAAGGTCGGAGCTCATTCGTGACTCCTTTCCCTTCGGATATCGCAGTGAAATCATACCATCAACTCCGCCGGAGTTCCATATTCGTTTAAGCTTGATTTCACCTGTTACCTGCATTAAAGCCTTTCTCGGATAGGTGATGAAGTTCACCTGTAAACCGCCCTCGAGGCTGATGACTTCTGCGAGGCAAGGGAATTGCCTCATTCCGGCAGGAGTATTCAACCTGTAAGCTCCTGGCGGGCAGAGGAACCGGAGAGTTTTTTTGTTGGCAAGGAGAAATCCCATGTTGGAGTTCAAGCGCGAGAGGTTTTGTTCCAGGATCGTTCTTCCGGACGGCCGCGAGATCGAAAGGACTATCGAGGTCCGGGTGAGTCCCGTTACGGGCTGCACCTGCCGGATTACGTTCAGTCGCGGAGAAGAAAGAGAACCCGGCGGGGAGAGCCTGCCAGAGCCTCCGCCCTTTGCCGGGGAAAAAGACTCCTGCCCTTTTTGCCGTGACCGGCTCTTCACCCATACCCCGAAGCTTCCGCCCGACCTGTGTCCCGAAGGCCGCATGAGCCGAGGGACCTCGACACTCTTTCCCAACCTGTTTCCCTACGGACGCTACTCGGCGGTAAGCATTTTCGACGACAACCACTTCGTAGAAATCGGCACGGCCTCCCTGCAGGCCTACGTGGACAGTTTCCTCAACTGCCGGGACTATCTGCTTCGCATCGCTTCCCGCGACCCCGCGGCGGTTTTCATGGCTATCACCCAGAATCATCTGCCCTCGGCGGGCGGGTCACTGCTCCACCCCCATTTGCAGATACAGGCAGACCGCCTTCCCGCAAATTCCCAGCGAGTTCTCAAGGCGCGCGCCGCCGAGTATCGACGGGAGAGCGGCTCGCGCATCTTTTCCGACTATCTCCAATCTGAAAGGAAAGCGCAAGAGCGCTATATCGGGGATACCGGCGCCTGGCACTGGCTCGCGGCTTTTGCTCCGGAGGGTTTTTTTGAAATCTGGGGAATACTGCCCGACGTCTGCTCCCTTCGACAGGTTTCCGATGTGCAATGGGAAGACCTGGCACGGGGGGTTCTCAGCACGCAGCGGTTCTACCGAAGCCTTGGCCGAAACGGCTACAACCTGGGGCTCCTTTTCCTCGAAGACGGTTCGGACGATCTCGAGCTTCGGGTCGTTTTGACGGTTCGCAGCAACTATGCTCCCTGGGTGCGAAGCGATTTCACGGGCTTTGAGGTCATGCTGGGCGACATGGCCACCTTCAGCGCTCCGGAACTCACCTGCGAAAAGGCTCGGCCCTTCTGGCAAAATGGGGGTCATAGCTAAAATGCGTCGAGCGTTTTCCGGGGGAAAATGCTCCCCCCGGAAAACGCTCTTCAAATTTTTGCCGAAAAATCCGGCGTCTACTCGAACGTGTAGCCCACCTCGCCATGCTGGCTCAGGTCAAGCCCCATCGACTCGTCTTCCTCGTCTACCCTGAGGCCCATCACGGCATCCAGCACCTTGAGGATAATGAAGGTCACCACAAAAGAATAGACCCAGGCGCTCACTACGGAGAGTGCCTGGATGCCGACCTGCCCCGGGTGCCCGTAAAACAGGCCGTTTGCCCCCCCGGGATTTATGAGAGTAGAGGCGAAAAAGCCGGTAAAAATCGCTCCCACGGTCCCGCCTACTCCATGGACGCCGATTACGTCCAGTGCATCATCGTAGCCGAACATCGACTTGAGATTTACCGCCGAATAGCAGATCGCCCCGGCCAAAAGCCCCAGAAGAAGCGCCGGCATAGGACCGATGTACCCCGAAGCAGGAGTGATGGCCACAAGCCCGGCCACAGCCCCGGAAGCAAACCCGAGAGCCGTTGGTTTTCCCCTGTGAATCCACTCGGTAAAAAGCCACGAGAGGGCCGCAGCGGCCGCCGCAATGTGGGTCACCACAAAAGCCGAAGTCGCAAGCGCTCCGGAAGCCACTGCACTTCCCGCATTGAACCCGAACCAGCCAAACCAGAGCAGCGCCGCCCCCAGCAAGGTCATGGTGAGGTTATGCGGGGCCATGATCTCGGTCCTGTAGCCCTTTCTTTTTCCCAAAACGAGGATACAGGCAAGCGCGGAGACCCCTGAGCTGATATGCACCACGAGACCTCCGGCAAAGTCGAGCGCCCCCAGATTTTTTAGCCACCCCCCCGTCCCCCATACCCAGTGGGCAAGCGGATCGTAGACCAAAAACGCCCACAAAACCATGAACACGACGTACGTGCTGAATTTGAACCGCTCGGCAATCGCGCCGGAAATGAGCGCAGGGGTGATGATCGCAAACATCATCTGAAAAACCATGTACGCCTGATGCGGCACGGTCGCGCCGTAGTCCGGGTCGGGGGCGAGTCCCACGTGGTTTAACCCCAGCCAGTGCAGGTTTCCGATAAAATGACCGACGTCCGGCCCAAACGAAAGGGTGTAGCCGATAAGCACCCACTGGACCGATATGATGCCCATCGCGACAAAACTGTGCATAATCGTTCCCAGCACATTTTTGCGCCGGACCATCCCCCCGTAAAACAGGGCGAGCCCCGGGGTCATCAAAAGAACGAGGGCCGCGGAAATCAGCAACCACGCGGTGTCGCCCGTATCGATTTTTGCCGGCCCGGCAGCCAGGGCGGAAACAGTTCCCGCAAGCGTCAACAGCAAAGCAAGCGAACAAATCGCCGACAACCTCTTCATATCCCCTAACCTTTCTCCTGGATGAAACATATAGAATCGAGTTCTCGTTCCCTATACCGAAGGACCGGTCTCTTCCGTCCGGATGCTTCGAAATTCCACGACCAAACAGAGTCCAAAGCGCGTGCCAAGATCTTTCCCCGGAGGCCCTTCGCCTGTATACCCACTTGAAATCACAGGATTTTATCTTCCGAACGCACCTCTTGGAAAATCATTTTCTGCTCCACAAACACTACACAATTGTACTTACACGGCAAAGAAGAACATAATTGAAACATTTTTGTCAGGATTTGCAGGTCATGACAAAAACGACCAATCTCCGAAGCGGCAAAAACCAACCGGATCTGTCGGAAGCGATTTTCGGGCGGCGACGAGAAGCCCGCTGCGGACAGGGCCCTATTTTCCATCCGATGGCGAAAGAGGAGCAGACAATGTTGATTCTTTTTGGCTTGTGACCGGACCTCTCCGCCCCAGGCATGCACATATTTGTCGCAGAAGCCCCCAGGCAGGCGCCTGAAAATACGAAAATGTTTCCTTTTCAGGCGAATGGCCAGGACACTGAAGACAAAAATGTCTTTTGTATCCACCAGTTGCGTTTCGGAAACCTTCCGGGTACGCGGATTGCTCTTATCGTAAATTCTATTTATTCTTTTTTCCGATAACTTATCAAAATCAAACAGGAAAGGTATGTTTGCCATGACTCCAGGGTTTCGGACGTCCGCGACACTGCGCTCGTCAACGATAGTTGCGCCTTTTTTGTATTTTTTTCTCGGGTCTCATCCCGCGGCGGCCGCTCAACCGGGGGTGGCAAACCCGGCCGACACGGCCTGGGTATTGACTTCCGCGGCTCTCGTCCTGCTCATGCTCCCGGGCCTTGCTCTTTTTTACGGCGGCATGGTGCAGCGCAAAAATGTACTAAGCTCTTTCATGCACTCTTTTGTCGCGCTGGGGATTCTCGGGATGCTCTGGATCATCGTGGGCTACTCGCTTTCGTTTACTGCCGGGAACTGGTTTATCGGGGGGCTTGGCCAGTTTATGCTCCTTGGGACAACCATCCATTCGGTCCATGGGACGATCCCGACATACGCCTTCGTCATGTTCCAGGGGATGTTCGCCATCATCACGCCCGCGCTGATTTCGGGTGCAGTGGCCGAGCGCATGACCTTCAAGTCCTACCTCCTCTTCCTCATACTCTGGTCGTTTCTGGTCTACTACCCGCTGGCCCACTGGGTCTGGGGCGGGGGATGGTTTGAGAAGGCCGGAGGGCTCGATTTCGCAGGAGGCCTGGTCGTGCATCTTTCGGCCGGAGTTTCGGCCCTGGCGGTTGCCTACATAATCGGGAAACGAAGCGGTTTCCCCCACGAAATGTTTGTTCCGCACAACCTCACCATGACGCTTCTGGGTGTTGGACTCCTGTGGTTTGGCTGGTTCGGCTTCAATGCGGGAAGCGCCCTTGCGGCGAATGCGACCGCCGCGCTGGCGTTTACCGCCACGATGACGGCTGCGGCCGCCGGAGCATGCGCCTGGATGATTCTGGAGTGGGCGATCGTAAAGAAGCCGAGCGCGCTCGGATTTGCCTCCGGCATCGTTGCAGGCCTTGGGGCGGTCACGCCGGCCTCGGGATTTATCTCCCCGCAATACGCCATGGTGATCGGAATCGTCTCCGGGGCGATCTGTTTTTTCGGGGTCCGGATGAAATTCCGGTTCCACTACGACGACTCGCTCGACGTCGTGGGAGTCCACGGTCTGGGCGGGGCATGGGGGACGCTTGCAACAGGGCTTTTCGCCTCGGTGGGCGCTACGGGCCTCATCGCCGGCAATCCGGGGCAGCTGGAAATACAGGCCCTGGGGGTCGTTGCGGTAGGACTTTACTGTTTTTTGGCCACCTGCGCGATCGCGCAATTCCTCGAAAAAACAATCGGGTTGCGGGTGGGCATCGAGGAGGAAATGGCGGGACTCGACATGGAACTGCACGGCGAGGTGGGCTACAGCCTCTAGTAGGCTGACCGGGAACGGCGAACCAGCTGGTTTTCAACAGGAGCGGCCTCCGCCGCGACGGGCCTTTCGCGGCGGAAACCCGCTCCTGCAGAACCGGAAGACGCACTGAAGATGCTCTCAGACAGTCTCCTGGTGCGACATCCCGTAAATTGGCAGATGCAAAAAGATAGCCCTTTGCATCCTCCTGGCAGGCCCCGTCTGTCCGGAGGAATATCATGGAGCGTAAGTACGTCACACTGGCGCAGCTTGCCCAACAGGCACCGCCCGCCCTCGCGGGCATGGCCCGGTAGCCGGAATCGCCGGCTTCCGCCACAACATCAGCATGATGGCCGACATCTCAGTGAAATATTAGTACTGGAGGTATCCAAGACGATGACCGGGGAAGAAAAACGGATCGGCTTGCAAGTGGCCGCCGAGGAGGAAATGTCCGGGCTCGACAGGCGACCGCACGGCTCGGACAGATACGATTCCGCTTGCTATCCGGCCGGATCGGTGCTATTTGTGCCATTCACCAGGTAGCACTGTCGTAAATCCTGGAATGATGGCGCCGGGGCTTTTTGACCGGCGCCTTTCTTTTTTTCTTCGTCTTCCGTCTTTAGACGCCTGCCGCGTTTTCCCGCAGGTTCATGGAATTTAGCAGGTAGGCCTCGATGAAGTCATCGAGTTCGCCGTCCAGAACGCTTTCCACATTGCCCTTTTCCACATTGGTGCGGTGGTCCTTGATCAGCCTGTAGGGCTGGAGGACATAGGACCGGATCTGGTTGCCCCAGGCGATTTCGTCGAGGTTGTCGTGGGTCTCCTGCATCTTCGCCTGCTGCGCGCGCTTTTCCCGCTCGTAGAGCCGTGCCTTGAGAATCTTTAGCGCTATATCGCGATTGCGGTGCTGGGACTTTTCGTTCTGGCACTGCACGACGATGCCCGTAGGCAGGTGTGTCAGGCGAACGGCCGAACTGGTCTTGTTGACGTGCTGGCCACCCGCGCCGCTCGCCCGGAAGGTGTCCACGCGCAAATCCGATTGCTTTACCTCGACCTCGATCTTGTCGTCTATTTCGGGAAAGACCAGTACCGCGGCAAACGAGGTGTGCCTGCGGCCGCTCGCGTCAAAGGGTGAGATCCTCACCAGCCTGTGCACGCCCGATTCGGCCTTCAGCATCCCGTAGGCATAGGGGCCTGAAACCGTAAAGGTAACGTTTTTGACTCCGGCCTCTTCTCCTTCCAGCAGATCGATCATTTCGACCTTCAGGTTCTTTCTTTCGCACCAACGCAGGTACATTCTCAGAAGCATCTGGGTCCAGTCCTGCGCCTCGGTCCCCCCGGCCCCGGCGTTGATGCTCACGATGGCGCTCTTGTCATCGTTTTCATCGCTCAACATCTGCAGGAGTTCCATCTCCCGATATTTTTTCCGGAGTTCCTGGAGCTTACGCTCAACTTCCTTCAGATTGGCTTCGTCCTCTTCCTCAAGGGCCATATCGAAGAGCAGTTCATTGTCTTCGAGCTCCCCGGCAAGGGTTCGCCATGAAAGAATGATCTCGTTTAGCTCCGAGCGTTCTTTCAAAACATCGCGGCCGGCCTCGGGATTTTCCCAGAAGTCCTGCCGGGCCATGAGCTTTTCGAGCTCCGCCGTGCGGGCCTCTTTGCCGGCGATGTCAAAGATAGCCTCCCAAGGTTTGAATTTTTTGCGAAAGCTCCCTGAGCGAGTTTCTGAGTTCGGAAGTATCAATATTCATCGGACTGTCCTCCTGCTGCCGTACCTATCGGCGGTTTTTATAAATTCTGCTCATTCCCCTTTTCTCACGCGCAACTCCGCGGGTACCCGGATCCAGCGCACGAGCCGGAGAAGTATCGCACACGCGGTCATGAGAACGCAAAACCAAGCAAAGAAATCGCCATATTTAACATAAACCGAAAGATAAGACATCGGATAAACGCTGCACGTAAGAAAACCGCGCCTGTCTAGCGCAAGATTTCCGCATTCCCGCCCCGTGGCGTCGAAGACCGCACTGACTCCCGTATTGGCGGCCCGCACCAGAGGAACCCGGCACTCGATGGCGCGCCAGCGCGAGATTTCGAGCTCCTGGTAGGGCCCCCCCGTATTTCCGTACCAGGCGTCGTCGGAGATATTCACAAGAAGCTCAGCCCCTCTTCGCACCGTTCGGCGTGCAATTTTGGGGAAGATGTCCTCATAGCAGATCAGAACCCCGAGGGGGAGCCCCTTCCAGACAAGCGGCCCGGGGTTTTTCCCCGGAACGAAATTCACCGGGCCCACCGAGGCGCTCTGGGCAAAGCGGAAAAGACTGATCCATGGCACGTACTCCCCGAACGGCACCAGGTGCTGCTTGGCATACGAGCCCAAAAAGTCCGCCTTTGCGTCGAGCAGACAGGCGAGGTTCAGCAAACGGACCTTGCCCCCCTCCCTCGTAGCCCCCAGGCTCCCAAAGAGCAGCGGCTTTCCCGTCGCCTTCACTATCTCGTTCACCCTGGCGCTCAGCTTCGGGTTCAGGCCGTAGAAAAAAGGCATGGCCGATTCGGGCCACACGATAAGATCGGGAACCGGCTTCTTTTTTGCCGCCTCCTCACTCAGCCTCCCGTACGTCGCGATCGTCTTCTCCAGCGATGCGCGGTCCCATTTCATGTCCTGAGCGATATTTCCCTGCACGAGGGCAATGTTTACGGGGGTCTCACCATGTTGCAGACGCTCGATCTGCCCTGTGCGCCAAAACCCGTAGGCGAGAACGCAAACGAGCAGAGCCGCCAGCACCGCTACGCCGCTTTTCCTGCAGTAGTTTTTGAGAAAGCCGCAAATCACGGTGCTGCCCAAAACTACAAGCCAGCTCACCCCATAGACTCCCGTAATATCGGCCACCTGGATGAGGTGAAGCAACGGCGTCTGGGTATAGCCAAGGTTTGACCAGGGAAATCCGGTGATCGCGTGCGCCCTGATCCATTCGAGCGTAACCCACACAAACGGAAGTCCGAAGACATAGAGAAAAGGAAAGGATTCGAATTTTTGCGCCGCAAGGGCAAACACAGCGGGATATACGGCCATGATTGCGCAAAGCAGCAAAAGAATCAGCCACGAGAGCACAAAGGAAAAGCCGCCGAAGTGATAGATGGCGTAATCGATCCAGTAGAGGCAGGTCACGGAATGGACAAGCCCGCAGAGATAGCCCAGGCCGAAGGCCTTTTTCCCGCTCTTTCCGTAAACGGCGTAGAGCAGCGGCACGAAGGCCACCCAGGCCAGGTAGAACATGGCCGGCTTGGGGAATCCCGCTGAGAGCAGTAGTCCGCTCAGGACCGAGAGCAATATCGCGTACATGCTTTTAGAAAAGCAGTGGAGGCATGGGTGGTTGGAATCCACGGCCGGCTAGAGCGGCTCTTTTCCCGAAGCAGCTTCGGGAAGCCCCATGCCGGGTCTTCTGATGCGCACTCTGTCAATTTTTCTGCTCGTCGCCGCCTCGATCACAATCTCCATTCCCTCGTAGATGACCTTTTCGTTCACTTCGGGCACCTTGCCGATCAGGCTGATAATGAAGCCGCCAACCGACTCGAAGTCCCCTTCCGGCAACTCGACTTCGAGGAAATCCTCGAGCTTTTCCACATCGCACCGGGCATTGACCGTGATCGAGCCGTCCTCGTGCTCGACGATCAGTTTCTGCTCGGCGTCGTATTCGTCCATCACCTCGCCGATGATCTCCTCGATAATGTCCTCAAGAGTCAGTATGCCCGCCGTCCCGCCATATTCGTCGATCACTATGGCCATGTGCGACTTGTTGTCCCGGAAATCCTTGAGGACTTCGCTGATCTTTTTCGTCTCGGGGATAAAATAGGGGGGCCGCACCATGTCGCGGATCGCCATGTCCTCGGTGTGCCAGAATTTAAGCAGGTCCTTTGCGTGCAGCGTACCGATGATATTGTCGATATTGTCCTGAAAGATCGGAATTCTGGAGTGTCCGCTCTCGATGATCGTGCGGATCATTTCGGAGAGCCTGGTGTCGGCCTCGGCGTACACCGTATCGGTACGCGGCACCATGATCTCCCGGGCGATCGTGTCGCGGAAGGAGAATATCCCCTGGATCATCTCCCCTTCGTCCTCGGAGATCAGCCCGCGCTGCTCCCCTTCGTCTATCAACTGCTGGATCTCTTTTTCGACGTCATCGGCGTTTTCAACACCGGCAAGCCGCCGGAAGCACATTCGTAGCCAATTCTGAATTCCCTTGGCTGTAGGTTCTTCCAATTTTGAGTTCACTTTCGTATTCGTGACTAAACCACGGGCAAATCAATGCCCAGCCCTTGCCAATCCCGCCACAAGCCCGCAGCCGCTCCGTACCCGGGAATAGACTCAGCCCCTGCGGAAAACGGCGGGCTCCGGAATAGGCAAGTCTAACAAGCAGGTTCTCTCCTGTCCATGAAAAATTGGAAGGAAATTTAGCCTGCTATTGATAATAACAGGAAGTTGTGGTTTTATAAATGGTTTGAATTCCACCCCCTCCCGGGACATCCCTTTCGGGAAGATCACAAGGAAATGTTGCGCACATGGAAAACACACGCAGATTGCCCGCCGAGTGGGAAGAGCAGGACGGAGTGCTCATGGCCTGGCCCCACGAAAATACCGAATGGGAAAATCTCCCGGCGGTGCAAGAGGCCACAATCGATATCGCGCGGGAAATCGTCGGCTCCGAGCTTTTGCTGCTGGCCGCACCCGATGTGGGAGAGGTGCGGGAGCGGTTCGCCCGGGCCGGGCTCCCTCTCGACCGGGTAAGGCTCTTCGAGGTCGAGACAAACGACACCTGGGCCAGGGATTTTGGACCCATTACCGTCCTGGAAGGGCAGAAGCCGCTCCTTCTCGATTTCGGCTTCAACGGCTGGGGCCTCAAATTCCGGTGCGATCTGGACAACCGGATCACCCGCCGCCTCGCCGCCCTGGGAGCTTTTGGCAAAACGGTCTTGAATACGATCGGGTTGATCCTGGAGGGGGGAAGCATCGAATCCGACGGCCGGGGGACGATCCTCACCACCTCCGAGTGCCTGCTCAGCCCCAACAGAAACCCTCATCTTTCCAGGAGCGGGGTCGAGGAGTTTCTCGCCCGCGAGTTTGGCGCAAAACGAGTTCATTTTCTGGATCACGGCGGCATCGAAGGCGATGACACCGACTCGCACATCGATACCCTCGCCCGGTTTTGTCCCGATGACGTCATTGCCTACACCGCATGCGACGATCCCTCAGACGTTCATTACGAACCGCTACGCGCCATGGCCGAGCAGCTCGGCTCCTTTCGCACGGAAGAGGGCTGTCCCTACCGGCTTCTTGCACTTCCCTGGCCCGATCCCGTCTACCACGAAGACGGACGCAGGCTTCCGGCAACCTACGCAAACTTTCTCGTCATAAACGGCGCCGTGCTCGTCCCCACTTATGGAACAGACAAGGATGCGGCCGCCCTCGAAATCATCGCGGAGGCCTTCCCGGGCCGCAAAATCACCGGAGTTCCCTGCCTGCCGCTTTTGACCGGCAACGGCTCGCTCCACTGCGTCACCATGCAGTTGCCCAAAGGAGTCCCGGGATGAGAACACTCGTTGCCGGACTCGTCCAACAGAGCTGCACGCAAGATACGGCCGCAAATCTTCAACGAAGCGCCACCGCCATACGCCAAGCCGCTGCGAAAGGGGCCGAACTCGTCTTGCTCCAGGAACTGCACCTTGGCCCCTATTTCTGCCAGACCGAAAACCCCGCCCACTTCGATCTCGCAGAACCGATCCCCGGACCCTCGAGCGCCGCGTTGGCCTCCCTGGCCGCGGAGCTCAAAATCGTTCTCGTCGCCTCCATTTTCGAACGGCGAGCACCCGGCTTGCACCACAACACGGCCGTGGTGTTCGAAAAAGACGGCTCAATTGCCGGCAAATACCGCAAGATGCACATCCCCGACGATCCCGGCTTCTACGAGAAGTACTATTTTACGCCCGGCGACCTGGGCTTTCGCCCCGTCGCCACCTCGGTCGGAAACCTCGGAGTGCTTGTCTGCTGGGACCAGTGGTTCCCGGAAGCCGCACGACTCATGGCCCTCTCGGGCGCCGATCTGCTTCTCTACCC
Source organism: Deltaproteobacteria bacterium (assembly GCA_021813685.1). Taxonomy (GTDB): domain Bacteria; phylum Desulfobacterota; class Syntrophobacteria; order Syntrophobacterales; family Syntrophobacteraceae; genus SbD1. Next base: position 19,461 of record JAKAJS010000010.1, on the reverse strand, counting down.
CACCGCCATCGGCTGGGATACCGACGAACCCGACTGTGAACGTCCCCTCATGCTCGACGCCTGGACGACCATCCAGAGATCCCACGCCATTGCAAACGGCCTCCCGCTGCTTTGCGCAAACAGGGTCGGATTTGAACCCACGAGCACCAACACCGGGCACGGCCTGATTTTCTGGGGCAACAGCTTTATCGTCGGTCCCCAGGGCGAATTCCTCGCCAAAGCCGGAACAGATGCCGAAGAGGTGCTCACGGCGCAAATCGATCTCTCCAGAACACAGACGGTTCGGCGCAACTGGCCTTTTTTGAGAGACCGCCGGATCGATGCCTATAAGGATCTGCTGCTTCTGTATCGCGAGTAGTGCAAGAGGGACGAGGTCCTGGCATCCCATCATATCCCGGGATTTCCGGATGGACACTGACTATATATAATACCGTCATAAAACCTCAGACGGGGAGGACATCATGGAAAGCCTCTACGACAAAGATTTCTACGAATGGACACGAGAGAATGCGCAACTCTTGCGTCAAAGAAGGTTTTCAGAGGTAGACCTCGACAATCTGGTGGAGGAAGTCGAAGCGATGGGAAGAAGCGAGAAACGGGCCTTTATAAGCCACCTTGCCATATTGATACTCCATCTTCTCAAATGGCAATGGCAGCCGAGTCTTCGTTCGAAGAGCTGGGAAAGTACGATTCTGGAGCAACGTCAACAAACGAACGCCGTGCTGGAAGACAACCCCTCCTTCAAATATCATCTGGACGAGATACTGCCGAAGGCCTGCGGGAGAGCGATGGAAAAGTTTGAAGGAGAAAGGGACCTTCTGAAAAAAGTCCTTCCCGCCGATTGTCCCTACTCGTTCGAGGAGATCATGGACAAGGGATTCTTTCCAGCGGAATAAGGTCAAAAAACCTGCGCCCCTGGCGACCGCCACAAAGAAAAAGGGGTAGCGACCCCGAAGGCCCTTCCCCTTTTTTTCTGCCTCTTTTTAGAAACCGACGCCTCGCCGGCATCGACACTCAATGCCGCTGCTTCAGCATCCTGTCCATTCGCACCACCTGGGCCGATTCACGGATGGTATTCGGAAACTCCTGCCCCCGGTCCAGCACCTTGGCATCGTGCTTCTTTATGTCGAAATAGCCCTTGATCGTCCTTATAGCAACATCCGTATCAAATTCCTTGCACGAAAACATGTCGATGCTCAGATACTGTTTGTCTGGAAATGTATGGATACTGATATGACTTTCCGCAATCAGCACAAAACCCGATACACCCCAGTCTTCCGGGACCAGCCCGTTATACCGGAAAACGTAAGGCGGCATGATCTTGGTCATATCCATTTGAGAAGGATAGTTGTCGAGGAAATTATAGATCAGATTGATGTCTTGCAGCGACTCGCTATCGCAGCCATACCCATCCAGGATCAAATGGACCCCGAAACCGAATTCAGGTTTGCCCATGGCAGTCACCTCCCCTTGTGAGAACCTGTAGTTCCCTGTAAATGCTTTTTGCCGCTCGTCACCGGAGATGCTGCTGTGAGCACTTCTGAAAACGCTTTCGGGTCTCGGCGTTTTCAGCCATTCTGAGATGGGCTCAGCTCTTCCAGATTAGGAGCGGACTCAATGCCACGCCATAAAGTGGTCTCGCACACGGGTTAACGCCAAAAAAGGAACCGCCTCGACCCCGCACCATCCAAAAGCTGCAGATTCCCGGGCGGCGCCCGCCGCTTTCCATTTCGAGACCGGATCAGCCATTCCAGGCTAAATCCAGCAATTCCATTTATTTACTAAAGAAGGGGAACCGTCGCCCCCCCTCAATCCACGCTTATATAAAGTACGCTCCAAGCAGAGTCAAGAGATTAATCATAAACGCAGAGTTTTATTTATCTTTTGTGGCTCTCAGCACGAATCCTCATCGACATGGACGTGATTATTGTCAGGGTCCCTTTTGGCCGTATAGAGCGCCCTATCTGCCCGAAGGATCATATCCTCGATATCCTGGTCGATCGTACCCGATTTTTCTATGAACCTGGCGATGCCGACGGAAAAGGCAGTGGGTTGGCAATTCAATAGGTTGAATTTCCACGAGATGCGCTCGGCAACCCCTCTCGCCTGGTCCACGGGAAGGTGGGGCAGAAGCATGACGAACTCATCGCCCCCGTAGCGGTAGACACTGTCGATATTTTCCCGGATCGACCCGGTGAGCAGCTCTCCGGCCTTGATCAGCAGCCCGTCGCCTGCTCGATGCCCGTACACGTCGTTATATTTTTTGAAGTTGTCCACATCCATAAAGAAAAGGAACAGCGTGTGCTTATAGCGAACCGCGCGCATGGCCTCCCTGCGCGCATTTTCCTCAAAAGAGCGGCGGTTGTGCAAAGAGGTCAGGGGATCGCGCACGGCCAGCCTTTCGAGCTCCTCCCGCAGGCATCGCTCCCGGATCAGCCGGTTCAGCTTCGCCTCCAGTTCATTGAGGGAAAAAGGCTTCGTAATGAAATCCGCAGCTCCGGCTTCCACCACTTCCGTGTACTTGTACTTCATGATATGCCCGGTGATCGCGATCACATCGATCTGGGAATGTTCTTTGGCCACGTGCTCGATCAACTCCATCCCGTCGATTCGGGGCATATCCATATCGGTGATGACGATCGTGAAATCTTTCCCTTTTATTTTCTCCAACGCCTCCCCGCCGTTATAGGCGATATCGACCTTGTGCCCCCATGCACTCAGGGCATCCGAGATAATTTCGCAGGCCTGCGGCTCGTCATCCACCACGAGTATCGCCTGAGAAGGAACTGCGCTTTGCTGCTCTGATTGCATCGGCCACCTCTGTGCCACCCCGGGAATTGCCCTGCTGAGCGGCAAATCTATTGACTCCTGTACAATAACGGCCTATAGGCAGTTACACTGGTCGATCTAACGCAAGTTAGAGCAACCGGAGGATTTTGACAAATATTTTTATATAATTCGGCAGCCTGTCTGCAGGATTTTGTGTTGTGGAGGAGTTCGATGCGTCACGTATCGATCATATATAAACGCATGCGCCCCGAGGCCGCGCGGCTTGCCTGCGAGCTCGAGCAATGGTTCCGGGAGCGGGGCGTAGAGGTTTTCATCAGGGAAAACATCGATAACGCCGGAGTGAGCTGCACCTACGAAAAAATCGAGATCCCGGAGCAAGTCGAGGCGGTCATCGTGGTGGGAGGCGATGGGACATTCCTGAGCGTCGCACGCTTTATCGAGCGGCGGCCGATACCCATCGTAGGCGTAAATCTCGGGGGGTTGGGGTTTCTCACAGAGATCAACGCGGAGACTTGTTTTGCCGAATTTGAAAAGATTCTTTCCGGCAACTTCGAAGTCGAGGAGCGAATGGCCCTGCGGGTAACCGTCCGGCGCGACGGCGAGGAGATTTTCAGCCACCGCGTCCTGAACGATGCCGTGATCAACAAGGGAGCCCTCGCCCGCATAATCGATCTTCACGCTTCCATTAACGGCCATTTTCTCACCCATTACCGCGGAGACGGCCTCATCATCTCCACCCCCACAGGCTCTACGGCCTACAACATCTCCGCGGGCGGGCCGATCATTTTCCCGACCGCACGCGTTGTCATCCTAACGCCGATCTGCCCTTTCAGCCTTGCCAACCGCCCCATTGTCTTTCCGGCCGAAGTCACCGTCATGGTCGAGGTGGCCGAGCCGGCAACAGACGTTACCCTCACCTGCGACGGACAGATAGGGTGCCCGATCCGTGACTTCGACCAGGTCTCGGTTACCGCCGCCGCCGTTCCGCTGCGCTTTATCCGAACGCCGGGCGTCGATCACTTCGAGATCCTGAGGTCAAAACTCAAGTGGGGCCAGCAATGATCCCCGCGGGAAAGGAGTCGTCTCCGATATGAGCGATTTGAGAAGTGCAGTCATAGGCATCGGGGCTACCGGAGCCGTTGTCGCGGCGGCCCTGCTGCGAGCCGACCCGCAAACCATGATCGTCGTGCGCAGCCCCGCCCGCAGGCTCGAGCTGGAACAAAACGGCATCCGCATCACCGGACAACTTACCTTCGAGGTTCCGGTCAAAAACGTCCTCGACAGCGTCGCCCGAATGGCCACAAATCCTCCCGACGTCATTTTCATCTGCACCAAAACCTTTCACCTGCACTCGGTGCTCGATAGCCTGAAGCCTCTTGTCCGTCCGCAGACCAAAATCGTGAGCGCCCACAACGGCCTGGGAACCGAGGACCTGATCGCGGAAACCTTCGGCCCCGAGACCGCATTGCGCATGTCGCTCAATTTCGGTGCCGCTCTCAAAGGGGCCGCCGAATCGGACGTAACCTTCTTTAACCGCCCCAACTTCCTCGGGGCCCTTCTGCCCGATAAACGCGCTCTCGGAGAGCGGTTGGCCGCGCAGCTATCCTCCGGCGGCCTCGATACCGATTTTGTCGAAGACATAAAACTCCACGTCTGGAAGAAAATGGTGATGAAATGCACCATGGCCTCTATTTGCGCGGTAACGGACAAAACCATCAAAGAGGCCCTCGAGTTTCCCCCGACCCGCGAAATCGCAGACGCATGCTTCCGGGAAGTGATTGCCGTGGCCAAGGCCAAAGGATACGACCTGGGTCCGGACTACCTCACCCAGATCATGGGCTATCTCGAAAAGGTCGGCCTCCACAAGGATTCGATGTGCGTTGATATCGCCAATAAGACGCAAACCGAAATCGATTTTCTGGGCGGGAAAGTCGTGGAATACGGAAAACAAACCGGTGTTCCGACACCCTGCTACGCAACCATGGCCAACCTCGTGCGCACGATCGAACACGATTATTTGCGCTAGATTCTTTCTCCCCTATCTTCGATGAAACTCGATCAGCGTTTCTATCCTTTGCACCGATTCGCGATGAAAGGCCTGCAGAAGGGAGTCTTTCTTCAGCCGATCGCAAAGCGCACGGTGCATGGGCTCTATGCTCTCAGACCTCTGGCAGAGCAGGAAAAAGTCTATCGAACAGGCAAGCCCCAGGTCGGCTGCCTGTTCGGGCGAATAGTTTTCGCAGATGGCGGCCATATCGAGGTCGTCGGCGAAAAGGACGCCATTGAAACCCATGCGCTCCCGCAGCCGGGTGCGGCAGATTTCGCGGGAAAAGGTCGCAGGGAGCATAGGGTCCACGGCCCGGTAGACCGCGTGCGAGGTCATCATGCAGTGCACTCCGGCCCTTACGGAGGCCTCGAACGGAACCAGATCGAACCGGAAGTCCTCTTCTCGCTCCCCGGAGATGACGGGCGCAAAATGGTGCGGGTCTAGTTGAGCGCGTCCAAGCCCGGGAAAATGCTTTGCCGTTGCCGAGACCCCGTTTCCCTGGAGCGTTTCGATCCAGACTCCGCCCAGTTTCGAAACCTCTTCGGGGGTCTCGCCAAAGGAACGGGACTCCATGAAGCTGGCTTCTCCCCGGGCGACAATATCCAGAACCGGAGCGAAGTCTATCTGCACGCCGATTTTCCGGAGATCTGCCGCGCACGTTGCAGCCCAGCGGGCAACTGCCTCCGGCCCCTTTCCGGCAAGCTCCTGCGCCGAGGGAAGCGGCGTGTAGTGGGCCGCGAGCCTTTGGACGCTTCCCCCCTCCTGGTCTATGGCAAAAAGAAGCGGACGTCCGAGTCGCTCCATGGAAAACGCCTGTGCGTTCGCAACCAAAGATTCGAGCTGTTCGCGCCCCTCGATATTTCGCTTGAACAATACGACCCCGGCCGGCTGATATTCCTTGAGAAGATGTTTTAGCTCCTCGTCGATATCCAGGCCTTTAAAACCGACAAAAAGATGAATCCCCGCATCGCTCATACTTATTCGCTTCCTCATTTCATGTTGCGGATTCGGACCTCGGTCCCGGAGCCCTTGAGCATTTCCTCAAGCCTGGCAAGATCCGTATCGCCGTAGCGGTAGGGATAGAGTATCGCGGGCTTTATCGCCTTTACCGCATCGACCGCCATTTCCAGAGTCATGGCGTCGGGAAGGCCGATCGGAAGGAAAGCGACATCGACACGGCCCAGTTTATCCATTTCGGGTATCTTCTCCGTGTCTCCCGCGATGTAGACGTTCTTATCCCCGAACCCGATGACGTAGCCGTTTCCTATTCCCTTGAAATTATACGGAAAGCCCGAAGGGCTCAATTCAACGATATTGTAGGCCGGAACGCACCGGACGTTCAGGCCGCGGATACTCTTGAAGTCGCCATTTTTCATCACCAGCCCTTCCCGATATTTCAGCGCGCAGATTTCCGGAATCACAACCATCGTGTCCCGGTTGCTTATTTCCCGCAACGCTTTCAAATCGAAATGGTCTTTGTGCTGGTTGGTGAAAAAGACGACGTCGGCCTTGGGCATACCGGAAAAATCGGTGGCAACCGAGGAAGGGTCGATATAGATGTACCTGCCGGTAAAATGCATTCTAAGGGATGCGTGGCCGAGAAAGGTGATTTGGAGCGGGCCTTCGGAAGTATTTATGGTATCCGTAGCGAAACTGGATGCAGCTCTTGCCGTCCCCGCACAGAGTGCAAGAACGCATGCCGAAAAGATCAGGAGCTTTAAAAGCTTCATAGTCCGGTCACACTGCCCCGGAACTCTTCAGCTCCTCGATTCGGGCCGGCGAGTATCCCAGTTCTTCGAGGATCGGGCGTGTGTGCTCGCCAAGGCCCGGGGCATGAGAGCGAAGGCCGCCGGGGGTAAGGGAGAACTTGGGCGCTATCCCCAGTTGCTTATAGGCGCCCCAGGAGGCGTGAACGAGATCGACAACCATGGCGCGCTCTTTGGCAAGAGAGCTCTCCATCACCTCATCCAGGTTCAGCACCGGCTCACAGCAACAGTCCGCGTCCCGGAACCACTCCACCCACTCCGCCATGCTCTTCTGCAGGAAAAATTCGGTAACGGACTCGATCAGCTCCCTCTGGTGGGCGCCCGGCTGGAAATAGAGCGGCGTGTCCCATTCGGGCCTGCCCGCCGTGCGGCAAAAGGATTTCCAAAACTGCGGCTCCAGCGCCCCGAGGCTCATGAACCTGTCGTCGCGGGTCCGGTAGATGTTGTAGCAGGCGATTCCGTGGTTCAGCATGTCATCTCCGGGAGCAGGCACCTCGCCCCCCGCGATGAACTTTCCCCATCGCATGCAGTTCCAGGCGAGAGCCCCGTCGGTCATCGAGATATCGATAAACTGCCCTCTTCCCAGCCGCTCGCGCGCAAAAAGAGCGGCGAGTATCGAAAAGGCGGCCATGAGGGCTCCGCCGCCAAGATCGGCAATCTGGACGCCGCTAAGCGTCGGTCGATCTATGCCGCTATGGGAGAGCACGCCGGAAAGCGCGAGGTAATTGATATCGTGCCCCGCTTTGTCTCTATACATTCCCTCTGCGCCGTAGCCGCTGATGGAACAGTAGACCAGGCGCGGATTGTTTCGCTCAAGACTCTTAAAGTCGAGCCCCAGCTTCGCCATGACCCCGGGCCGAAAGCCTTCGAGCACCACATCTGCGCCCGCGGCAAGCGTTTCGAAGATCTCCCGGCCTTCAGGCTTCTTGAGGTTCAGGGTAAGAGATCGCTTGTTGCGGTTGAGCACCGTGTGATATCCGCTGCTTCCCCCGATTCGGGGCGTCCATGCCCGGATGTAGTCGCCGATCCCCGGCTCTTCCACCTTGATTACATCCGCGCCGAGGTCGGCCAGGAGCATCGAGCAAAACGGCCCGGGCAAAAGCCTCGTAAGATCCAGAACTTTCAGTCCGGATAGAGCTTGTTCCATAACGATCCCTCATGCATCGATATCGATGCGCACCGGAAATTCTTTGAACATCACGCTTCTTTCCAATTCTCCCCGCGAATCGAAAAAACGCATATCGCCATCGTCGCCACAGAACCAAACCTCCCTGGCGCCCCTCTCAAAATACAAGGCCATTTTGTGTTTTCTTGCCCTTTCACTGTTGGAGGGCGATATCACTTCGACAATCACCTCGGGAGACTCCTGGTAAGGATCGTTATACTTGTTCCTTCCCGGGAACTCAGCACTTCTCCAGGCAACGTCGGCGATTTTGACTCCGTCGGAGGTTTGAATATTGCACTCGACGATGGCCCTGTTTTCTTCTCCGTGGCTTTGGAACCAGGCTGCGATTCGGATCTGAAACTCCCTGTGCTTATTTTTGGCCGCGACCATCATAATGTAGCCTTCCGCATTCGTCTCTATTTTGAAAGGCAGGTCCTGCAGACTCGGGTGCTCGATCACTTCGCGCCATTCCATCACAAATCTCCTTCAAGCTTTCCCGTATAATGCTGTGTCTTAACGGCGGCTCCCCTGTTCAAAGTAGGCGACAATGGAATCGACCAGCCCCCGGATCGTGTATTCGGAGGGCATGATGTCGGTCGTAAGACCGAACCCCGCGGCGGTCTGGGCCGTTATGGGGCCGATACAGGCAATAGCCGTCTTCTCTTTGCAGCGCGCGAACTCCTCTTTTCCGATCAGGGAGAAAAAGTTTGAAACGGTTGAAGAGGAGGTGAAAGTGAGGCAATCTATCCGGCAATCGGCCAGAAGGGAGCGGATTTTTTGAGCATCCCCTTCAGGAAGCACTGTCTGGTAAGCGGGAACGACATCGACCTTCGCGCCGCGTTCTATCAGTGTTTCGGGCAGGATTTCGCGAGCTGCCATCGCTCGTGGCATAAGGAAGCGCTTTCCCCGGACGTCGTAATCCGCCAGGGCTTCCAGGACCGCCTCGGCGCGGTATTCGGACGGGACCAGATCGGGTCGCAGCATCACCGCTTCGAGGGCTTCGGCGGTCTTGGGGCCAATGGCCGCAAGGCGAATCGCGTGGAGGTCGCGGGCGTCCTTTCCTGCGGCCTGCATTCTTCCAAGAAAGGATTTCACGCCGTTTACGCTCGTAAAGATGATCCAGTCATAGCTGGAAAGAACGGTGATCGCCTCATCGAGGGGCGCCCAGGAAGGAGGGGGAGCGACGGCGATGGTGGGAAACTCGATGCACTCCGCACCAAGGCCCTCGAGCGCCGCCTTGAAATCGCTCGCCTGCTCTCTTGCCCGCGTGACCACCACTTTTCTACCGAAAAGCGGCCGTTTTTCGAACCAGTTGAGCTCGTCGCGGCATGTTACGACCTCGCCCACGATGATCACCGCCGGCGGCTGCAAATTGGCCGCTCTGACCTTTTCCACAATATCCGAAAGGGTTCCCGAAACGGTCTGCTGCATCGGGGTGGTGCCCCAGCGCACAAGCGCTATGGGCGTATCGGCGGGCCTGCCGCAGGCAATGAGTTTCCGGCAGATTTCCGGGAGGTTTTTCACCCCCATGAAGAACACAAGCGTTCCTGCACCGGTGGCTATCTTATCCCAGGCAATCTTGGAGTCGCCTTCCTCCTTATCGGCCCTTTCATGGCCCGTAATGAAGGCTATGGTGGAGGTAAAGTCCCTGTGGGAAAGCGGTATGCCTGCATAGGCCGGCACGGCAGCGGCGGCCGAGATTCCGGGAACGGTTTCGAAGGGGATGGAGTTTTGGACCAGGGCCTGCGCCTCCTCTCCGCCACGGCCGAAAATGTAAGGATCTCCGCCCTTTAGCCGTACAACGATCTTTTCGCGCCCCTTTTCTACCAGAAGCGCGTTGATTCCTTCCTGCCCCAGGGTGTGATCTCCGCCTTTTTTCCCGACGTAGATGCGCTCGGCGGTGGGCGGGGCGAATTTGAGCAGTTCCTCGTTGGCCAGGTAATCGAAGATCACCACTTCGGCCATCTCCAGGACCTGCCTGCCCCGCAGCGTAAATAAGCCCGGGTCTCCCGGTCCCGCTCCCACAAGATAGACCTTGCCTTTTTTCACACCATTCTCTTTTCTACTCTACATCACACACTGCCGGGGTCCGCCGTTTCGGCCCGGTAGATGTCATCGAGGATTTTTCTGGCGCCAAGATCGAGCAATTGGGCCGCAACTCGTTTTCCGAGGAGTTCGGCTTCCTCCAGGGGCGCAGTGCCCACGGCTCGAAACAGTTGACGGCCGTCGAGCGAGGCGACGAGGCCCGAAAGTTCGACCGTTTTTCCGGAGATGCGCGCATGGCCGCCGATGGGGACCTGGCAGCCTCCTTCGAGTTCGCCGAGAAGGCTCCGCTCGGCCCGCAGCGCCACAGCGGTTTCGAAGTGGTCGAGCGGTTCGAGCAGCCGCCGGATCTGCGGGTCTTCGGCCCTGGTCTCAACGGCCAGCGCGCCCTGCCCTACGGCGGGAACGAACGCGCTCGGGTCCATGCAAACAGTCGCCCTTTTCTGCCACCCCATTCGGTTGAGTCCGGCGGCGGCGAGGATGATGGCGTCAAAGAGCCCTTCATCGAGTTTTCGAAGGCGTGTATCCAGATTCCCGCGCAGATCGCGAATTTCGCAATCGGGACGCAGGGCGCGCATCTGCGCCGCGCGCCGAAGGCTGCTCGTCCCGACAATCGCCCCCTGCCGCAGCTCTTCAACCGCTTTTGCCTCTTTTGCGATAAGACAATCGCGCGGGTCTTCGCGCTCGGGCAGGGCGGCGATAGTGAGGCCTTCGGGCAAAACGGCAGGAACGTCCTTCATGCTGTGGACCGCAAGATCCGCGGAGCCATCCAGGAGCGCGTCTTCGATTTCCTTGACAAAAAGGCCCTTGCCGCCCACCCGGGAGAGCGGAACGTCGGTTATTTTATCGCCGGTCGTTTTGATCGTTTGCAGCTCAAACCGGATTTCGGGCCAGATCTTCTCCAGGGCGGCTTTCATCATCCCGCTCTGCCTGAGTGCAAGCATGCTGCCCCGTGTGGCTATCCGGACAAGTTTGGTGGTCAAGAAAGTTCCCCTCTTTCCGGTCGTTAGTGGCAGGAGGCGCAGCTTCCACCCGCGCACCCGGCGCAACCCGAAGACGCGGTGGTCGAGCCCACCCGGCTGCTTGCCGCCCCCTTGTCGCCTCCGCTTTTAAACCCGCAAACCGACATCCTCTTCCGGATGTTTGCAGATTCGCACTTGGGGCAGCTCACCGCCTCGTCACTTCGGAAAACCAGCTTCTCGAACTGTTCACAGCACTCGCAGCACTCATATTCGTATATCGGCATCGAAACCTCCTCGGAAAGCCGTAAGCGAATTATCACCGGATAAAAATAACATTTCAGCGGATAAGGGCCAACTCTATAGATAGTGTCCCTCCGGAAACACTGGAGCGCGTCGGGTGATTCGAACCCGGGTCCTCCCTTGAAAAAGGGGGGCGGCCCAGTCCCCGCATGAGATCGGGTTTTCCGGACAAAGACAACACTATACGATCTCTTTTCGGGGTTGACCAGTTTTTTTGCGCCGGAGAGGGTTGCCGCCCTTGGCTGGTCCCGGCGAACCATCGCCGTCTGCCTACTGCCTTTCGAGGACAACCTGTGTAGCCGCCCCGGCCTCGACGGCCGCCTCGATATTTTCGAGCGCCGTGATCGCCGCGCGCTTCTTGGTGTGCTGCACAAACTGCACGGCCGCTTCGACTTTGGGCTGCATCGATCCGCTTGCAAAATGGCCGGCGTCCAGGTACTGAAGCGCCTCCGAAACCGACATGGAGCCGATCAGCTCCTCGCGCGCCGTGCCGTAATGGAGCATGGCCCCCGGGACATCGGTAGTGATAACGAGAAAGTCCGCACCCACTTCGCAGGCGAGGAGCGCGCTTGCCAGATCCTTATCGATCACCGCATTTACCCCGGCAAAGGCGCGTCCCTGCCTGACGACCGGAATACCGCCTCCGCCGCAGCATACGACGATGAAATCCGAATCGATCAGGTGGCCGATCTCTTTTTTTTCAACGATCGTTACGGGTTTGGGAGAAACGACCACACGCCTGTAGCCCTTGTGCGTTTTCACCGTGGGATAGGGAAGCGTTGCCGCCTGCGCTTCAAGATAAGCCGGTCCGATGGGTTTGGTCGGGTTTTTGAACGAGGGATCGTCCTGGTCCACCACGACATAGGTAATGAGAGTCACCAGAGGACGGTAATCGATTCCCCTTTCCATGAGCGCTTCATCCAGGGTCGACTCGATCATGTAGCCGATCTGCCCTTCGGTCTGCGCCACGAGCATTTCCAGCGGCAATTGGGGAACGGCGCTGCAGCATTCCTGCTGCAGCAGCAGATTGCCCACCTGGGGGCCGTTGCCGTGGGTAATGATAATTCGATAGGACTCGGAGAGTTTGGCGATCTGCCGAGCCGGTTCGCGCAGGTTGGCGAACTGCTCGGCGATCGTGCCCTTCTGCCCGTTGCGGATGAGGGCGTTTCCCCCCAAGGCTATGAGAAGGATCGGTTTTCGGGTCTTTACAGGAGCGTCCTCTTCCATGGGAAAAATCCCCTTCCCCGGCCGCTTCAGTCGCCCAACGCCCGCAAGAGCAGTTCCTCGAGGGTCGGGTCGCCATGGTCGGCGTATTCGTAACGGATCCGTACGCAAGGCTTATCGATGGAAACAAGCGCGCCCAGGTCTATGGGGGTCGCGGCCAGCACCAGGTCGCAATCGCACCCGTTGATGGTGGCTTCCAGGTCCCGTATCTGCTGTTTGCTGTAGCCCATGGCCGGCAGCACCTTTCCGATTCCGGGATAGGTTTCAAAGGTGTCTTTGAGAGAGCCGACCAGAAAGGGGCGCGGGTCGACCAGGGCCGAAGCACCGAACCGCTCCGCCGCAATGACTCCGGCACCGTATTTCATTTCTCCATGGGTAAGAGTGGGTCCGTCCTCAACGACCAGCACGCGTTTCCCGCGAATCCTTTCCGCATCCTCGGCCAGTACCTTGGAATCGGCAAGCACGATGACGGCTTTCGGATTGTGCTGCGTAATGGTCTGCCGGACTTTTTCCACATTTTCGGGAAGCGCGCTGTCCACCTTGTTGATCACGGCTATGTCGGCCAGCAGCATGTTGGTCTCCCCGGGATGGTAGCTGATCTCATGGCCCGGTCGGTGGGGGTCGAACACCACGATGTGGACATCGGGTTTGTAGAACGGCGTATCATTGTTGCCGCCGTCCCAAACGATCACATCAGCCTCTTCTTCGGCCTGCGCCAGGATCTTTCCGTAATCGACTCCCGCATAAACGACAACACCCATTGCGACCATGGGTTCATACTCTTCCCGTTCCTCTATGGTGCATTCGTGCTTGTCGAAATCCTCATAGCCGGCGAAGCGCTGGACGACCTGCCTGGTAAGATCGCCGTAGGGCATGGGATGGCGCACCGATACGACCCTTTTGCCCGCTTTCTGGAGTATGCCGACCACTTTCCGGCTGGTCTGGGATTTTCCGCACCCGGTTCTCACCGCACAGACGGAGATCACTTTGCGCTTCGAGGGGATCATCGTGTAGGGAGCGCCGATAATGATAAAATCGGCGCCGCCGGCCGTAACTATCGACGCCTTGTGCATGACTTCGGCGTGGGGGACGTCGCTGTACGAAAAAGCCACCAGGTCCACCCGGTGTTCCTTGATCAAATCGGCCAGGTGTGTATCGGCAAAGATCGGTATCCCTTCGGGATACATGGCGCCGGCCAGTTCGGCAGGATAGCGCCTTCCGTCGATATCGGGGATCTGGGTTGCGGTAAATCCGACGACGTTGTAGCGCGCGTTGTCTCTGAAGTAGACGTTGAAATTGTGGAAGTCGCGTCCTGCGGCTCCCATGATGATCACATTTTCCACCATTGCAGCACCTCTTCCTGATTTTGCTTCGTGTAGTAATTTCCGCCTTACAATGAATCGCTCAGGGTGGCCACCATCACCGCTTTGATGGTGTGCACCCTGTTTTCTGCTTCCTCAAAAACCAGCGCGGCGGGCGATTCGAAAACCTCCTCGCTCACCTCCATGCCATCGAGCCCGAACCTCCGGTAGATCTCCTCCCCGATGGCCGTCTCACGATTGTGAAAGGCCGGAAGGCAGTGCAGAAATCTCACGGCGGGATTACCCGTTTTTTCAAGCATCGTCCGGTTCACCTGGTAGGGCCGCAGCAATTCGATGCGTTCGCCCCACAGCGCGGGGTCCTCTCCCATCGAGACCCACACATCGGTTGCAAGAAAGTCGCAGCCTCGCACCCCCCCGTGCGGATCATCCGTAACAGTGATGCTCGCTCCGGTAAGGCGGGCAATCAGTTGTGCACGGGCAACCAGATCCGGCCGAGGCTGCAGAGTTGGAGGCGCCACCGCCCGAAAATCCATTCCCATCAGGGCCGCTCCGACCAACAGTGAATTCCCCATATTATTGCGGGCATCTCCGACAAAGGCCAGCGCGGTCCGGTTCAAGGGCTTTTCGCCGTGTTCCCGCATCGTCAAGAGATCGGCGAGCACCTGGGTCGGGTGAAATTCATCGGAGAGAGCGTTCCAGACAGGTACGCCTGCGTACTTGCCCAGCACCTCCACTCCCTCATGGGAAAACGCGCGATACCCGATTGCGTCGTACATCCGCCCGAGCACCCGGGCGGTGTCCTTCAGCGACTCCTTCACGCCCGTCTGCGAAGCCGAAGGGCCGAGATACGTGACGTGCGCACCCTGGTCACAGGCCGCGATTTCAAATGCACAGCGCGTTCGGGTGGAGCTCTTTTCAAAGATGAGAGCGACTTTTTTCCCGTTGAGCTTCCGAGATTCGCCCCCGGCGTACGAACCACTCTTCAGCGCACCGGCAAGGTCCAACAGGAAGGCGATCTCCTCAGGTTTGAAATCGAGCAGTTTCAGAAAATTGCGATTTTTCCACTCACTTGCCATGCCCGTCTCCGGATTCCTCGAACACCCCGGCGATGCGTTCGATCGCCCAATCGATCACGTTACGGTCAATGACCAGGGGAGGCGCAAAACGAATAGTGTTGTCGTGGGTCTCTTTACAAAGCAGGCCACGATCCTTCAACCGCTGGCAATACCTGCGGGCGCCCCCGGCTTCCGGCAAAAGCTCCACGGCGATCAAAAGTCCCTTGCCGCGAATCTCCCTGATCATCGGATGGCGGATTTCGCGGAGCCTTTCCAGAAAGTAGCTCCCCATGGCGGCCGCGTTTTCGATCATATTTTCTTCCACCAGCACTTTCAGGGCCGCACGGGCCACGGCGCAGGCCAGGGGGTTGCCGCCAAAGGTGCTGCCGTGCTCCCCGGGCTGGAGCACACTCATCACCTCCGTATTGGAAAGGACTGCGGACACGGGATAGAGTCCGCCGGAGAGGGCCTTGCCGACCAGGGTCAAATCGGCTTCGATTCCTTCATGCTCTTCTGCCAGAAGTTTTCCCGTGCGGCCAAGGCCGGTCTGGATCTCATCGAGGATCAGCGTGATGCCTCGCCGGGTACAGATCTCTCGAACCTTTCGCAAATACCCCGCGGGCGGGATGATGACACCCGCTTCTCCCTGAATCGGCTCAACCAGAAATCCCACCGTATTGGGACCGATCGCCTCCTCGAAAGCCTCCGCATCGCCGAACGGGACAATCTTGAAACCGGGAGCAAACGGGCCGAAACCGTTTCGGGAGCCGGGATCCGTACTGAATCCAACAATAGCGATGGTGCGCCCGTGAAAATTGTTTTGACAGACGATGATTTCCGCCTGATCCTCCGGGATGGACCTGACCTGATATCCCCATTTGCGTACGGTCTTTATGGCCGTTTCCACCGCTTCGGCGCCGCTGTTCATCGGCAGGACCTTGTGGGAATGGGTAAGCGTGCACAACTCTTCGTAAAACAGACCGAGCTGATCATTTCGAAAGGCACGCGAGGTGAGAGTCAAAAGAGAGGCCTGCTCGACCATGGCCTTGACGATTCGCGGGTGGCAGTGGCCCTGATTGACCGCCGAGTAAGCGGAGAGGCAGTCAAGATAACGGTTGCCGTCTACGTCCCAGACCCATACTCCCTCGCCGCGATGCAAAACAACGTCCAGAGGCTTATAGTTGTGGGCGCCGTAGCGTTCTTCCAGATCCAGGTAGTCCTGCAGCTTCATCTCCACTCCTTTTCGATGTCATGAAACAGGTGCATGGTTTGAGACCCAATTTTGGGGCCAGAGTTGACAAAAATCGACGCCTCATTATATAGTCGCCGCGAAACTGTCATTACCAATGAATTGTATTCATTTATCGAATGAAGTGTATGAATCTCACCGGTTTCGATCTCAACCTGCTCATCGTCTTTGACGCCATCTTCAGGGAAAATAATCTGACTCTGGCCGGCCGAAGACTGGGACTTACCCAGTCGGCCATGAGTCATGCGCTCACGCGGTTGCGCACCTTGTTCCACGATCCCCTTTTTGTCCGACAGGGTCATCGCATGTTCCCCACGCCGCTAGCTGAGGAGTTGCACCTGAATGTACACAAGATCATCGAACTGGCTGAAAAAACCTTTGAAGATCACGGCTCGTTCGATCCCGGGCACTCCATGCGCACTTTCAACATCGCCATGCAGGACTATCCCATGATGGTGCTGCTGCCGAGGCTGCTGCGGGAAATTCGAACTTGCGCCCCGCATATCAACATCAGAATTTTTCATCTCAACATGGAGAGCCGCAAAATCGCCCTGGATGACGGGGATATCGAACTGGTGATCGGCGTAAGGCAGGAGTTCGGCAGCAACATTCACCAGCAGCACCTGTTCCGGGACCGCGACGTCTGCATTCTGAGAGAAGACCATCCGTCAATCTTCGATGAGTTGAGCTTCGAGCAATACATGGAAGCGGAATTCATCGGGCTGGCCGTTTCCGAATTCGGCATGGAGGCGATAGACAAACAGCTTGCGGAAATAGGTTTTAGACGCAAGATTCGCGTCACGGTGGAGCAGGAGGTGGCGATCCCTCACCTGGTGGGCACAACGGATCTGCTCGCCAATGTTGCGGAGTTGGTCGCGAGGGAATATATCGACCGATTTCCGATCAAGATCCTGCCCATTCCGGTTACGACCCACCAATTCGACATAATGCAGTACTGGCACGCCCGCAATCACCTGGACCCGGGCCACAACTGGCTCAGGAAGTGTTTAAAGGGTGTTTGTGAAAGGCTCTGTGAGTAATCTTACTCTACTTTGGGGCGCAACGGCAGGACTCGCAAACGCGGGCGGTTTGGATCGAAACTGAGCAAGGCACCCTCCTCCAACTCCGTTGTCATCTGCCTTAAGGCAGCAATAACCGACGTGCCGGTTACGTCCGGGCTGATATCTTCAGAGCGTATTTGCACGACACTGGGTTTCTCACCGTGTGTGGCGGCGAGGATCGCACCGAAGTCCAAATCGTGGGGCAGCACAACATATCCGTTGGCCCTGGCGAAATTCATAATTTCAGTATCGGGCGCGTTGCTTCTTCCAAGCGACGACCAGTGGATCACTTCAAAACCAGCTTCCGCAAGAATACTTACCCAGCGCGGGGACAAATTCATATCGATCAACAGTTTCATGCCCCGGTCAACTCGACCTCGCGCTCTTCAGACCGCCATGCCGCATAGCGTAGCGCCTGCATGATATCCTCACGTTCCAGATACGGGTAGTCAGAGAGGATTTCATCAATGCTATGACCTGCCCCGATCTGGCCGACGATCATCCCGACCGTGACCCGCATGCCGCGGATGCATGCTTTGCCGCCCATCACATCTGGCCGTTGGGTGATACGGTCAAATTGTCCCATGGACATCTCCTTGCATCAAGCCCATAGAAACAGTAGGCAACCGAGGATACTATTTCAAGAACCATTTTCGAGAAAAAGGTTTCGCTGTTCAGCTTTGCTCCCCGTCCATCTGCTCGATCACCGCGGCCATGAGCAGCGGGAACATGATTTCGTGGTGGCCGGTAAGGCCGATCCCCACGCCGCCTTCCATGGTGGGCCGCTGGAGCACGTTGACAAGGGGCCTGTACTGGCGCACAAAGTCCATGTTTACGGCCGTAAGGCCGTGCAGGGCCCCCCCCAGGTTTCCGGCCACGCTTACGGCCTTGAGAAACACTTCCGGGATCACCACAGCAGACCCCAGGTTTACGAAAACACCGTTCTGAAGGGTCGCAACAAGCGAGCAAAACAGGCGGAAATCGTAATGGGTGAGCGCGCCCATGGCGGCGCCGTCCATTTCCGGGTGCATGTGTATGATGTCGGTCCCGATCGCGACGTGGACGGTCACGGGCAGATGAAGTCGAGCCGCGGCAGCAAGGATGCTCGTTTGAGAAAAGGGCGTATTCTCTTCGAGAAGGGCCTCGCCGACCGCCTGTCCAAGACCCTTACCGCCCTTTGCAAACGCCCGGGAAACGGAGCCGAGGATAAATTCGGCGGTCTCTTTGGCCATCCCGAATTCGCCTCGCCCCAGATGCGCCGCGACGTCTTCCGAGGTCTTCCCCGCCAGGGCGATTTCCACATCGTGGATCATCCCCGCACCGTTCATCGCTATTCCCGAAAAGACCCCCCGCTCGATCGCATCGATAATCAGGGGGTTTAGTCCGACCTTTATGGGGTGGGCGCCCATTCCCAGGATGAGCGTCTTTTGGTTTGCGGCCGCTGCGGCTATGGCCGAGGCCGCCCTGCGGATCTCTTCGGCGGCCAGGATGGAGGGAAGAGAGTCCCAAAAAGAGCGAAAAGAGCCGCCAGCCCGCACCGGATGAGCGAAATCGGCCGTGGACACCTTGCTTTGCCGCTCATAGAGGCTCACCGTTTTGATCCCGCCAAGGTCGACGGGCTTCCAGTCGAATGTACGCGCTCCCATGTTATCTCCTCACCCGTTTACCCGTTCGATCCTGGCCGCGACGGCTTTCCTGCTTCCGTTTAAACCGCCGCTCTGATATCGAGGGTTGACGATTTTTCAATATCCTCAACAATTTCCTCCGGTCCCAGCACGAACAGAAGCATTTCCAGATAAAACGGCATTATCTTGCGCTCCGAATCATCCCAAACGCTCGGGGATAGCGTCTTAAGAAGATGACAATATTCAAAATAAGCTTCCCTATTTTCAACAAATAGGCCAGGCTTGTCTCCACATTTCAATCTTATTATTGTCTCCATATCGTATTTTGCAATTTTGCTATTACGTCCGGATGGCATATGAAAGAAATTTTGTGTTGCACCTGATTTGAGTAGTAACCAGTTTAGGCTAAATACGGCTCGTGAGTCGTAAATAGAATATTGATTCGGATCATAAAATGACGCAACTTTTGATAGAGAAGATATAACATCGAATAACTGGTTTGGAAACGACTTTTTGCCAAGTTGCTGGTAAAGTTCTCGAATTCTATAATCATTTTTGCCGTTTTGCTTGAATCCTTGAATTCCCCCCCATGTTTGGATGATCCAGTACTCAATCGGATAGCCGCTGGAGGTTAAATGGCTCTTTAAACTGTTCTTGAGGGCGATGTTTTTTTCGAAAGGACTACCTTCTTGCAGAGCTGATACCACTGTAGGAGGCAGCCCTTCGTGTGGAAAGTCCCACACGAATCTTTCTTCCAGAAGGACAGATTCTGCGTAATCGCGAAGTGCCGTCTGTAATTTGTTAAGCATCTTAATCATTATCCGGTTGTCCGCCCTGTCCCGTTCTAATAGC
>JAKAJS010000014.1 GCA_021813685.1 Deltaproteobacteria bacterium | reverse complement strand
CTCGTACTCTGAAAAGACCCGCGGATGGAGGAAAAAGATGTTTGTTACAAACAGAGAGGACATGAAAGAGGAACTTACCGTGGCTCCGCGCGGCGAGCGTGATTACCCGGAGTATCGGACGCCGCTGGCGTTTTCATGCGGAAAAACCATTGTCCCCGAGATGCTCGATCTGAACAAGAGCGTGAATGGCATGCTCAAAAGATTGCAGCCGTCGATGGGTGAGGACATCGATCTTGTCTGGTTGCCCGGCGCCGAGGCACCGACGGTTCACATGGATCCGCCCCAACTCGACCTTATCCTGGAAAACCTCTTTGTCAATGCTCGAGAAGCGATAACGGGGGTGGGCAGGATCACAATCGAGACCGAAAACGTTCTGTTCGACAAGGCTTACTGCGCCGAGAGCCCCGAATACGTTCAGGGCGAGTACGCGTTGCTTGCGGTAAGCGATGACGGCTGCGGGATGGATAGGGAAACCCTGGATAGAATTTCCGAACCCTTTTCGACCACCGATGAGAAGGGCGAAGGAACCGGTAGGGGACTGGCTTCAGTCTATGACATTGTCGGGCAGAACCACGGATTCATCACTGCCTACAGTACACCGGGACACGGCGCGACCTTCAACATATACCTCCCGAGGGCTTTGATGTCATGATTCAATAATCCGATCGACCGGCACCACCCGGGCGAAGAGCGAAGCCAGGGACGCCATGGAGGCGGCATGGACGCAGTCGGCGGAAATCTCGCGCCCCTCGAAGGTGAGTGCCGGCGCCGCGCAGGCGTCGTGGGCCACCGTACATTGATAGCCCAGGTCGAAGGCCGCCCGTACGGTTGAATTGACACACATCTGGGACATCATGCCACAGATGACGAGCTCTTTGATGCCGCCTTTTTCAAGGATAGTCTGCAATTCGGTCGCCCGAAAGCTGTTTGGAAAGTTTTTCTGAATGATGGTTTCGTTTTCGCGGGGCGCCACACTTTCGTGAATGTTTGCGCCGTCGGTTCCGGGCAAAAAGAAGCTTGCGCCCGGACGATTCGATATGTGTTGGACATGAATGACGGGCAGCCCCCGCCTTCTAAAATCCGCAAGCAGGCGACCGGCCGCTTTGCCGGCTTCCTCAGCCCCGACAAGCTCCATACGCCCGCCGGGAAAGTAGTCCTTTTGTATGTCAATAAGAAGCAGTGCAGTGTTCATGGCAAAAAAAGAGCCGGCAAGGAAATCTCCGGCCCTCCTCCTTAAATGGTTTCCCCCCGGCTGTCAGCAACGCTTGGGGGACTTAACAGGTTAAACAAGTTTCTTGACGTTAACCGCCTGCGGTCCTTTCGGTCCACGTTCCACGTCGAAACTCACTCGATCTCCCTCACTCAAAGAGCGAAATCCTTCAGACGCAATGGCGCTGTAGTGGACGAAAACGTCTCCCTGGTCCTTGGTCTCGATGAAACCGTAACCCTTCTTGTCGTTGAACCATTTCACGCGGCCTTCCGACATCTCTCCACATCCTTTCTGTCTCTAATGCTGTTTTCCATTGCTTGCGGTTTCGCCTCCTTGAGTAAAACTTGTTGCAAAACCAACCCTTACCCGGCCGCATCGATAAACATCCGGCCAAGCACGCCCCTTAGTATAAGTTCCTATAGTGGGAATTGAAAAATGTCAAGAATTTAGTGACTCAAGCTAGCGTGGCGAAACAAAATTACATATTTGACATTATCGATATCGAGACAATCTCAACACGCGGAGAGCATGCGGGAGGAGTAAAAAATGGGGGGAAAATCGGTCCTGATGCTCAACGAGGTGTCAAACTCACCCGATCAGGTCTTCGAGAGCCTGTCGCAGGGTGGGAAATCGGAAAGAAAAGCCGCTTTCCAGCAGCGTTTTCGGAATGACCCTCTGGCCCTTTACCACGACATTTGCAAATTCACCGAGCGCCATGTTCAACAGGAAGGAGGGCATACCGGGCAGAAGGATCGGACGGTTAAGTGTTTGAGAGAGGACTTTTGCAAATTCGGCATTTCTTACGGGGTTGGGGGCCGTGCAATTGATCGGCCCGGACAGTGCCGGCTCGCCCAGCAGGAAGGAGAAGATTTCGAAGAGGTCTTCGATGTGAATCCAGGACATCCACTGCCTGCCGCTGCCCAGCGCACCTCCGAGCAGGAAGCGGAAGGCGGGAACCATCATGGAAAGTGCCCCGCCGTTTTTTCCCAGCACGATTCCGAACCGGCACAGGGCGACCCGCACGCCGGCATCTGTAGCCCTGCGAGCCTCCTCCTCCCACCGCAGGCAGACCTCGGACATGAATTCGGATCCGGCAGGGGCCTCTTCGCCCAGCACCTCGTCGTCCAGACGGCTTCCGTAGTAGCCGACCGCCGAACCGTTTACCAGGACTCTTTGTTTCCCCGGGGCGCTTAGCGCATCGACAAGGTTGCGGGTGGTAAGGATGCGGCTGTCGAGGATGGATTTTCGCGCCGATTCGGTCCAGAGCGTGAAAATGGAGGTCCCGGCGAGGTTTATGGCGCCGTCGCATTCGGGGACCCGCCGCTGCCAGTCTCCGGCATTTTGCGGGTTTCCCTCGATAACCTCCGCCCAGGGAAGAATTTGTTTTGCCTTTGACGCGGAGCGTGACAGTACGAGGATCTCATGCCCCGCCTCCGAAAGCCTGCGGGTCACGAATTTTCCAACAAAACCAGTTCCCCCGGTAACGAATATCTTCATACCGCACCCGGCCTTTTCGTGTGGTTTGAGTGTGTTTTTCGCCCCGTTACCCCCGGTCTCCTACTTGTTGTCCGACTTTTTGCCTCCAACCGAACCGAAGACGAATTTGGCAATCAGGCTCTCGATATCGAGAGGGGGCTGAGTCTCGCGGATGATTCCTCCGTTTTTAAGATAAGTATCGGAAGCCCCGGGCGTAATGGAGACATATTTATCGCCGATGATGCCCATCGTCTTGATGCTGGCGATCGAATCATCTTCGAGTTTCACATTTTTATTTATGCTCATGATGACCTCGGCCTGGTCGTCTTTGAGCCGAATGTGTTTTACCTCACCAATGGAGACCCCGGCCATCGATACCTCGGCCCGGTTTTTCAGGCCGGCTACCGTGGGAAATACAGCCTTAACGACATATCTCTTATTTCCGAAGCTGAGGTTGCCAAGGGTAAAAGAGAGATACCCCAGGCAAAACAGCCCGATTATCAGGAAAAGGCCAACGCCGAACTCCAACCCTTTTCGTTCCGGTCCCATTTTCACGTTCCTCATTTCTCGCTTTAGAGCATGATCGAGGTGATCACATAGTCGCATACCAGCACCGCGATCGAAGCAAGCACGACGGCGCTGGTAGTGGCGCGGCCGACCTGCTCCGGGCCGAAGGCCCCCTCATCCACTCCCGCGTAGTATCCTTTGTAAGTGCATATCCAGGCGATCAGGACGGAAAAGCAGCCCGATTTCACCAGCCCCATGAGAAGATCGGCCCAGTCCACGCTGGAGGTGAGTCCGGACCAAAAATTCCCCGGGCTGACCCTGAGAAGCCCAACGCCTATCGCATACCCCCCGAGGATACCCAGGGCATCACAAAAGGCGGTGAGAAGAGGCAGACTGATGATGCAGGCAATCAGCCTCGGGGTGACCAGATAGGAATAGGGATCGATCGCCATGCATTCCAGGGCGTCTATCTGTTCTTCGATGCGCATGATGCCGAGTTCTGCGGCCATGGCCGAGCCCGCCCTGCCCGTTACCATCAGGGCGGAGAGCACCGGACCGAGTTCGCGCACCAGCGAAAGCCCGACGGCCGAGCCCAGCCACCCTTCGGCGCCGAATCTTGTGAGCGTGTGATAGCCCTGAAGAGCGAGCACCATCCCCGTAAAGGCGGCGGTAAAGCCTATTACCGCAATAGACCTGGTCCCGATAAACTGGATCTGCTTGACCGTGGGCCAGAATTTGCCCGGCGGCCTCACCAGACCGCGAATTGCATAGATAAAAAACATGCCCAGACGGCCCGCCGAATAGACCAGCGCCAATACGCAGGCGCCCAGCAAACGGATCGGGTTTTTCGTTCGAGCGCACCCGCCCGATTTATCCTCACTATAGTCCGGAGCCGAACCGTTCATTTCTTTTGTCATCTCCATTCCCGGCCAAGCAACCGCTCGTAGTAGGCATCCATGTGCATTTTGTAGGAAT
>JAKAJS010000086.1 GCA_021813685.1 Deltaproteobacteria bacterium | reverse complement strand
TCTCGTTCTCCTTGAGTTAGCGAAATGTTCGGTTAACTACCATAACATGGGAATTCCCCATGACTAAACGCCAGATTTCTCGGGGTCATAACCGAAAAAGTTTGAAAAATCAATAAACCGCGGCCAAAAACACCTCCTCGCACCCAGGCGCTCGGACGCTGCGCGATGGCCGGAAACGACACTGCGCGTCGGACCTTCTAACACGGAGCTACCAGTCGTGCAAGAAAAAGTTGTGCATATCGGCACAAATTCGGAACCGAGAAGCCGGCGGGAAGAAATCCGGGCCGGTCCGCGTGCGCGGCACTGGTGCGGTCCGGTTGCACGGCAGCCAACCCGCACTTAACATATTCGAAAGGTTTGGAAAAATGGATGGCAAATTCCTGCCAAACTGGAAGGATAGAGAATATGCTGATCGATCTTGAAAATATGAGTGAAGAGCAGAAGGAAGTTTTGAGGACAAAACTGCTGACGGTAGCCCAGAGCTATGAACCGTGGGCAGATTTCATGTACCTGGGCGGTGCGGGCGACCCGGGCACCGACCATTTCCCGCTGGATTTATTTTCCGAAGAGATCGAGACAATAACCATCACCGGGGTCCCGCGAGAGGCCGGGGCCGTTGCAAGCTAATGGCAGATAGGGTCAAATAGTCACACCGAGCGAGCCCGAGGGCTCGCTCGGTCCATTTTGGAAAACAGGAGAAATCCGCCTGCTCAATTGGCCGGCTTTGCTTCTTTCCTGTACTCTTCCTTCACTTTCAGGGTTTCTTCGAGCATCAGCATAAATTTCAGATATTTGAAGCCGAATTTCATGAGCGCCACGTCATCGGTCCGCATCTTCTCCACTTCGTCTTTGTCCAGTTCGAACAGGTTGAGAAACCCGCTTTCAAAAACAAATTTCCTGAACTGGTCGCCGTCGTAGCTCGCCATGAACATGAGCGCCTGCTTATTGTCGTCGAGTTTGGGTTTCCCGGGATTGTCCCTTCTCAACTGAATCTCCTGCCACTCCCGGTTCATCTCGTCGTAGACATCGACACCCTGGGCGGCGCGCCATTCCTGGATGGTCCATTCCCGGCCCTCATCGAAGCCGCGGCAGGCGGGCTGCTTGATAAAAAAATAGAAATCGACAGGCGCGGGGCCGTCCGTGGTGTCTCGTATCATGAGCCCCTTCCCGACAGGATAATACCTGCAGTTGGCAGGCCGATCCTCGTAGATGCTGCACCCTTCCGGGGTGAGAAAACAGCACTTGCCCCCTTCTTCCTCGTTCATGGAGAGCACCGCAAAGGGGTGTGAGGACTGCTCATCGATATGGGTATAGGTATATTTTTTCAAAAATTCGGTGGAAGAAAGCCCGAGCCTTTTTTTCATCCTCAAAATATCGAAGGGTGTGAGGAGCATATCCGTGTTTTGGCAGCATTTGTTGAAACAGCTGATATCTTTATGGCAATTGAACGTAAATTTTGAATCCAGGGTGCGCTCGACGGATTCCACATACTCTGTACTGGGTAACATCGGTCGGTCCTTTCTGTGCACGTAATATAGAGCGATGAGCGATTCCGGTCAGCGAGAGCGTTAGACCAAACTCGCGGGTCCGGGCCGTTTCGAACGCTGCAAGGCGCCGTAACGCGGACGATTGTTCCGGTTGGATAACCGATTCTAACCGCTCCGCAAAGAAATGGCGATACCCGCAAGCGCGGAAAAAGCGATTTTCTCCGCAACGGTTGCCCTGACGGCTCCACCAGTCGCAAAACGGGTCAGGAAGCTGCCCCGCTTCTCGCCTGCAGGAGCTTGTCCATCTCCTTATCTCTCAGCCTCAGACCGCCTTCATTAAACAGGCTGAACTGAACCCACCGATATGCAAACTTAAGCAGTTCCTCGTCATCATTTTTGATGGCTTCGATGGTTTGGACATCGACCTCATAAATATCGAAAAATCTGCTGCCAAAAAGGAATCTCTTAAAAGCATCGAGATCATAGCATGTGTTATAGACCAGCTTGGACATCCCTTCATCGATTTTATTGCCATTCTGAAAATAATCATGAAGAGTGATCTTCTTATAGGTTTCATTCATCTGGTCATATTTGTTTATGTCCTGATTCTCTTTCCACTGCCTGACCGTCGATTTTTTCTTCATTCTAAAGCCATGGCACGCAAGCTTTTCCTCGATGAGAAACTCCTCTTCCTCGGCCGAGACCGGAAACACCGGGAACATTCTGCAGGACCAGGGTCTATTCTCGTAAATGGAGCATCCTTCCGAGGAAACGAAGGGGCAGGTTTTATCCTGATCTTCTTTCATTTTGAGTACGACCAGAGGTATCCCATCATCGCCCAGAATCGCAACCGTATATTTATGAAGAAACTCCTCGGCGGGAAGCCACACACTCTTTCGCATTCTCAAAACGTCATAGGGCGTAAGGAAGATATTTATATCACGGCAGCATGTGTTAAAGCATGGAAGCGTGCGGTCACACGAGAATGTGAATTCTTCATCCAAAGTGTACAGAAATTTTCGATCATTTTGCTCGCTCATAAAATATTCTCCAAACAAGCCCTGATTATTGAAGTTTCTTGAATAAAAGGGGCGGCCTTTGCGGCCGCCCCCTGTCATGCACTTGCTATCGTACAGATCAGACTAGACGATGTTGACGATAGGCTTCGTCAGCACGGTCCATTCCTTTTTGGCTTCGTCATACTTTACGTTGACGAAGTGTTTCTGCGAATCATCGAGCTTCAGGTAGTCGAACTTGTAGTAGTAGCCCGGCCACCTGGACTCTTTACGAGCCAGTCTCGACCTGGAGCATGCTTCACCGACGAAATACCTGTGGACCGATTCCCACGCTCTCATGAGTTCATGCGAATCCTTGGCCGCAAGCTTATCGATGTCTTCGCCCAAAAGACCCAGCTTCCACAGGCCGATTTCAAGCAGCTTGTCGGAGGTTCCGTACAGGGTCTCCCAGCCACCTGCATACTCGCCCATGATCTTCTGGAGTCTGAACAGGAAGTTATGGGGAGAGATGTAGTTGGGGTTGACATCGGGAGTCGTGGTGAAGTTCTTGTTGGCTTCGTAGGTCGCCAAAGGCTTGAAGATCATTTCCTTGTATTTTGCGACGGTCGCATCGCTAATCGTCGGGGCGTAAGCCTTTTCGTCATTGGCGAACCGCACGACGGACTTGCCGGCGATCCTGCCCTGGACGTGCGAACCGCTCGAGAACTTATGAGCGCAGGCGCCAACGCCGCAACCGGCGGTGAACAGACCCTTAACGGTCGTCATCAGGTTGTACTGAGCGGGGAAATCATTTTTGAATTCCGCAGGCATAATGTCTGCGGGGCCGCAAACCCAGGAACCGCAGGAGCAGGCATGCGATCCGATGAAGACCGAGTCGGACAGCTGGAGTTCCATCGGTTTCTCGAGAGGATCGATGTTGTGGGCGGCCCAGTTGGTGGCGCCCGCGATCGTCATATCGAGGAAGTCTTCCCAGGCTTCACTTTCGTAGTTCTTGATCGCCTTTTTCAGTTCCTTGGGATCGCTGATTTCCGACTTCAGTCTCTCCACGACCTTCTGTGTGTGCATGACGAAAGGAAGTTTTCCTTCTTTCTGGCACAGAATCATCTCGTAGTTACGGATGGGGGTCGGGCAGGGCTTGGCGTTGGAATAGGGAGCCCATTTGGCGAGCTCATCGGGGTATGCACCGATGTAGGGTCCGCCTTCGCCGTTGGTCGCCGGGGTCTTGAAGAGCAGGAAGAAAGTGCCCACAGGACCGTAGGAATCCTTGAACCGCGGGGGAACAAAGGTGTTGTCCATCTGGGTCAGCTCGCCACCGGCCTGCAGAACCAGTGCGTAGACGGAGCCGGAGACAAACGGAGGCATCCAGGAGCGGCCGAAAGCCTCGCCCTGGGACCGCGGACGGAAGACGTGAACCGCGCCGCCCATCAGGGCAAGCGTTACTTTGGCCTTGAAGACGTAGAACTTGTCTTCGCGGACGCTAAAGCCAACGGCGCCGGCGATCCGGTTGGGATCCTTTTCGTCTTTTACCAGGTGCGTGATCATGACTCTTTCGAGCAACTGGCCCTTGTCACCAAGATCGGCCAAAGCGGACTTTGCGGCTTCGGCTACGAGAATCTTGTAGGATTCCCCAGCGATCATGACCTGCCATTCGCCGGACTTTACGTAATTTCCCTTTTCGTCTTTCCAAATGGGCAGACCCCATTTGTCGAAGTGCTTTACGGAGGAGTCGACGTGGCGTGCTACGTCATAGACGAGGTCCTGGCGAGCCATACCGCACTGGTCGTTGGTCACGTACTCGGCAAACCTTTCGGGCTTGCGGGGATTCTGGGTCACCTTGCCGTCCAACCCCATGTAGGTGTTGATGGCCGAAAGACCCATCGCTACAGGACCGCTTCGATCGATTGCGGCCTTATCAACAAGAGTCACTTTCAAGCCCAGCGGCTTTGCCCAGTATGCGGCTTCCACCGCTGCGCCACAGCCGGACATACCACCACCAAGAATCAACACGTCAGTTTCGACAACCTCTGTAGCGAAATCTTTCATTTTTACGTCTCCTTATTTCTTGATTGTCAGGAGTTCTGTCATCCCTACGATGCTGGGTTCACCAAGAAGGAACTGGTTATCCAGATCTGCCGGATTGGCCGCGGCGAATCCATCAAAGGGCTTAATGGAACCCTCTGGCGTCGTCCTGGTGGCGTACTTGAATCTCTTGATCCTGCCGTCCCTGAACTTGATGGTCCACATGATGTCCTGGCTGCCGCGCAGCGGGGTGGAAGCGGCGCCAAGAGGCATGAAGTCGGCGTAGCCTCTAACGTCCATGGCCTGCTGGGGGCAGATCTTCACACAGCAGTAGCATTCCCAGCAGTAATTGGGCTCCTGGTTGTAGCCCTTCATCCTGTCTTTATCCAGGGCCATCAGGTCGTTGGGGCATATATACATGCAAGCGGTCTTATCCTGCCCCTTGCAGCCGTCACACTTCTCGGTCATTACATAACTTGGCATGATTACCTCCTAAAGGTTAGTCGAATGAAGTGCCTGACCAACAAAAACTACGATTTGAACGCGAGTTTCCACACCTCCTTCCTCATTTGCCTGCCGGTGGGGGCCGGCACACAGCCTCCCCATCTTCACAGTTACCACTGACAGCCAATAATCTTGTTGGGAGAGTTATATTGAAGACTGTTATCCGAGGGGCATTTCGTGACCTCTTGCGGCTAGTGTGCAGTTTTCCAAACGATCAGACCCAGCTCGAGAGTGTTGCTTTTCTACCGCACCCGATGGGCCCGCCAAGCGCCGCTTTCGATTTGGACTCACTCGAACTGCCCGCCGGCCAACCGAGTTTGTGCGAATAGTTACACGCGCCTAAATAATGGAAGATGCTGGCCCTGTCAAGAAAATTCTGAGATACTGGGCTCCCGTTGCGATTCGGACGGGAGAAAGGGAGGGAGGCTTTTTCCATGAAATGGTTCTGGGATTCCGCAATAGGCCGAAGGATCACGGTAATCGGTGCGATCCTGCTCGGACTGCTCGCCTTCGGCACCGCCGGGTTCATGGTTCTTCAACAGTACACTTTTATCGAGGCCCTCTACATGACGGTCATCACCCTTTCGACGGTGGGCTTTACCGAAGTGCATCCCCTCGACACCATGGGCCGGATTTTCACCATAGTATTGATCCTCATGGGAGCGGGTTTTGTCGCCTTTTCGCTCGCCTATTTCAGCCAGATCATGCTCGATGGGGATATTCTCGAAGCGTACCGGAGGCGCAAATTGAAAAACAGACTCGATCAGATGGAAAATCATTACATAGTGTGCGGCTACGGGCAGATGGGGCAGATAATCGCAGACCTTTTGCACGAGCACGGCGTCCCGGTCGTCGTGATAGAATCCGAGGAATCCTTACTTGTGCGCCTCCGGGAAAAACAGCTCGTCTATCTATCGGGCGACGCAACGGAGGAGGAAAATCTGGTGACGGCCGGAATCGGGCGCGCCAAGGGACTGGTATCGGTGGTGACAAAGGATTCGGAAAACGTCTTCATCGTTCTTACCGCGCGGGATCTCAACAAAAAGCTCTTTATTTGCGCCCGTGCCGGATCTCCGGGAACCGACAAAAGGCTCATCAAGGCGGGAGCCAACCGGGTGGTTTCCCCGTATGCCCTGGGGGCCGCGCGCATCGCACACAACATCCTCAGGCCGACGGTTACCGATTTTCTCGAACTCGCCCTGTCGGGGGAAGGAATGGATCTGAGCATGGAGGAGATGCATATCCCGGAGGATTCGAAGCTTGTGGGAATCGACCTCATGGCCTCCGGCATCCGCAGCAACTTTAATCTCATCATTGTTGCCATTAAACGGACCGAAGGGACGATGGTGTTCAACCCGCCCCCCGGCGAGAAGTTTCAGGCCGGAGACACGCTGGTGGCGATCGGCGCGGTGGAAAACCTCTCC
This sequence comes from Deltaproteobacteria bacterium, assembly GCA_021813685.1. Classification (GTDB taxonomy): domain Bacteria; phylum Desulfobacterota; class Syntrophobacteria; order Syntrophobacterales; family Syntrophobacteraceae; genus SbD1. The sequence goes on along the minus strand of JAKAJS010000086.1, from coordinate 15,604 downwards.
CGTTTTGGGAGAGAACTTTGCGGCGAGTGTCACCGCCGCTTCCAACCCCGCAAAATTTTGGAGATCTGAGCTTGTTCAGGCGAAGCCGCGAAGGGAATAACGGTGTTTCCGAGAATACCCCTTTGCGCGGGCCGCATTGGTTTGACAAAGCGCGGCGCCTCCCCGTATACTTTCTTTTTATATTGGAGCAAGGGCGCAGGCGGCCTTTGCCAAAAAACCTCAACGCATTCCATCTGCCCGGAGGAGATTTGTCCATGAGTTATGAAAATATTCTTTTTCACGTTCAAGACGGCGTGGGGGTCCTGACGTTCAACAGGCCAAAGGTGATGAACGCGCTCAATCCGGCTACCCTGGAGGAAATCGCCGATGTGATCGCACGGGCGGGCCGGGAGGAAGACATTCGCGTGCTCGTGCTCACCGGGGCCGGGGACAAGGCCTTCGTCGCCGGAGCGGACATAACCGAGTTTTTGAAATTCAGCACGCTGGGCGCCCGATTTTTTGCGCAAAGAGGCCAGGAAATCTTCTTTCAAATCGAACGGCTCCCCAAACCGGTTATCGCCTGCGTAAACGGTTTTGCCCTCGGAGGGGGCTGCGAAATTGCGATGGCCTGCGATTTTATCTACGCTTGCGACAAGGCCCGGTTCGGCCAGCCGGAGATAAATCTGGGGGTGATTCCCGGGTTTGGCGGAACCCAGAGGCTCTCGCGCCTCATCGGCCGCTCCAGGGCCAAGGAACTGTGCATGACCGGAGAAATGATCGACGCTCAGCAGGCCAAAGCCCTTGGGCTGGTGACCAGGGTCTTCTCCTGCGAAGAGCTTATGGAGGAAACGATGAAAATCGCCCGCATGCTGGCGGCAAAATCGGCAGCCGCGCTTGCCTCCATAAAGAGAGTGGTGGACTGCGGAGCCGATGTGGATCTCAAAAGCGGCTGCGCTCTCGAGGCGGAAGCCTTCGGGGTGTGCTTCGGAGGCGAGGACATGCGCGAGGGCGTCTCGGCTTTCCTGGAAAAACGCAAAGCCCGGTTTACGGGCAGCATGACACGATAAATAATATGGAGATCGGGATATGAATTTCGAGTTGACAGAAGAACAGAAAATGATCCAGGACATGGCCCGTAAGTTCGCCGAGCGGGAGATCAAACCCGTTGCCGCAGAACTCGACCGGCTGCACAAACACCCGGCGGAGATCTGCGCCAAGATGGGAGAGCTTGGCCTCATGGGCGTCGCAATCCCCGAAGAATTCGGCGGGGCGGGCATGGACTACGTCTGCTATGCCCTCGCACTGATTGAAATATCGAAGGCGTGCGCATCGTGCGGCGTGATCATGAGTGTTTGCAACAGCCTCTACGGTTTCCCCGTCAGTGCGTACGGCACCGTAGAACAGAAGCAGAAATACCTGCGACCCGTCGCAAGCGGCGAGGCGCTTGGCTGCTACGGGCTGACCGAAGCAGGGGCGGGATCCGACCCGGCAAAAATGCTCACGACTGCGGTGCTAAAAGGCGATGAGTGGGTGATAAACGGCACCAAGCGCTTCATCACCAACGGAAACGTTGCGCGCTACTGCGTTCTTGCCGCGGTTACCGACAGGGCGGCCGGCTACAAGGGCATAAGTTCCTTTATAGTGGATTTCGAAAACACCCCCGGCTTCCATGTGGGAAAAGTCGAGGAAAAGCTTGGGATAAACGCTTCGGGAACGGCGGAACTCGTCTTCGAAGATGCCCGCATTCCGGCTGAAAATCTCCTCGGAAAACCAGGAGAAGGCTTTAAGCAGATGCTTACCACACTCGACGGCGGACGCATCGGGATCGCCTCGCAGGCGATCGGCATCGGCAGGGCCACCCTGGAGGAATCCGTTGACTACAGCAAGACCCGGGAGCAGTTCAATCAGCCCATCTCAAATTTTCAGGCCATTCAGTGGAAGCTCGCCGATATGGCCACCCAGCTGGATGCCTCAGAACTGCTGGTCCTTCGCGCCGCCTGGCTGGAGAGCAACAAGAAGCCCTACGAAAAGGAAGCGGCCATGGCCAAGCTTCTCGCCTCGGATACCGCGATGTGGGCGAGCGTGGAAGGGGTGCAGATTCTGGGCGGATACGGCTACTGCAAAGAGTACCCGATGGAGCGGCACATGCGCGACGCAAAAATCACGCAGATTTACGAGGGAACCAATGAAATCATGCGTCTTGTGATCGCACGAAACATCCTCAAAAACAGGTAGAATCCCATGAGCACAATCGGAAAAACGATCGAAGAGATTCGTCTCCATGAAAGCGCCGAGTTTTCAAAAACGATTTCGGAATCCGATGTGTACCTCTATGCGGGTGTGACCGGGGATCTCAACCCGGCTCACATTGATGAAGAATATGCCAGACAGACTTTTTTCAAAACGAGGATCGCCCACGGCATGCTGGCCGCCGGACTCATTTCCGCCGTTTTGGGGACCCGTTTTCCCGGTCCGGGGACGGTCTATGTCCGGCAGGAGCTGAGCTTTCTCGCCCCCGTCAGAATAGGCGACACGATCACCGCCCGCGTCGAGGTGCTGGAGATACTCGACGAAAAAAAGCAGATCCGACTAAAAACCACCTGCTCGAGGCAGGACGGAACTCTGGTGCTCGACGGCGAGGCGATCGTCAGCCCCCCCAGACCCAAAAAGGTCCAGGCGGAGTAGTATAGAGACATTTTGCTGCAATGGCGGTATGCGTCCCGCTCGCGTGCGGGACGCATGTCCCCCCTCCCCGTCCGACGCCGCACAAGAGCCCAAGCACAAATTGTTTCAAAGGCTTATCGAGTAACGATATCGACCTCACAAGAGGTCTCGACAGCCGTGGTTGCGCTTCGGCCGCGCGCCCCAGCCAAACGGCGGGTTTTGGGCGAAAACGGGTCCATTTTCTATTTGGGTGAGGGGTCTTCGAAGCTCAGGACCAGGCGTTTGCCTAAGGCGGCGGCCGCTCTTTCGATCTGGTTCAGCGTGGACCTGTGCCGGGGGTCTTCCAGGCGCTGCACGGAAGGCCATGATGTTCCGAGCGCCCTTGCAAGGTCGGCCAGCGAGCGGTTTCCTCTCGCCAGGTGCACCAAAAGGGCCGCCTGGATCTGCGCATCCGGGGTGGTTCGATGCGGCGAATCGGAATGACCGGGCAGTGGAATCTCAGCTCCATCCGCCATGCGCTGCTCGATTACAAGGGAGAGCACCTCCCGGGCGTTGAGATAACATTCCTCCACGGTCTTGCCCTGGGTGAAGGCCTCCTCAAAATCGATGAACTGCACCACGAGCCATCCATCCGGGTCGCGGTCGATGATAAAGGGATATTCCAGTTTCATTGCAGTTTCACTCCTGTCTGACGTTCGATCTTCGCCAGCAAACCGGGACCAATAGTGGTTGGTCCATGAACAGGGACAGGAACGGTCTTGGCGCCCTTGCGCATAAGATGATGGCTGCCTTTTACCCTCACAAGGCGCCAACCTTCCGATTCCAGTTTTTTGACGATTTCTTTGCCATTCATAGGGCTCATAAATGTATCACATCTGATATATCACATCAAGAGTCCTCTCCTAGCCATAGATGGCCATGGTAGAGCGACAGGCGGAATTACGAGTCAAGAAACTGTCCAGGAAGGAAAATGGTCGGCCAATCGTCTGCGATAAACGACATTGACATCAATGGACAAGGGAGTCAGCAAGTAGGCGTTTGTGGTGATCGATATCGCGTTTCTGATCGGGCGGATCGTCGTCGGGGGACGAACAAATGGCTTTACAGGCGCGCCTGCGCCTGTAAAGCTCTCCCGGGCTATATGCAAGATAGTGTTTTAAGTGTCAAAGCTTTTGATCCCGGCCCACCGATTGGATCTTCTCAGAGGTTCGAGACCTTTTGACACTCAGACATCCGAAAGGGGTGTGCACCTGTCGGAGGACGGGTAGCCTCAACAATCCATACAGCTCACAGGTGGATTGACGGACGCCATTCGAATTTGCGGTGCCGGCAGAGAATGGCTTTAACAAAACAGGCTGCTTCGGTGGTTTATGGAGATGATGGGATTCGAACCCACGACCTCAGACTTGCGAAGCCTGCGCTCTCCCAACTGAGCTACATCCCCGGTGGATTGGCAACATACCCTCTTATGCATGCGGTGTCAAGAAATGAGCGACGGCCGGCCCCTAAAACAGCCTCTTTACCCAGACCAGGCTCAGGTTGAGGTTGATGTCGTATTTACAGAAGCGCTCGATGCCGCCATTTTCGCGCGAGGTGTGGCGCAGATCGAGCAACCGGTCGAAATCCTTCTCAATGATAATGTTGCAAAAATCGACCGGCACCGACCGGACGAGGCTCAGTTCCTCTTCGTTCCACAAGGAGTTGGCGATATCTCCTACGCCGGTTTCGAGCATGTCGGTTCCGCAGACTTTGAAACATGCCCCGCACGTGCAGCGGTGGATCGAGTCGAAATCGGTCGGAATGGGGTGGCCGTCGTCGCAGAAGGGGCAAACGATGAGATGGCTGCTCCGGATCCGTTGGGAGCTGGTTTTTGAAAGTAACGACCTGAACGGCTCTTTGTCTTTAATGCTCATTATGCCCTGCCATCTTATGTCCGAGGGGAAACCGGCGTTTCGACTTGAAATAGCCGGCGAATTGGCTTACAAAACTAATCTTGGTTTCACCTTTTGCCAAGTCGTTACTCTCCACAGGAGAAAGTTTTTTGGGCGGCATTCATACCAATTCGGACAAGGTAAAGTCAATCCTGAAAATACTCGACGAACTCTATCCCGACCCCCGATGTTCGCTCGACTTTACCGACCCGCTGCAACTGTTGGTGGCGACCATACTATCTGCGCAGTGCACCGACGAGCGGGTCAATCTCGTTACTCCGGCCCTATTTGGCAAGTATCCGTCGGCCAAAGCCTTCGCCGAAGCGCCGCTCGCGCAACTGGAGCAGGATATCCGGAGCACCGGTTTTTATCATAACAAGGCAGTGGCCATAAGGGAATCCAGCAAAATCATCGCCGAGCGGTTTGGCGGCCAGGTTCCCCGGGACATGGAGACTCTGGTGGGTCTGCCCGGCGTTGGCAGAAAGACAGCCAACGTGATTTTGGGCAACGCATTCGGCATTCCGGGGATAGCCGTCGATACCCACGTTTCGCGGGTTTCGACCAGACTGGGGCTGACGCACGCAAAGGGGGCGGACAAAATTGAGCAGGACCTGAAAGCTCTTCTGGACAGGGCGCGATGGGTCAAATTCTCTCACCAGCTGATCCAGCACGGCAGAAAGATCTGCACGGCCAAAAAGCCCCAATGCCCGATCTGCCCGTTACGGCCTCACTGCGACTACGGGATGGACCCTGCCAATTTCCCCGCCATCTGAGCCGCGTAGCGGCGTGGGGGTGCGGGGGCCGAAAGCCCCCGCGCTTTTGTGTACCCATGAACAATTAAAGAAGAAAGGTTTTGAAAAATTCCTTCGGCCTTGGCTGGGCGGTGATTTTTCCGGCCGCCTGTTTTCTTTCGGCTCCGCCCGCGCGCCATTCTACGGCCACCTGCGCCCCTTCCGGGGCATCGCCATAGGAGGCGCAAAGAGAGGCGGCCGTCTCCGGGTCGAAAGTCTCCTTCGGGGCAAGGACCACACAGGTCGGGCCGGGATGATCGGAACCGCTCAAAATGATATCCTCCGGTCGGGCCAGAGCTTCCAACCTGGAGTTTTCACTTTCTTTGCGGCCCACCATGCAGATCGTATCGCCTGGAAGCACGAAGGCCCTCCCCCATTTGATGATCTCCACGTCCCCGACCGTCGCCCCCGGGCGTATTTCGAGCAGTTTTCGGAGCCGGCTTGCAAAGCCTTCGTTTGTGAGCATGCAGCCGCCCCCCGGCTGCGGATAGTCCTTCAGACCGTATTTTCGGGCGAGTTCTCTCTGGGGTCTTCGCGAGCGGCCCTGGATATCGAGCAGCATATTCCTGTCAACCAACCCTTCTTCCTCGACGATGGTGGGGGAAAGAAGTTTTGCGCTCAATGGCCGCAGGATTCGTCCAATGAGGCCGGAGAGCTTTTCCACGCTTCGCAGCGAATCCCGGCGCTGGCTCATGGGCCGCTGTCCGAGCACCTCGCCGGTAAAGAGAAAATCGGCTCCCTCGGCCTCCAGAATTTTTGCGGCCTCCCGCAGCATGAGCCCATGGCAGTCGATACAGGGGTTGATTCGGCTTCCGTACCCGTAACGCGGGTTTTTGAGCATTTCCAGGTGGACTTCGGAGATATCGATCGCACGCATTTCGATTCCCGCCATATCCCCTGCCGCCAATCCTTCCGCAGGTCCGAAAAAGGGCGTTTTAAAGGTGAGTCCGAGCAAATCGATCTTTTGTTCCTGGAGGACCTTTACGGCCAATATGGAATCGAGGCCGCCGGAAAGAAGTCCTATCCCCTTTGCCTTACGGGCCATCGCCCTACCCTTTCAAAACCTTGGCGCCCGCGGGCGGGGAGCAGGGAACGGAAGGAAGCATCTTCTGCGGTTCTCCGAGCAAAAACTCGCCCTTCTCGATCCAGCTTTTCAAAATTTCGGCGATTTCCTTTGCACGCAGATAGCTCGAGAGGGGAACGGTCGGGATCTCCCTGCCCTCGATGGTAATCGAGCCGGACTTCAGTTGGGCGTAGTTGACCTCGCCGACCGGTTCCAGTCGGGTGCGACTGTAGTCTTTTACCTGCGTCACGATATCTTCGTCGGAGACGGCGGTAAAAAGAGCCATCTCCTCATCGAGAATGGGGATGGGGATTCCCACCCCGACCATGAGAGAGCAGCCGTATCCGAGAAGACTGGCGCCCATGAGCCATCTCGGACTCATCTCCTTGAGCTCGCCCATCAGCATCAGGGTGCCCGCAAGGGTGCGGGGCGTTCCGTTTGGAAGCCGGGGGGCCTCGGGGTTGTGCTGGGTTCCGTGCCAGGTTATGAAGCCCTGCGCGCCGCCGAGAAAAATGCGCGTGCCCAGGCCTAGCGTCCTGTAGTAGGGATCGTTTAGCATCGGGCTGAGCTGGCCCGCCGAACAATAGTTGGCGTTTCCCATATTGGGCTTGAGAGCCCCCATGTAAGTGTAGATTATCTTTTTGGAGACATTGACGGCGCAAGGGTAGTTCTGGTAGGCGTTTCTCGGATTGCACAAAACCGCGTACGGCAGCTCCTGGAGAGTCACATATTTTTCTATGGAGCGATTGGGATAGCAATCGGTCCCGTAGCCTTCGGCGCGCAAGTGGACCCGCTTGCCGCTCACCAGGTCCTCGATGACATGCCCGCCCCCGTACTCGAACGCACCGGGGTGCACTTTGTTCAGCGGATCGTCGAGCGCCGGCTCGGTTGCGCCCAGATAAATGTCTACTGCCGCAATCCCCCCGTACGCCGGAACATTATTCAGCCAGACCTTCGAAGCCTTTATCGGGGGATTGGAGTGGCCGAAATTGATGAAGGCTCCCGACGAGCACATGGGGGCGAAGGTGCCGGTCGTAACCACGTCCACCTCCTTTGCAGCCGCAGCAGCCCCTTTTTTCCTCACGATCCCGACCATGTCCTCGGCCGTCACCACGACGGCACTGCCGTTTCGAATTTTTTCGTTTATCTCCGCGTAACTTTTCTGCGTCCCCATCGTCTGCCTCCCTCGTCGATCGGCCATAAGGCTCCGGCCCAAAAAAAGTGAGCCATGATAACCCCCGGCACTCATATTGGCAACCGATCAAAGGAGAGGATACACGGGAAATTTGCCCTGGAGCCGAAAAGCGGAAAATATCTACCGTAAAAGGACCTTCCTGAAACAGGAGAACCCTCCCCGGGACCAGGAAGGGTTCTTCGACACGCACTGTTTTCCGGGCCTAAGCCCTTCATTCAGTTACAACTGCTTTTCCTTCTTAACTTTGGCCAGGTGCTTTTTCGCATGCTTTGCCACGATCTTTTTCCCCGCATGCTTTTTTACAACGTGCTTTTTCGCCACGGAAGCCTTTTTGTGCGCGAGAGTCTTTATCGCTTTTTTGGATTTCAGGGTCTTTTCTTTCGCGTTTGCGGCTTTTTTCGTCGCTGCGCCTGTCGCAAGCTTGGGCGCGGCCTTTTGCTCCGTAACGGTCGGGGCCGGTTTCGCAGTCGAAGGGGCCTCTTTTACCATGGTCTTCGCCGTATCGGCGGGAGTCGCAGGTTTTTGCGCCGCTGTCTGGGCAAAAACAGGATTGCAAACAAAAGCCATGGAAATCACACCCGCGCCAAAAATGTAAGCCAGTTTCTTCATTTTCTTCTCCATTTGAGTCAGTTGCCGGATGTCCCCATGCAACCCATTGCATCACCCGGTGAGCCAGTACTAAGGCAAAGCGCGTGCCAGAGATCCAAATTCCCGCAAATTGACGATAAGCAATGGATATGACTGGATAAACTCATTCTGCCTCAGTGGAGGGGAAAGCTTTTTCGGGGATGGGCGGCCCGGGGGGAACCAAAATCTTCTCACTTGCGGGGGACATGTGCAAAAAATGTATCACGGCGGTGTCGAAGCGACGGAGCGCCTTCACCTCCGCCGGCTTCCAGCGGGTATCGGGGGAAAAACGGGGGGAAAGAGGCGAGTACAAAAAAGTGTATCGGGCATCGGAAGGCGTCTCCGATACCCGATACCGGTTATCGTTTACCCGGCGACGAGGGCTCCTTTGGCCGTTCGGACCTCCTGGCTGAGCCTTCGCTCTTTCAATGCAATCTGGGCTGCGGCAAGCCTTGCGATCGGCACGCGAAAGGGCGAACAGCTGACGTAGTTGAGCCCGAGTTTATGACAGATCGCAATAGACTTCGGGTCGCCTCCGTGTTCCCCGCAGATGCCGACTTCCAGATCGGGGCGAGTCTTTCTGCCCGATTCGACCGCCATGCCCATGATTTTGGCTACTCCGTGCTCGTCGATGCTCACAAACGGGTTTTCCGGCAAAATTTCCCTGCGCATGTAATCGATGAGAAAGCCCTTCTCGGCATCGTCCCGGCTTATCCCGAAGACCATCTGGGTAAGGTCGTTTGTGCCGAAGGAGAAAAACTGGGCATACTCGGCCATTTCATCGGCCGTAAGGGCGGCCCGCGGGACTTCGATCATGGTGCCGAACTTATAGTCGATTGCCATGTCGCGCCCTTCCATGACTTCCCGTGCGACCGTTTCGAGGGCGTTTCTTTGTATCTTCAGCTCATTGGCGTGCGCGGTGAGCGGGATCATGATTTCGGGATGGACGTCTATCCCTTCGGCCGCGCACTGACAGGCCGCCTCGAAGACGGCGCGAACCTGCATCTGGGTGAGTTCGGGCATTCTGATCCCGAGGCGCACGCCCCGAAGCCCGAGCATGGGGTTTGCCTCGTGAAGCGTTTCGACGAGTTTGAGAACGCGCTGGTATTCTTCGATCTTTTTGAGGAGCTCATTGATTTCATCCAGGTCCCGGGCGTGCTGCAGCTTGATTTTGCAGTCGGCCAGCTGTGTCAGAAGCATCTCCAGGCCCGGCAGGAATTCATGAAGCGGGGGATCTATGAGACGAATGATTACCGGCAGCCCGTTCATCTCCCGGAAAAGGCCGCTGAAGTCCTCGCGCTGGTAGGGCAACAGGGCGTCCAGGGCTTCGCGCCGCTCGACCGGGTCGTTTGTCATGATAAGCTTTTGAATCAGGGGGAGGCGCTCGGGTTGGAAAAACATGTGTTCGGTACGGCAAAGGCCGATGCCCCTGGCGCCAAATTCCCTCGCGCGCCGGGCATCGTGGGGATAGTCGGCGTTGGTCCATACCTGCAGCCGGGCAGCGTCGTCGGCCCACTGGAGCAGCTTCATAAGCCACGGATCGGATATGTCGGGGATCATGGTTTCGAGCTGACCGAGGAAGACCTCGCCCGTGGTGCCGCTCACCGAAATCCAGTCCCCTTCGTTGATGACCTGGCCGCCAACGGTCATCTGATGGCGCCCGAGATCGATGTCGAGGGCAGCCACACCGACTACGGCGGGCTTTCCGAACTGGCGGGCGACAAGGGCGGCGTGGCTGGTACGCCCGCCGCGGCTCGTAAGGATTCCCTGGGCCGCGAGCATGCCGTGCACATCATCGGGCTTGGTCTCCGGCCGCACCATGATCACTTTTTTGCCTTCCTTTTTGGCCCAGCTTTGCGCAAGATCGGCGGTAAAGGCCACCATCCCCACGGCGGCCCCCGGTGAGACATTCAGACCACGCGCGAGCAACCTGCCCTCGGCTTTGGCGGCCTGCTTGGATTGGGAATTGAACTGCGGATGGAGGAAAAAGTCCACCTGGTCGGTCGTAACACGCTTTTCGACGGCTTCCTCGCGGGTAATGAGCCCTTCTTCCACCATATCCACCGCTATGCGAACAGCGGCCATGGCGGTGCGCTTGGCGTCTCGCGTCTGGAGCATCCAGAGTTTCCCGCGCTCGACCGTAAATTCTATATCCTGCGTGTCGCGATAATGCTGTTCGAGTGTGGCGCAAACCTGCCCGAACTCCTTCCAGGTCTCCGGCATGTCGACCGCCATCTGTTCGATCGGAAGCGTTTCCCGGATTCCCGCCACGACGTCTTCGCCCTGCGCATTGATGAGGTAGTCGCCCTCGATCCTTTTTTCACCGTTTGTGACATTACGGGTCGTGGCGACTCCGGTTGCGCTGGTGGCTCCCATGTTGCCGAAGACCATCGCAACGATGTTTACGGCCGTACCGAGGTCGTGGGCAATCTTTGCCGCTTCCCGGTAATCGACGGCGCGTTTTCCGTTCCAGGACCGGAATACCGCCTCGGTAGCCAGGTGAAGCTGCTCGAAGGGATCCGTTGGAAACGGCATGTGGCTGTGATGGAGGAAGACGTTCTTGAATTTCTGTATGACAACCTTCCAGTCATCCGCCGAAAGCTCCGCGTCGCTTTTAGCACCGCGCGACTTCCTGGCTTTGCCGATTATCTCCTCGAACGGTTCGTCGGGAACCCCCATGACCACGGAGCCAAACATCTGAATGAGACGGCGGAAGGAATCATAGACGAAACGAGGATCTTTGGTCGCCTCTATCATGCCTTCCACCGTATCGTCGTTCAGCCCGATATTGAGCACAGTATCCATCATCCCCGGCATGGAGAATTTTGCCCCCGAGCGGCAGGATACCAGCAAAGGTTTTGCGTGATCTCCGAACTTTTTCCCGGCTCTTTTTTCCACCTCGGCCAAAGCCGCCAGTTGCTGTTCCCACATCTTTTCGGGAAATTTCATGCCTTCGGCCAGGTAGGAGTTGCAGGCTTCGGTGGTCACCGTAAAGCCCGGAGGCACCGGCAAACCCAGTCTTGTCATTTCCGCCAGATTGGCCCCCTTGCCCCCCAGAAGGCCCTTTACCTCTTCCCAGCCACCGCCCGCATAGGACGCCGCCTGATCGAGTTCATCGAACAAATAGACCCATTTTTTCGCCATAACCGGTGCTCCTCGGGAATCTTGTGATGTGAAACGTATCGGATGGGTTTAGTGCAACTCTCACCTATGCAATTATGTTGATAATACAACCCCCTGTCAATATTCTACTCGCCATGGCCTAAAAAACTCTTGATTATGAGGTTACAATAGCTGCAAAATAGCTGGTTTCTGAAATGGAAACTGCCAAGTGCCCCTCCCGGGAGTTCGGGCTGGACACTTTCGATTGATGGATCTAAAAAATACCAGGAGTACCCCGATGGTTCTGAAAAGCGACGCTCTAAAATACCACTGCGAAGAGAGGGCGGGAAAAATTGAAGTCAAGCCCATAAAGCCGTGCTACACGCAGCGCGACCTCTCGATGGCCTACACCCCCGGTGTGGCCGAACCCTGCCGAGAGATCGAGTGCGTAACCGAACGGGTTTTCGACTACACCATCCGGGGGAACCTGGTTGCGGTTATCACCAACGGAACTGCCGTTCTCGGACTGGGAGACATCGGCCCTCTTGCCGCAAAACCGGTGATGGAAGGCAAGGCGGTCCTGTTCAAAAGGTTTGCCGATATCGACGTTTTCGACATAGAGTTGAACACCAAGGACCCCGATGAGATCATCAAGGCAGTACAACTGCTCGAACCGACCTTCGGGGGCATAAACCTCGAAGACATCAAGGCCCCCGAATGCTTCTACATCGAAGAACGGTTGCGGGAAACCATGAACATCCCGGTATTCCACGACGACCAGCACGGCACGGCCATCATTTCCTCGGCCGCCCTTCTCAATGCCGTCGAACTCCAGAATAAGAAGCTCGATGAGGTCAAGGTGGTGATGTCCGGGGCGGGCGCTGCCGGAATAGCGTGCGCAACCCTTTATGTCCGGCTCGGGGTAAAGAGGGAAAACATTTACCTGGTCGACTCCAAGGGTCTTGTCTACCACGGCCGCAAAGAGGGGATGAACCCCTACAAGGAACGGTTCGCAAACGGGGAAAAGCCCATGACGCTTGTGGAGCTGATGAAAGGCGCCGATGTTTTCGCAGGCGTCTCGGCCGCGGGCCTGGTGACCAAGGAGATGGTAAAGAGCATGGCGGACAAGCCCATCATTTTCGCCATGGCCAATCCGGACCCCGAGATCAGCTACCCCGACGCCCTGAGCGTTCGAAGCGACCTGATCATGGCCACGGGACGCTCCGATTTCCCCAACCAGGTCAATAACGTGCTGGGGTTTCCCTATATTTTTCGCGGCGCCCTGGACGTAAGAGCCTGCGCGATAAACGACGAGATGAAGATCCAGGCGGTGCGCTCGCTCGCCGATCTGGCCAAAGAAGACGTACCGGATTCGGTCTTGAAGGCCTACGGCAGCGACCTGCTCGAGTTCGGACCGAACTACATCATTCCCAAGCCGTTCGACCCGCGGGTACTGATCCGGGAAGGGATTGCGGTGGCCAAGGCGGCCGTGGACTCCGGAGTCGCCATGGCGCCCATATCCGACTGGGATGCCTACCGCGACCGACTCGAAAGCCGCCTCGGCCGCGCCCAGGAGATCATGCGCCGCATCATTCACAAGGCACAGCGGGACCCGAAGCGGATCGTTTTCCTCGAAGGCTCCGACCCCAAGATCCTGCGGGCCAGCCAGATCCTTCTCGATGAAGGAATCGCAAAGCCGATTCTTCTGGGCAACCGTACCGAGATCCTGAACAAGGCGGCCGAACTGCGCCTGGAGATCGAGGAGGCCGAAATCGTAGACCCCGCGACTTCCGATCGGGTCGACGAGTATGCCGCAGACCTTTTCAAATCGCGCTGCCGGAAAGGCATGACGCCCGATAAGGCGAAAAAGCTCATGACCACGAGCAACAACTACTTCGGCTCGATGATGGTAAAGCTTTGCGATGCCGACGGTCTTGTGGGAGGCGTCAACAAGGACTATCCGGACACCATTCGACCGGCGCTCCACACCCTTCCGCTGGAGAAGGGCACCTCGGTCATCGCCGGCGTCTACATGATGGTTTTCCAAAAAGAGGTGATGTTTTTTGCCGATACCACCGTCAATATCGATCCCACGGCCGAACAGCTTGCCGAAATTGCGATCTTTACGGCCGACGCCGTACGACGACTCGATATCGAGCCACGGGTCGCCATGCTCACGTTCAGCAACTTCGGCAGCACGCGCCACCCGCGGACCGATAAGGTCGCCGAAGCCACCCGGATCGTAAAGCAGCGCCGCCCCGACATCATCATAGACGGCGAGATGCAGGCCGATACGGCCGTCATCCCCGAGATCCTGAACGGGAGCTATCAATTCAACACGCTAAAGAAGAAGGCAAACGTGCTGATCTTCCCCTCGCTCGAAGCGGGCAATATCGCCTACAAGCTCATGGCACGACTCGGCGGCGCCCAGGCGATCGGCCCGATCCTCATGGGCACAAGCGAAGCGATCCACGTGATCGAGCGCCACTCGAGCGTCGAAGACATCGTCAACACCACAGCCCTCGCAGTTATCGACGCGCAGGATCATAAGAAGTGTGTGTTGACTGAGTAGAGCGGGAGCGGGGAAGCCGGAAGGATAAGACGGAAGCAAGGAGCGGGAAGCAGGAAGCGGGAGGAAGACCGGCTTTTTGCTTCCCGCACTTTCGTTAGACGGACTACTCTTTCCATTTGCTTTTGCCATGTTCCTTATGCGCCAATACAGCCAGGATATAAACTTTTCTATGGTTATAATGGATCGCCACCAATTTGGGGCAGGTCTTCAACCCAGCGAAGGTTTTCCGCAGCGAGCCGGCTGTTGTAGATTCTTTCATAGAAACGCCTGTCGGCTGTAACCATCTGTGCCCCGAGTATAATTGCAAGGATAAGATATACGCAATCATAGGGACTGCATCTGGTTTGCGCCGCAAGCTCAAAGGCTGCGTCCATCAGCAGTTGAAAGGGATGTTTCTGCAAGGGGAAAATGGCTATCGAAGAACGGACTTCCTGTGCCTCTCCTCTGGATATCTCGCCCCGTCTCATCTTCTTACAAAGTACGCTATCAATTTCGAGCAGGAAAAAGTCAGGGACATGCAATATATGAGACGCATCGAGCAGGCGGGTGGCGTCATCCGAAAGAGGTTCGTCGAAAAACCACTTTGCGGCAACGCTTGCGTCAACGACGAAGACGCTCATTCGTAGCGCTCTTCACGCAGAAGATCGACGCTGTCGCTTGCTGGACGGCCTTTCAATTTGTCACGGATTCGAGCGGCGGCAAGGCGTGCAGTTCGCAAGTCCACGTGCGCAGCCTGATCGAGAATCATCTTGACCTCAGCCTGTAGTGAGCGGCCGTTCTGCGCCGCGCGAAGCTTCAATCTTTCGATGGTGGCCTCATCAAGATTTCGGATAAGAATTTGCGCCATATCCAGTGTCTACCTCTTCTTATGGCAATACTATCAAAATGATAGCATTCATCTGCGCGGCGATCAATGCTTTAATGAGAGGGATAGCCGGGTGCGTCATTGAGCGCGATTCCGGATCTAGGCTCAAATCACCGCGAACACCTCCTATCGAGATTTGAGCGCCATGCGTGAAATCATCCTCGATACGGGTCCGTTTGTGACGCTGTTAGATCGTTCCGAACGAACCCATGGGGCATGTGCGAAACGGAAGGGCGGTGCATCACCGAGGCGATCTATCTGACTCTTGTAACGCTTGCTGAAGAACGGGGCATCGGAGAGGTGTTCAGCCTGGATCGCCGCGGCTTCATGACGTACCGCATCCATGGCAGAAAAACGTTCGCTCTTTACCTGATAAGACCTGATCTTATCAGACTCATCGATCGAAGGGGAGCCAGTGTGAAAACACCCTCCCGGTCTCTCACCCGAACCAAGGGAGGAGCCTCGGGCAGGCGTAGGTGCCGCGCCCCGGGCAGGATCACGTCACCTTCGAATCGTGCCGCACATGAGTTTTCCGACAATTCAGTAACTCTCAAAAATTTTCTGGCAGTGGTCTCTCATTACATGCGCCGACTACAAGGGAGAGGAAAAGAGGAAGAGATATTACCGGAAAATACTGAATCGATTTCAATTACGGATGTCTGAGCGGTATTTTCGGACCGAAGATTTGCCCAAAAAGCAGTTTACATCAACAGATGGGGCAACTATACAATCTACAACACTCGCAAGAAATATCCGTTTTGGGTGCAGCAAATCTCATTTTCGGAAGGGAGTAAGGCATGCAGCTCACCTCAGTG